>NZ_JBFRFN010000013.1:0-188796 GCF_052114825.1 Paenibacillus sp. 2TAF8
TCTAAGCGTGAAGCCCCCCTCAAGATGAGATTTCCCAGTATGTAAGACCCCTTGAAGACGACGAGGTAGATAGGCTGGGGGTGGAAGTGCAGCAATGCATGGAGCTGACCAGTACTAATCGGTCGAGGGCTTATCCAATAGCAAGTTTTGATCGCGTACATTTCGTTTCGAATCTAGTTTTCAAGGAGCAATCCTTGAACAACGTTTAGATTGTCTTTGGAGAGATACCCAAGTGGCTATAAGGGGACCCTCTGCTAAGGGGTTAGGCTGAGTAATCGGTGCGAGGGTTCGAATCCCTCTCTCTCCGCCATCTTTACCTATAGATGGACAAGCAATCAAACATTAATAATATGGCGGTGTAGCTCAGCTGGCTAGAGCGTACGGTTCATACCCGTAAGGTCGGGGGTTCGATCCCCTCCGCCGCTACCATATTACCCAGGAGGCTTAGCTCAGCTGGGAGAGCATCTGCCTTACAAGCAGAGGGTCGGGGGTTCGATCCCCTCAGCCTCCACCATATACGCCGGTGTAGCTCAACTGGTAGAGCAACTGACTTGTAATCAGTAGGTTGGGGGTTCAAGTCCTCTCGCCGGCACCATTAATGCTTGGAACCGTGGTGTAGTTGGCCTAACATGCCTGCCTGTCACGCAGGAGATCGCGGGTTCGAATCCCGTCGGTTCCGCCATTAATTCTTAAGAAATTAAATACGGCTCGGTAGCTCAGTCGGTAGAGCAGAGGACTGAAAATCCTCGTGTCGGCGGTTCGATTCCGTCCCGAGCCACCTTTAATCCTTGGAGGATTAGCGAAGTGGCCAAACGCATCAGACTGTAAATCTGCTCCCGTACGGGTTCGGTGGTTCGAATCCATCATCCTCCACCAGTTTTATGAGTCATTAGCTCAGTTGGTAGAGCACCTGACTTTTAATCAGGGTGTCGAAGGTTCGAATCCTTCATGACTCATCTTTAAAAAGAGTGATTGATCATTAATTTGATCGATCACTCTTTTTGTATAGAACTCCAATAGCAGAAGAGTACAATATGTCAGACCAGTGGTTACTAAGCGGTACCCATTAAGATATGGTAAAATAAAGATAAAAATAAAGCAGAGTGGTGACGTTCATTATATGAAGCTCATACCTGATTTGAAACAACAAATTGAAGTTGTTATAAGCACCACATTGGACGAATATGAAATCACGATACATGAATGGATGCAATCGATTGAGAATCTGATTGGCTTAGACGAAAATAAGTCATTGGTCATCCAAAGCGAAGTTGGCGAAGGAGAACTTGAGTCAATAGCAGGTTCCACTATTTCTTCAGATATTATTAGCTTGCACAATGGTGAACGTATTTTTTTCAAAGTCGGCATGAATGAAGAGGAAAAAACGGTTGTGTGTTGGGGATGCGAGGCAAGATCGATCACAATGGAGAATCGTCGTCTGATCGAGTTATTGATTCTCAGCAATGCAGGTTCATCTCCGAGTGAGAATGCACCCCAACTTGTGAACGACGCGGACAAGCAGTTATCTTTACTGGGGACATGGCTTACGGAGCAGATTAAGGCCTATGATACTGGAAGTCTGGAACCATTGCCTGATTCGTTTACTTCTATTGCAGGCTTGCAGGAGGAGAAGGTCCTTTTTCTTTTAAAAGGTGAGACTCCAGATTCTCAGCGTGTGGATTCTAATGTGTTGAACAAGCTGCTGGAAAGTTATTTTGGTGAGGAGATTACCTTAATCCCACTTGGTAAGCAGGAGTGGATCTTTATGGGGGATGAGGAGATTGTTACTGGAGAAGCAGATGAAGACACAGCGGAAGCGAGGAAAGATTCGCTTAATGCTTTTTGTATGGGATTATATGAGTTAGTAGCTAGTGAGTTCGCAGGGGTGTTCCATTTGTCCGCTTCACTGCCATGTATTCCAAAGGAAGCACTGGTCCGGGTGACCGCCCTACTTCAGGAAAGTATGCAACTCGGTCGCTCCTTCCATGTTGCACAGCATATCCACCTTCCTTGGAATCTGCAACTGGAGCAGTTGGTGGCGAGTATATCAGAGCAACAACGGTTACGTTTTATCAGGGAAACGGGTAAGGATACACTGCTCTTTAACGATAGCGAGACACTGGCAACACTGGAAACGTTTTTTACTCTGGACTGTAACGTCAGCGAGACAGCAAAGCGTTTATTTATCCATCGTAATACGCTGGTGTATCGCCTGGACAAGATCAAACAGGAGATTGGGTACGATGTTAGACACTTTAAAAGTGCAATAATTGTGCAGCTTTTACTACTGATGTACAAAGTGACGAAAAAGGTTTGATATTTTTGTGCAGTTTGCGAATAGTCAGATAACTCAATCATAGGGTATTATAAAAATACAAATTGTATTCGATTACAAAATGATCTCTGAGGAGGCAACAATCATGGCAGGAGTACGTTTAGAGCATATTTTCAAAAAATACCCGGGTTCTGATAAAGCAACTGTAGTTGACATTAACCTGGACATTAAAGATAAAGAATTTCTGGTACTGGTAGGTCCGTCCGGTTGTGGTAAATCAACAACACTGCGTATGATCGCAGGCCTTGAGGAAATTTCTGAAGGTAAACTCTATATCGGTGACCGTGTCGTTAATGATGTTGCACCTAAAGATCGCGATATCGCGATGGTATTCCAATCCTACGCCTTGTATCCGCATATGAGCGTATATCAAAACATGGCATTTGGTTTGAAATTGCGTAAAGTTAAAAAAGATGAGATCGACAAACGTGTACGTGAAGCAGCTAAAATCCTCGACATCGAGCATTTGCTTGAGCGTAAGCCTAAAGCATTGTCCGGTGGTCAACGTCAACGTGTCGCTTTGGGACGTGCGATTGTCCGTGATCCACAAGTCTTCTTGATGGATGAGCCGCTTTCCAACTTGGATGCGAAACTCCGTGGACAGATGCGTGCGGAAATCACTAAGCTTGCTAAACGTTTGGAAACAACTGTTATCTACGTAACGCATGACCAGATCGAAGCTATGACGATGGGTGACCGGATCGTAGTTATGAAGGATGGTATCATCCAACAAGCTGCTTCTCCAGAAGAGCTTTATAACCACCCAGCGAACCTGTTCGTAGCTGGTTTCATTGGTTCCCCGACAATGAACTTTATCTCGGGTAAACTGGCTGAGCAAGGTGCAAGTCTTCACTTCGTAGCTCCTGGTGTGGATGTTGAAATCCCGCAAGGTAAAGCACAAGTGCTGAAATCTAGAGGATACATTGGTAAAGAAGTTATTCTGGGTGTTCGTCCAGAAGACATTCACGAAGAGCCGGTATTCCTGGAAGCATCCCCGAACTCTGTATTCTCTACTCACGTAGATGTAACAGAGAACCTGGGTCACGAAATGCTCCTCTACTTGAGCGGTGTAGGTAACGACACTACAATCGCACGTGTAGACGGACGTTCTAACACTCGTGATGGTTCAACAGTTAAAATGGCCATTGACATGAACAAAGTTCATATCTTTGACAAAGAATCAGAGGTTAACGTACTCCTTCAAGACTAATTCTACTGAGGATCCTCGGTGACGAAGGAATCTGGCAGTAACGCAATTATATAATGTAAATTGAGCCCCTTCCGTTTTTGCTGGAAGGGGCTTTTTTAAAAAAAATGGGTAAAACCGTATGAGGGTGGAAAAATCATGAACTGTGGGAGTCTTTCAATCAGAAAATTTTCCCGTTCTTTTTTTCTTAATAAAGAGTAGATAGAGCGGGCGTCTGCGATTGCATTCGGTCCAAAATTCATTTAAGATTATTTGAAGGTCTGTCCTCATGATGCTGTACGTTGAGTTACAAAAGATGGGCATCTCAAGAGAGACGACCTGGTTATGGATCATGTTCTGAATGCGCTAATAATGGAAAGAAATGATACACGAATTGGGTACATAGAGGCACAGCGAATGCTGAAAGGAAGAGACAAATGGCGAAAAAAGTGAAAGTATCCGAATTGGTACAGCAGTTTCAGATGGAAGTGGTATCGGGGTCTCAGGGATTAAAAAGATTCATCACAGTAGATGATCTTAACCGTCCTGGACTGGAGATGGCCGGTTACTTTGAATATCATCCAAAAGAACGGGTACAACTGCTGGGAAGAACAGAGCTGGCCTTTTTTGCAATGCTGCCCGAACAAGAGCGTCAGGAACGCATGCAGCGTCTTTGTACAGAAGAGACACCTTGTATTGTAGTGACACGCGGACTGGAAGTTCCGCAGGAACTGATTGATATCAGTGAAGAACAGAATTTGGCAGTACTGCGCAGCAACATGGCGACAACCATTCTCTCCAGCCGTATTACTGGTTTTCTGGAAGGGAAGCTTGCACCAACAGCAACTATTCACGGTGTATTGTGTGATGTGTATGGTGTAGGTATGTTGATCACAGGCAGCAGCGGTATTGGTAAAAGTGAAACTGCTCTTGAACTTGTAAAACGTGGTCACCGCTTGATTGCCGATGATGCTGTTGAAATTCGCCAAACCTCCGACTTTCAACTTCACGGCACAGCACCGGAGTTGATCCGCCACCTGCTTGAGATTCGGGGGGTTGGTATTATCAACGTCATGACTTTGTTTGGTGCAGGCGCTGTACGTAATAATAAACGGATTACATTGGTCGTACGTCTTGAAGCGTGGCAGCAGGATAAACAGTATGACCGTCTGGGATTGGATGAAGAGACCACACGTATTATTGATACCGATGTACCTCTGGTTACCATTCCGGTTCGTCCTGGACGAAATTTGGCTGTAATTATTGAAGTGGCTGGCATGAACTATCGTTTGAAACAGATGGGGCTTAATGCTGCACTCCAATTCACGAACAAACTGACAGCAACCATTTCAGAAGATATGGAAGATATGGACTAGGATAAACGAAGAAAAGTTTTACTAACCTGCTGGAACAGTGGGTAGGGAAATACCAGACATCAGGCCATAAATATAAAGTTGAAAGTTTTCATGAAGCATGACACTTGGTGGCCTGCGCTCCTTCAAACAGGAAGGTTGTTGCAGGCTCTGAACCGTCATGCTTAAAGATGTGAATTGATAGGAGTGTGAATGAATGGATACATTATTACTGTTGAACCCGATCGCGTTCTCTATTGGCGCTTTAAAGGTTCACTGGTACGGTCTTATCCTCGGTACTGCAGCTCTGTTAGGCCTGCTGCTTGTCATTCGGGAGGGCAAAAGATTTAATATCCCGCAAGAAGTGTTCATGGATATGGTTTTGCTAGGTGTGCCATCTGCAATTATTGGAGCACGTATCTATTATGTGGCATTTAAGTGGGAAGATTATAAGGATAACTTCTGGGATGTCTTCAAAATATGGAATGGTGGTATTGCGATCTACGGCGCATTAATAGGTGCCATTATATGTGCAGTCATTTTTTTCCGTCGTAAAGGTTATAACTTCTGGCGTATGGCGGACATCTGTGCACCTGGACTAATCGTTGGACAGATGATCGGGCGTTGGGGTAACTTTGTCAACCAAGAGGCGTATGGTGGTCCTGTAGAGGAATCATTTTTAAGAGATAAGCTGCACTTGCCAGACTTTATTGTCAATCAAATGAACGTGGAGGGTGTATTCCATCATCCGGCTTTTCTGTATGAATCCGTATGGAGTTTTGTAGGGTTGATTCTGCTGCTGGTGCTTCGTCGTCAGAAGTTCATGCGTGCAGGCGAAATGTTCATGTCTTATTTCATCTGGTATTCCATTGGACGATTCTTCATTGAAGCTGTGCGCACCGATAGTCTGGCATTCCAGGCTCCGGAATGGATCGCTTCATTCGTGAACGGATTATGGTCTCCAATGACTGCACTGGGATTCGAACAAGGATATTTAGATCCGGCGTACGGTAACGTGCGAATTTCACAGTTGCTTGCGATTGGCATTGTCGTTGTTGCTATCGTTTTCATTGTCGTAAGAAGAGTGACGGGGAAAGCAGATGCACGATACAGTGATCCGATTGTTTCGTCAAAAGTTGCTGTAGATGACATTGGACATACGGAAAAAGTAACTGGTGAAGAGGAGAAGGTAACAACCACATCAAGCTCTGCTCAAGATGATTCGAAGCAAGTTGAAGATAAAAAGGAGTAATGCAACGTGATTAACACGGTACTGTTCGATCTGGATGGAACGATTATTGATACCAATGAGCTGATTATCAATTCATTCCTAAATGTAATGGAAGGTTGGGATCATGCTTCCCCATGGACAAGAGAGCAAATTATTCCGCATATGGGAGGCACATTGGAGCAACAAATGCGAACCTTTTCAGGTCAGGAAGAGGTATCGGAGTATGTCAAAGGTTATCGTGCCTATAATGATATCCACCATGAAGCAATGGTCAGACCTTTTCCACACGTGATTGAGGTGGTCGAGGCTTTGGATCAGGCAGGAATTACGATGGGTGTGGTGACGACCAAAATTCGTCCTTCTACATTAAAGGTGCTGGAGCGCTTTGATTTGCTGAAATATATGAAGTCGATTGTGACCGTGACGGATGTAACTCATCCTAAACCTCATGCAGAACCGGTGCAAAAAGCGATGGCGGAGCTGGGGTCTAATCCTGCGCACACATTGATGGTGGGTGACAGCCCTGTCGATATTCAATCCGCGCAAAATGCAGGTGCTCTCTCCGCTGGTGTAGCCTGGTCGCTCAAAGGAGAGCAAGTGCTGAGCGGATATAAACCGGATTACATTTTGCATGATATGAGGGATTTGCTAAAAATGGTTCTTACGGAAACGGGCCGTTCATGAGAAAAGTAACCCGCTATCCGGTAGAAAGTCAAAATGCGCTTTGGCATATCTACAAGACAGTGAGCCCATGGAAGGGAATTCGTAATTTTATCTGGATTCAGTTGTCGCGTTACTGCCCTGTTCTGTCCCTCAAGAACTGGATTTATCGACGCATGCTCGGTATGAAGGTGGGGGAGCATACGGCTTTTGGCCTGATGGTGATGGTGGATGTATTTTTTCCAGAAAAAATAACGATCGGTGAAAACTCGGTGATTGGTTACAATACCACGATCCTTGCTCACGAGTATCTCATTAAGGAGTACAGACTCGGAGAAGTCATTATCGGGGATAATGTGCTGATCGGAGCGAATACAACGATCCTTCCAGGGATAACGATTGGGGATGGAGCGGTAGTGGCTGCCGGGGCTGTGGTCCATAAGGATGTTGCCCCAGGGGCTTTTGTTGGAGGCAATCCTTTGCGTGATTTGTCACGTTCGGCAGAATCGCCGGAGGAAATGATTTTCAAAACAGATGAACCTTCTCAGCGAAAGCTGCATTAAGTGAAGAGATCGTCACGTTTACAAGTTTAGGGATATAACAGACGATCTATGAAGTGATACATGGTGATATATGATAGATAAATGAATCGTTTTATGAACGAATGCATGGAGGGAAGAGCTGCTGAGGGCAGCTTTTTTCGTATACAAAACTTGAAACGAATCAAACGGTGAGAGTCCATAGGACACGGACAGGGCAATTAAGTCTACTCAGGTAGGTCGCCAAGAGCAGTCATGGCTTAAGTTTGTTGACGATTTAGCTGCATCCATGTTATCATATCCCATATCCTTTAGTTTGTTAGCACTTTACCATGTGAAAGTAATTAAGGTGAAGACGACAATCATTCTATAGAGAAATCGAGTTATTAACGTAAAAGGTGGATCCTGCGTTGAGCTAGAGGCAATGGCTTTGCTGTAAATTAGGGTAACTAGGGTAACTAACATAGAACGGGGATTTGCTGTACATAAATCCTTTTTAGATAGAGCGTTTAAAAAGTAAAGATGATATAACTTCTGTCATCGAAGTGAGTATGTAAATATGTTTAATCAACTTATATAACAATCCAAATTCATGACTCGGGGTGAATTATATCCATGTCCAAACCAAAAGGCTTTGAAAAACCAACCGGTTTCCGTGACTATACACCACATGTGGTGTCCAAGCTGCGTAAGATTGAACGAAACGTTCTGGAGTGCATGGAACGCTGGGGTTATCGTCAGATCATAACTCCAACGATTGAATATTACGACACGGTAGGGGTGGCTAGCTCTACATCGGATCGCAAATTGTTTAAATTGCTGAACAGTCGGGGAACGACACTGGTTCTGCGTTCTGATCTGACAGCTCCAATTGCACGAGTCGTATCATCGATGCTCAAAGATGAGGCGTTGCCGCTGCGTCTGTCCTATCATGCGAATGTATTTCGTTCCATTGAAGAGGAAGCCGGACGTGAGGCTGAATTTTTCCAAACAGGTGTTGAACTTGTAGGAGATGATTCCCCTGAGGCGGATGCTGAAGTGGTTGCATTAGCGATTGCCTCGTTGCAGGCCGCGGGTGTGTCTTCTTTTAAGATAGCGATGGGTCATATGGGCTTTTTGAATGGACTGCTGGAAGAAGTAATTCCGGGTCAGACAGCTGAGCAAGAGCAATTGAAGGAAGGTTTGCTTGGACGTGATTACGTGGGCTACCGCCAATCGATTGAAGCATTGAGCCTGGAACCTAAACAGAAACAGCAGCTTGAAGCGATTTTGCGTCTGCGTGGCGGGAAAGAAATCTGCACACATGCGAGCGAGCTTAGCTCAAGTGCTGAAGCTGCACAATCCATTGCACATCTGTGTGCAGTGTTTGAAGTATTGGAGGCCTATGGTGTCTCCGAGCATGTGTTGATTGATCTGACGATGATCGGGGATTTCTCTTATTATACAGGCATGACATTTGAAGGCTACGCCGCAGAGCTGGGATCACCTGTGTGTAGCGGCGGACGGTATGACAATCTGTTGCAGCAGTTCGGGCGAGCTCTTCCGGCTACGGGATTTGCATTAAAAACAAACCGGATTATTGATGGTGTCCATGGCATTACGATTGAAGAGACGAAATCGGTACGTATTGAATACAGTCCAGATCGCCGTGCTGAAGCATTGACCGAAGCAGCGAGATTACGCATGTTGGGTCAAAACGTAGTTACATCTCTTCTTGCTGATAAAAAGGTAGAGACGACACCTGTAACGAGCGAAACAACTGCGGAGCAGGATGAACAGGTCATCATCTATGGAATGCAAAAAGGAGGACATTGAGATGTCGGATATTCTGAAGGTGGCCATGCCCAAAGGCCGAATCTACAAAAAGGCCTCCAAATTGTTCCGCGAGGCAGGTCTGGATATTCCAGAGGACGTGGATGATACACGCAAACTGGTCATCGAGGTGCCAGAAGCCGGGATGGAGTTCATTATGGCCAAACCTGTGGATGTGCCAACGTACGTGGAGTATGGTGTTGCCGATATCGGCATTGTTGGGAAAGATGTATTGCTGGAAGAGGATCGGGATGTGTATGAACTGCTGAATCTGGGCATTGCTCAGTGCCGTATGTCGGTGATTGGGCTACCGGACTGGAAGGCAGGTATTCAGCAGCGAGTGGCGACCAAATATCCGCGAATCGCGTCCCAATACTTCCGTGAGCAAGGGCAGCAGGTCGAGGTTATTAAGCTGAACGGATCGATTGAGCTTGCGCCTCTGATCGGACTGGCTGATCGGATCGTTGATCTGGTGGAGACCGGGCAAACGTTGCGTGAGAACGGACTTGTGGAAATGACGGAAATTCTGGATATCACGAGTCGACTGATTGCGAATCGCGTCAGTTACCGGATGAAAAATGCACGTATTCAGGCGCTATGTGATGCTCTTCAATCAGTAATTCCAAGCGGGAATGAGGTTTCTGCGGGAAGTGCGAGAAGATAGTGAACATATAAGAAGTCAATTGACTATAGACAAGAAGTAGATATGTGAGGAGGTTGTACGGATGAAGATTGTATCAGCACGTGATTTTGATCTGAAACGGGAAGTGGAGTACGGTACACCGGAGCAAAATGAATCAACACGGCGTATCGTCGCAGATGTTCGCCGGGAAGGAGATACGGCACTGCTGCGTTACACGGAGCAGCTGGATCGCACGACGCTGACGGCTGCGCAGCTGCGCGTGCCGCAGGAGGAGCTCCAGGCAGCGTATGCAGCCGTTGAGCCATCTTTTGTGACGGCGATTCGCCAAGCCGCCGCTAATATTCGTGCGTTTCATGAGAAGCAGAAACGCAATTCGTGGATGGACTGGCAGCCGGACGGTAGTCTGCTCGGCCAGGTTATTCGGCCGCTGAAGCGAGTCGGCGTGTATGTCCCTGGAGGGAAAGCAGCGTATCCATCGTCGGTGCTGATGAATGTCATTCCGGCACAGGTTGCAGGCGTGCCGGAGATTGTGCTCGTCACACCGCCGGCGACGAACGGTGGTGAGGGCATTAACCCGTACATTCTCGTGGCTGCCGCGGAAGCGGGCGTGAACGAGATGTACCGGGTTGGCGGCGCGCAAGCTATCGCCGCCCTTGCTTACGGCACGGAGAGCATTGCACCGGTCGACAAGATCTGTGGACCGGGTAATATCTACGTGGCGCTCGCGAAGCGCGAGGTTTATGGAGCAGTCGATATCGACAGTATCGCCGGCCCGAGTGAGATTGTGGTGCTCGCCGATGATACGGCGAACCCGGTGTATGTCGCCGCGGACTTGTTGTCGCAGGCGGAGCATGACGAGATGGCATCGGCCATTCTCGTCACGAATTCGGCCACGCTGGCGGAAGCCGTGCAGGCCGAGGTGCAGCGGCAGCTGGATGTGCTGCCGCGGCGCGATATTGCTGCTGCTTCGGTGGAGCAGCATGGCGCAATTATATTGGTCGATTCCATCGATGAGGGAATCGATGTCGTGAACCGGCTTGCACCGGAACATCTGGAGATCATGGTGCAAGAGCCGATGGCTTATGCTGGCCGGATCGAGAATGCCGGTGCGATTTTCCTCGGGCCCTACAGCTCCGAGCCGGTGGGCGATTATTTTGCCGGACCCAATCATATTATCCCGACCAATGGAACTGCCCGGTTCAGTTCACCGGTAGATGTGGATGATTTTATCAAAAAATCGAGTTTGATTTATTATAGTAAAGAGGCATTGCTGCAAAACGGAGCGGCCATTATCGAATTGGCCCGTCATGAAGGGTTTGAAGGACATGCTCGTGCAATCGCTGTACGCTTAGAACAGGAAGGAAAGGCGGAATCGGACAATGGATAATCAGAATAAGAGTGCAGAACAGGGCGTTGAGCTTCAAAATAAAGGTGCAGTTCGCCAAGCAGAGGTCGACCGCAAAACGAACGAAACCAATATCCAGCTATCATTCAACGTAGATGGCTCGGGACAATCGAATATTGAAACAGATGTACCGTTTCTGAACCATATGCTCGATCTGTTCACAAAACATGGACAGTTTGACCTAAACGTACAGGCTCGCGGAGATATTGATATTGATGATCACCATACGGTTGAAGACATCGGCATTTGTCTTGGACAGACGCTGTACCAGGCGCTGGGCGATAAACGTGGTATTAAGCGTTATGCTAGCGTGTTTGTACCGATGGATGAAGCGCTCGCTCAGGTTATCATTGATGTAAGTAACCGTCCGCACTTTGAATACCGGGCTGAGTACCCGTCACAACAAGTAGGTAGCTTTTCTACAGAGCTGGTACATGAATTTCTGTGGAAGTTGGCGCTCGAAGCGCGGATTACGCTACATGTCATTGTGCACTACGGTCAGAACACACATCATATGATCGAAGCAGTCTTCAAAGCTCTCGGACGTGCGCTGGATGAAGCAACGATGATTGATCCACGAGTAACCGGAGTGCCTTCCACGAAGGGAGTGCTGTAGACGATGGCGATTGCAATTGTCGATTACGGTATGGGGAACCTGCACAGCGTCGGCAAAGCGGTCGAACGTCTTGGCTATGAAGCGCTGGTCACGGGGGAGCGAGAAGTTATTCTTGGTGCAGATGGCGTTATTCTGCCGGGGGTAGGTGCTTTTGGTGATGCGATGGTGCATTTGCGGGAAACAGGTCTGGATACGGTCGTAAAAGAAGCGGCTGCTGGAACCAAACCGCTCCTTGGCATCTGTCTGGGTATGCAGCTGTTGTTCAGCTCCAGTGCGGAACATGGCGAGCATGAAGGTCTGGACATTTTACCGGGAAAAGTGGTGCGTTTCGCACCGAGCGATCTAAAGGTTCCTCATATGGGATGGAACCGTTTGGAATTTTTATACCCTGAAAATCCGCTCTTCGCGGGTCTGGATGCAGGGCATGTCTATTTCGTACACTCGTATCATGCACTTACGGAGAATCAGGGCGATCTGCTGGCCGTTACGGATTACGGACATCCGGTTACAGCGATTGTGGGCAGAGGATCAAACTTCGGCATGCAATTCCACCCGGAGAAAAGCGGTGAACTTGGCATGAGACTGCTGGGCAATTTCCTGTCTTTGACGGGCTCATCAGTATAACATCCATATAAGCCTAACTTTTGTCGCTACTATTCTAGTAAGCTGTGTGTATTGTTTTTATATTCATTTATATCTTTAGTTCTAAAACAAAATCAGTTCTAAATATATTCAATGTGAAACTACATGAAATTTCATTTCAATTTCAATCGAATCTACACTCAGGAGGCCTTGTATGTCATCTTTTATCTTATATCCGGCAATCGATATCCGGGACGGCAAATGTGTAAGACTGGTGCAGGGAGATTATAATCAAGAGACGGTGTATAACGATGACCCGGTTCAGGTTGCGCTTAACTGGGAAAAGCAAGGCGGTACATACGTTCATCTGGTAGATCTGGATGGTGCCAAAGCAGGACACCCGGTTAACGATGAGCTGATTGGACGCATTGCATCCGCAGTGAATGTACCGGTTCAGGTTGGCGGCGGGCTTCGTACAGTCACTGACGTTGAGCGTTTATTGGGACTGGGTGTTAGCCGATTGATTATCGGGACAGCCGCGATCGAGGATCGTGCATTTACGGAAGAAGTACTGGGACGTTACGGAGATAAAGTAGCGATTGGTATCGATGCGCGGGGCGGATATGTTGCCACTCGTGGATGGCTTGAAACTTCTGAGGTACAGGCTGAAGTGCTGGCGAAGGAACTTGCTGCTTATGGAGCGGAAACGTTTATCTTTACGGACATTTCCCGTGACGGTATGATGCAAGGGCCTAATGTTGAGGCAATTGTGTCTCTTGCCAAAGCGAGCGGACGGACCGTTATTGCTTCTGGTGGTGTCAGTGTGATGGATGATTTGCTGCGCTTGAGTCGTCATACAGATGATGGTGTTGGCGGAGCCATTGTAGGTAAAGCCTTGTATACGGGCAGTATTGATCTGGCTGAAGCAGTGCGTTTGGTCAACAAGTAACGGATAATCGAGTAGAGAGGAAGAGGCAGCATGCTGGCAAAAAGAATCATTCCCTGTCTGGACGTGAAGGACGGCCGGGTCGTTAAAGGCGTGAACTTCGTCAATCTCCGCGATGCGGGTGATCCAGTAGAGCTAGCGGCACTGTATGACCGCGAGGGTGCGGACGAACTCGTATTTCTCGATATCTCCGCATCGGTGGAGGGCCGTGAAACGATGGAGGAAGTTGTAAGACAGACGGCGGGCGAAATTGCTATTCCGTTTACGGTAGGTGGCGGGATCTCCAAAGTAGAGGACATGAAGCGTATTTTGCGTGCAGGTGCGGACAAAATTGCGGTAAATACAGCAGCAGTGCTTAATCCGCAGATCATAGCGGATGGTGCACGCCGTTTTGGCTCGCAATGTATCGTGGTTGCTATTGATGCCAAGTATAACGAGGCTTGGGGTGAGTGGGAAGTGTACACCCACGGTGGACGGAAACCATCTGGCATCAAAGCACTGGAATGGGTTAAACAAGCCGAGGAGCTGGGTGCAGGCGAAATTCTGTTAACCAGTATGGATGCAGATGGTACGAAGGACGGTTTTGATCTGAAGCTGACCGCAGCCGTTTCGGAGTCGGTGAGCATTCCAGTCATTGCATCAGGCGGTGCAGGCAAGGAATCCCACTTCTATGATGTATTCACAACAGGCAAAGCGGACGCAGGTCTGGCTGCAACCATTTTTCACTATAAAGAAATTGCTGTACCGGCATTAAAACAACAATTAAGAGAACAAGGGGTGGAAATCCGTGACTAAAGTGAGCGATGAAATCAAGGAAC
This sequence comes from Paenibacillus sp. 2TAF8, assembly GCF_052114825.1. Lineage (NCBI taxonomy): Bacteria > Bacillati > Bacillota > Bacilli > Caryophanales > Paenibacillaceae > Paenibacillus > Paenibacillus sp. 2TAF8. Next base: position 14,126 of record NZ_JBFRFN010000013.1, read on the forward strand.
AGCTCTCCTTGGAGCAAGTTGTGGAGCACATCCGCTGGGATGAAGGGTTGGTCCCTGCCATTGTGCAGGATGTGGATACCCGTGAAGTATTAATGATGGCTTATATGAACCGTGAATCCCTCAAGTTATCACTTGAATCCGGGGAAACTTGGTTCTGGTCACGGTCACGTCAGGAGCTATGGAATAAAGGAGCAACTTCAGGCAATGTTCAGAAGATCGTTTCTTTAAAATATGATTGTGACGGTGATACACTGCTGGTTGAGGTTAAACCGAAAGGCCCGGCTTGCCATACAGGGGCAGTGACTTGTTTCCATAATGAAATTATCGGGTTGTCGGCTAATGAAACGGAACAAGATACCAAAACAGAAACTGGAAGCGCAGCAGGCTCCAGCACGACCACTTCATCCAATACCGAGAGTCGGTTTGAGGTCCTGGCGGAGCTGGAATCGGTCATTGCTGAGCGTGAGCGCGAACGTCCAGAAGGTGCGTATACCACGTATCTGTTCGATAAGGGTGTCGATAAAATCCTGAAAAAGATCGGTGAGGAAGCTTCCGAGACGATTATTGCTGCGAAAAATAAAGACAATGACGAGCTTCGTCTCGAAGTCAGTGACCTGATGTACCACTTGCTCGTGCTGCTGCAAGAACGCAAGCTGCCGCTGGATGATATCATGTCCGAATTGAGTCGTCGTCATGAACGGCCGCGCCGCGATTAGGAGGCGAATGCTGAATGCGTATAGATTACCACACTCATCATGAACGCTGCGGACATGCCGTTGGTAAGCTGGAAGAATACGTACAACGTGGGATCGAGATCGGGTTGTCACAAATTGGGCTATCCGATCATATGCCGCTACTGCATGTAGCCCCAGCTGAGTATTATCCGGAGATGGCTATGCCTATGGATGAACTACCTCGATATGTTGAGGAATGCTTCACTTTGAAGGAACGCTACCGCGAACAGATCGAGGTCCGCGTGGGCCTTGAAGGGGATTATATTGAAGGCTGGGAAACGGAGATTCGCTCGATTATTGAGCGTTATCCATGGGATTACGTCATTGGTTCTGTACATTTCCTTGGTGAATGGGATATTACTGATTTTCGGCAGACCCACCACTGGGAAGGCAAGGATGTTCTTGAAGTATATCGCCAGTATTATGATGCTGTTAGCAAAGCAGCGGCTACAGGTATGTATGATATCATAGGGCACTCGGATGTGATCAAACGTTTTGGATACGTACCTTCACCTGAGCAAAATGAGGAACGCATTGCACTGGAGGATGCAGCCTTGCATGCTATTGCGAAAAGTGGCTGCGCCATGGAGCTGAATGCATCAGGCTTGTCCAAGCCATGTGCGGAGATGTTTCCGAGCCGGAGAATGCTGATGGAAGCGATTCGGTTGGGTATTCCTCTTACGATGGGATCGGATGCACATGATCCCATGAAGCTAGGCGATTATTTGCCCGAGGCGGAGGCACTTTTGCATGAACTTGGCTGTAAGGAAGTTGCTGTGTTTGAAAGCCGCCAGCGCTCGTTCATTCCTTTAAATGTAGACAGCAGTGGAGTATAATAAGGGTGAAACCACCTTTTATACGAGTTGGATTCTCCAATTTAACTATACAAGGAATTATGATCGGGGATAAACCCGCGGGAGGGCATTATGCAGCATTCGTTACGTATTTTTTCCGGTTCATCTAACCCTAAGCTTGCAGAGCAGGTATGTGACAAGCTGGGCGTACAACTGGGCAAGATTAAGCTGTCCCGGTTCAAGAGCGGAGAAATATACGTTCATTACGAAGAAACGATCCGCAATTGTGATGTGTTTTTAATACAGTCTTTGTCTCATCCAATCAATGAACTGTTTGTCGAGTTGCTTGTTATGATTGATGCGGCAAAACGGGCTTCAGCGCGCACGGTAAATATTATCGTTCCGTATTACGGTTATGCTCGTCAAGAACGAAAGTCGGCTCCGCGTGAGCCCATCTCGGCCAAGATGGTTGCAGATGTATTAACGACAGCTGGAGCAAGCCGGGTGGTTACAATTGACCTGCACGCAGCAGCTATTCAGGGTTTCTTTAACATTCCGGTGGATCACATGACATCACTGGACTTAATCAGCGAATACCTGCTTAGTAAAGAGATCAAAAACCCGGTTGTGGTTTCTCCTGATGCAGGACGGGCATCGATGGCGGAGAAGCTGGCGAATCGTCTGGATTCCCCTTTTGCCATTATGATCAAGAAACGTCCAAGTCATAATGAATCGATCATCACGCATGTCATCGGTGACGTTGAGGGACGAACACCGATTATTATCGAGGATCTGATCGATACAGGTACAACCATTGTGAATGTTGTTGAAGGGTTGAAGGAACGGGGTGCAGAGAACGCATATGTTTGCGCAACTCACGGCTTGTTCTCGGATGGGGCAGTAAGTAAATTAAATCATCCATCGATTACCGAGGTTGTGGTAACAGACTCTATTGCACTACCGGAAGATCACCCGGAATGCTTTAAAGTGTTACCCGTCGCACCTATGCTCTCACGAGCTATCCGCATTATTGTAGATGGTGGTTCCATGGCTACGCTGTTTAAGGATTCGGGTATTTAGTTTTTAGTATAATAGTGGGTGTTTACAGCCTAACCTGGTTTTAAATTCCGTGTCTGAGTGAATTAGCTCAGCACGGTATTTTTGTTTTGACCCCACGAATTGAATTCCGTGCTTGGCTGTTTGATCGCTTGTGCTATAATAACTATAAATATTAAGAAATGATAGCGTTTTATTATAGATGAATTTGGAATCGTTTTGTAACGGATACTAAACAGTAGAACCACGGCTGATGGACATTGGCATCGTGGAGTGAGGAGTGGGGTCTATTGTCGCGCACGTGGTATTATCGGTTGCTTTTTTCGTATTTCCCTATATTTTTCTTTACGATGACGATAATCATCTTTATTGCTTTTGTATTCATTAATGATATTTCCAGGGAGGAAACCCGGAAGGCAGACCGGATATCCACCAGTTATCTAGCAACCACGCTGGACCATACGATCCGGGACATTGAACTGGCTGTGACAGAGAAAGTGCAATACGAACCGGCATACAGACTTTATTTCAACGGAAACAATCCTAATAACTCGGATACAGTGTATACGATTGCACAAAATTTACGTGAGATGATCAATTCTTCTTCATGGATCCAATCCATATATTTGTATGACAAACAACATGAGCGCGTTATAACGCTAAGTGGTTCAAGGGACGTTGGGAATTTCTCAGACAAGGCATGGATTGATCGAATTCTAAGCGGTGGAACCGGTCAAGGCTGGCAGCCCGTTCGGGAGATGGAACCAGAAGAATATCAGAGGACACCTGTACAAGTGTTGACCGTAAATAAAGAAATGCCTCTACCTTTTGGCTCAGAAGGTGTATTGGTCATTAATATCAAGATGAGCAGTATCAAGCAGAGTGTCGATAGCATGATTAATGGAAAACTCTCTTTCCTGACGATAAGTGATCAGGAGGGCAGGGTCGTCTATGATGCTCATTCCGATAATGAGAGTGCTATCGAAGGTACGAAATTAAATGAGTTATCCTTGGAAAGGTTTGGATGGACCCTTACCAGCGGCATTAAAGCTGGTAATTTGTTTGGCTGGGTATCGGTTGTTTCTTATGTTTGGGTGTTCATCGCTATTCTGACGGTGATCTGTGCAATTATCTACATCGTGTATGTGACCCGGCGTAACTATAAGCCAATTCAGATCATTATGAACCGGATTGAATCCCAACAGATTAAGGCATTCGAAAAATCCGGTGCTCGTATGGACGAGATGAAGATGATCGATGGTGTGCTTGAAAATCTGATCAATCATATGATGGATTATGACAAAAAGAGTCGTGAAAATGTGTTAATGCAGCGTAGTAAGCTGTTTAGCGCGTTGCTTCACGGTGAACATGTGGACAATGCTGCAGAACAATTGTATGAGGTATCCCCATTTGATGGAGCCCATGAGGCTTCCCGTTTTATCGTGGTTGTGGGGGATATTAACCGATATGAGAAGGGGTTTCAGGAGAAATTCACCAGAGGAGAGCAAAATACACTGAAGTTTGCCCTGATGAATGTATTGCAAGAGCTCTCGCGGGATACGGAAATGCAATGCTGGACGGAATGGATTAGTGCAGATCGGATCGCTATTCTTTTCTTCTCAAAGGAAGACGTGCAGCAGGGTCAGGATTTATCAAAGCAGATCCGAGTTGTTGCCGAGGAATGTAAATCATGGGTCGAGCAGAATCTTCGAATTTCTCTCAGCTTCGGAATTGGACCTGTTGCTGAAGGGATTGAAGCGATCCATCAATCGTTTACAGCCGCTGAAGCGGTGATGCAGCGTAAGCTGCTGATGAATGGCGATGTGGGTGAAGCAGAGACAAGTGAAATGCAGCATCCATTGCTCGAAACCTATACGTATCTGCAGATGATTGCAGACTTTGTTAAACGATTCAGGATGTCGAGTGGGCAGTGGAGAGAGCAACTGGAGGATATATTCAAGGAATTTGAGCGTAATAAACTTCCGGATGATGAGATCCGTTCTCTGATTGAAGCAATGCTCCAGATGCTTAGCCGAGAAGTTTCCATGATGTCAGAAGGGTTGCAGAAAGAGCTATCGGAAGAAAACATTAACAATTGGCTACATGCAATGGAAGAAGCAGAGTCGTTAGAGGATGTTAAGGTGCTCTTGTTTGATAGTCTTACCGATCTATTCCGGACATACGTTGCTGTAACGGAAACAAAAAGTTATAAAGCTATGGTTAATGAAATGAAAAACTATATCGAGGAGCAGTTCACCAATCCGGACCTATCACTGAAACATCTAAGTGATCGTTTCCAGATCTCGGGCAAACATGCCAGCTACCTGTTTAAGACGGAATTCAATATGAAGTTTGTTGACTTTGTGACTGAGCTTAGGATGAAAGAAACGGAGAAACTGCTGCTCAATACTGATCACTCTTTACAGGACATAGCCTTAAAGGTCGGATATGCGAATGGCATTACACTTGGGCGTGTATTCAAAAGGGTCACTGGCATTACACCTGGAGATTACCGTCGGATGAAAAAGGATCAAAAAACATTGGATGAATAATGGGGTATCTGTGCTTGTTCCAAAATGAACGAGTGAAAACGTGTCATGTTTCCATACATGGGAAACGGAATAATTAAATAAATCAGGGTGAATCGATAATATAAATCTCCATAATTTAGGGGGATTTCATTAATTGCGATTCACCCTTTTTATTTAGTTTTGACATTATAAAATGAAAGCGTTTGAAAAATAATGAAATAAACATGTATGTTTCATGGTAATGTCAGAAGATGTGTCATAGATGCTTCCTGATGTAACATACGAATTTAGGCAGTGCGAGAAAATGGTTTGTTTCCATCGTGTATGGATAGGGACGTGTAATGCCTCTAAACCCTGCTCCCATGCGGTTTTATGGAATTTTGGCAGTCTGCGAAAATAAGCTACCATGCAAACCATAACTCGTTTGTCGATCCACCCGAATTTAGTATGTTGTCAGAGCGCACATTAGTATGGAATACTCAGGGCAAGCTTTAAAACATTCACGTAAAGCCAAAGGGGATGAACAGAATGACAAGAAAAGGGAGTCTAAAGAAGTTTGTGGGTCTGGCACTTACAGCAGTTATGGGTGTCTCACTACTTGCGGGTTGCGGATCTTCAGACAACAAATCATCAGAAGGCGGAGCAGCTGGTGATGGTAAACGCGTCACATTAAAAGTGGAGCTTTTTGACCGAGGTAACACACCTTCGCCTTACACGATCACGAACAGCTATATCACAAAGATGATTCAAGAAAAGTTCGGCGATCCCAACAACATTGATGTACAATTTGTTCCTGTTCAACGTTCTGAGGAAGTGACGAAGCTGAACGTCCTGATGGCAAGTGCCTCAGATGTTCCGGATGTTGTCTTTGTTTACGACTCCACTGTCTTTTACCGTTATGCACAGCAGGGAGGTCTTACAGATGTAGGTGATCTGATTAATCAGCATGGACCGAATCTGAAGAAATTCCTGGGTGAAGATACTCTAAAGTTTGGCCAATTAGAAGGAAAGCAGTTTGCTATTCCGGGTAAACGCGCCATCACAGGCCGTTACAGTTCTTATATCCGTCAAGACTGGTTAGACAAGCTGGGAATGCCAGCACCTAAGACAACGGATGAGTTGTATACAACACTGAAAGCGTTCAAGGAAAAAGATCCAGCGAAACTGGGAAGCAAAAACATCCCTATGGGCTTTGCGCTTGCACCGGCTCAGTATGAGACACTGATCTACTCCTTTATCAAACCTGTAAGTGGCGACAAGACATACGGTCAACGTTATGAATTGCCACTGCACGAGGGTTTCAAAGAGTCCATGCAATTCCTGAACAAACTTTACAATGAAGGTTTGATCAGTAAAGATTTCAGTTTGGATAAAGACAAAACGCAACTGAATAAAGATATTCAAAATGGTAATGTAGGCTTCTGGTCTGAAGATGCTGATGCTATGTTCGGTAAAGAGGCTACAATGGATCTCATGCGTAAAAATGTAAGCGACGGCAAAGTTCTGCCATTAGATGCTTATACTAACCCGAATGCAGATAACAAACACATCAAGTCACGTTACGGTTCAAATGGTTTGTTCATTATGATTCCGAAAAGCAGTGAGCGTGCAGTAGAAGCAGTTAAATACCTGGATTGGATGGCGTCTGACAACAACCTGATGGATATCATCAGCGGTGTGAAAGGCGAGAACTATGATCTAGTAGACGGTATTCCGGTTGCAAAAGAAGATGTAGCTCAAGATGCAGCAGATCGTTTCTATAACGCAAATGACTTTGCGATTATCTCCAACGGTAAAAACATCGGAGATCAAGCTACAAACGAAAAAGCATGGATTCTGGGTTACCCTAAAAATAACCAAGAGCTGTTGAAGCAATCTCTTGAGATTGCAAACACAGATACAGTAGGACCGATCATCTTTGACAAACCGATTGCTGCCGAGATGAAGTATGGTACTACACTGAATGACAAGCTTGATGTCATTATCGTAAAATCCGCTATGGCAAAACCAGCTGATTTCGACGCTGTGTTTGATAAAGAAATGGCTGATTACATGTCCTTGGGCGGTAACGATTTGAAGAAAGAGCTGGAAGAAGCTTTGCAGAGTATGGGTGGAAAGTAAGCCTTAGTACACCTAGATAATATTAAAAAAGAAACCATACAACTGTTTCGAATTAGAAAGGAACGTGTGCCGCCGGATAGGCGGCACAAACGTTTCTTATGATAGGAGGAAACCGTCTTGAACCTCACATATTTGAAAAGATATTGGCAACTATACGCTTTGATTTCTCTGCCTTTAATTTACTTTTTAATCTTCCGTTACGGACCGATGTACGGTGTCCAGATCGCATTTAAAGATTTCAACCTGTTTCAGGGTATCAACGGTAGTGAATGGATCGGTTTCGATGCTTTTCGTGAAGTATTTGCAATGCCCGATTTCTACACGACATTACGCAATACGTTTATGCTGAATTTTCTTGATCTGATCGTTTCATTCCCTGCTCCAATTATTCTGGCGATTATGCTCTATGAGGTAAGATTCAAATGGTTTAAGAAAATCTCACAAACCATTCTGTATATTCCTCACTTTATCTCTTGGGTTATCATCGGGGGGATTGTGTACCAATTGTTTGGCAATCAATCCGGTATGGTAAACAATCTACTGCAGAGCATGGGGTTTGATTCCATTCCGTTTTTGACAGAAAAAAACTCATGGCTTGTTACCTATCTGTTCACAGGTGTGTGGCAAAGCGCTGGGTGGGGAACCATCTTATATCTGGCTGCATTAACCGGTGTGAACAAGGAATTGTTCGAGGCAGCTGAGATTGATGGTGCAACGCGGCTGAAGAGAATCTGGCATATTACAATACCAAGTATTAAACCAACGATTGTTACCTTGCTTATTCTTAACCTTGGAAATATGGTCAGCATCGGTTTTGATCGGCCTTATGTTATTGGTAATACGGCTGTTCGTGAATATTCCGATGTACTTAGTACCTTTGTATACAGAATTGGTCTACAGTCTGGACAATATACACTTGCAACCGTTGTCGGCTTATTCCAAGCGGTTGTCGGACTAGTCTTTGTCCTAGGTTCCAACTATCTCTCCAAGAAAACAACGGGTGAAGGAATTCTCTAATTCCAGCACAATAGTAAAGTGTACACCAATTTGACTTATTGTACGTATAGATCATCAGTAAAGGAGTTGTGCGCAGATGAGTGAACGCACCTCGAACCGGATTTTCGACATTGTCAATGTCACCTTTATTTCATTGTTTGTGCTATTCTGTCTTGCTCCGTTCTTACACACGATTGCGATATCACTTAGTTCGAACCGGGCCATAACGTCAGGTGAAGTGACGATTTTCCCGAAAGAGTTCTCTTGGGATGCCTATGGTCAAGTGTTTTCGGATAACTCCATGCTGTACTCACTAGGATTTACAGCGCTTCTTACGATTGCAACGACGGTACTCTGTCTGTTGTTTACCATTGCTGCAGCGTATCCTTTGACGAAGAAAAAATTAAAGGGCCGTAAGCTGTTTATGTACATCATTATTATTACGATGTTCTTCAGCGGCGGGATTATTCCTGAGTATTTGCTGATTCGTGACCTGCATTTGATGAACTCGGTTTGGGCATTAATTTTACCAGGATTGGTTAGTCCATTTAACTTGATTATCCTGATCTCCTTCTTCCGTGGAATACCGGATAGCTTGGAAGAGTCCGCCGAGATTGATGGAAGCTCTCATGTGCATACGCTCTTCAAAATCATTTTGCCGTTGTCTATGCCGGTACTTGCTACACTTGGTCTGTTCTATGCGGTTGGACGGTGGAATGGTTTCCAAGATTCCCTGATGTACATCACAGATCCGAAATTATATCCTTTGCAACTGAAGCTCTTCCAAATGGTACAGAACAACATGATAACTGACCTCACATTGCTGGAGGGTGCTAGCCGTACAAGATTAACACCAGAGAGTCTTAAAGCTGCAGCGGTTGTCTTTGCAACAGTACCGATCCTGCTCGTATATCCATGGTTACAAAAGTATTTTGTCAGTGGTGCAATGCAAGGAGCAATTAAAGGTTAATTCGTAGTCCCCATACACGCAAACATCACAATCGGGGAAGGAGAAGGAATGTATTATGCAGGGAATTGACAAGGGAGAATACTCATTCTCGACATGCTGGAATATCAGGAGACATCCTGTAGGAGAAGACATGATACGGGAGATTGCAGGACTTGGCTTTCGCCGGGTGGAGCTTAACTATAATGTAACGAAAGAAATGCTCACTACAATTGAGCCGATGATTGAGCGCGGAGAGATTGGGGTGTCCAGTGTACACAACACATTCCCCCATGATCCTGATCCTGACTACGGAACGGACTCTGTGTTGCTTGGTTTTGAAGATGAAGTTAAGCGGAAGCGGGCCATTGATCTGCTAGTTGGATCGGCTGAATATGCGCATCGTTATGGAGGGGAAGCTGTCGTTGTGCACCCAGGTGAGGTGCCTTTCCCACATGACATCAGCAAGGATCTGGAGAAGCTGTACCGCGAGGAAGGAACGGATTCGCCGCAATATCGCAGCAAATGGGCAGAGTTAATGGAACGGCGCGAAGCCCTGAGCGCAGGTTATATTGAGAAAATTATCATCAGTCTGGATGAGGTTTGTAACCGAGCGGTGTCTAAAGGACTGAATGTCCGTTTTGGGATCGAAACACGCTCAAGACCGCAACAGATTCCCACGCTTGCTGAAGCGAAAACGATCATCCAGGCGCTCAAGGGTGCCCCGGTCGGGATTTGGTACGATACGGGACATGCAATCATGATGGATCGATTGGGGCTGTACGACAGTGTAGGTGAGATGCAGGGACTGATGGATGATATCGTTGGTGTTCATATTCATGAAACGCTGGGGCTCTCCGATCACTGGTGTCCATACGTGCACAGTAAGGATATGCACTTCTATGATGCTTATCTTCCCATGATCCGTAAAGCACAGGTGAAGGTATATGAATTGAAGTCAGCCTGTGAACCGGAAGCGATTCACGAAAGTCATGATCTGCTGATGCAAAAACTTGCGAGTTTAGAAGCATAAATAGGTAAAATGATAAGATCGGTTGGCTTGGGCTGTTAGAGCGCACAGCCTGCTGATCTTATCTTTTGAATACGACTGTATTTTTGACGTTATTGAATGGATGGGATGGAGGGGAAATGTAGATGTATAGACAAATGGTAGAAAGCAATGACAGAGCCACTGAACGAGGTATGGAGCGGCAGATGCTTGATTCGGAAAGTCGTTACTATGGTGGAACAATTGATCCTTTTTCAGGTGTGGCTTGGGTTAACCATACGACGGGAACACCTACAGATATGTGTTTTTGGGGAGCAGCAATTTCTAATCAGGACTCCAAGTATTATCGAGACGAGGGCTTGCTGGAAAGATTGCGACTTGCTAGTGAGTTTGTGTTGCGTCATCAGCACAGTGATGGATCGATATCGCCTGGCTGGACGAACTATCACTCCCCACCAGACACAGCTTTTGTTGTAGTAGGATATTCGCAGTTATATCAACTTCTGAACCAACAGGATTGGGCACCGCTGAAGCCTGTACTGGATAATATGCGACTGTTCCTGGAACGGACGATTCCAGTCATGTTAACGGGAGGCTGTCATACACCAAACCATCGCTGGGTGTTATGTGCCGCACTTGGTTTTCTGCATGAGATCTTCGGCATAGAGGAAGCAGTACAACGCGCAGAGCAATGGCTGGCGGAAGGGATTGATATTACCCCTGATGGGGAGTGGACCGAACGCAGCAACGGGATCTACAATGCGGTGAGTGATATTATGCTGATTCATGCTGCGCGTTTGTTGAATCGCCCTGAATTGCTGGAGCCAGTACGTTTGAACCTCCGGATGATGGTATATCTCGTGCACCCTACTGGTGAAATTGTGACCGATTATTCAGGCCGCCAGGATCTGGGCAGTAAACATGGCTTGTCGTCGTATTATTTGCCCTATGCGATTATGGCCAAACTGGATCAAGATCCAATTTTTGCAGGTATGGCTGCTTGGGCAGACAGCGATTTGACAGATCCAGGCGTATGTTCGGTGAATGCGCTCGTACGATTGTTGCTAGAGCCTGAGCTTCAACAGACTACTGGTACAATGGATGCGCTCCCTAGTCAATATGAAGTGATGCTCAATGAGCATTTTGGACGTGAACGTTATGTGGGCCAAATGGAGAGTGTAGGTCATTATGGACGAATCTCGCACAGTCGCATGCACACGGATTTTGGTGCTCCCGTTGCCCGAATTCGTGATGGAGAAACCAGTGTGACCGTTATGACGGAGGTAGCTCCATTTTTTGCACTTCGACACGGTGAGGTACGACTGCTGGCGGTTCAGTTAGCGTCTTACTTCAACCCCGGATATGTACCGATGCAAAATATGACGCGGTTGCCTCAGGGATATCGATTGACCGGGGAACAGAAGAAAGGATACTACGGACCAATTCCTTCAGCCGATCTACCAGCTACAGCTTCCTCATCGATCAGCCCATGGTATTTGCTTCCACATCAGACCCGTACACTTACACACGAGCAGACATTCCGTGTTGATGCTGAGGTGCTGGAGACAGATCGCGGTTGGACGATGCATCTGACCGGAGAGGAGCCGCAGGACATCATGATGCAGTTATCCTTTGTATTCGGAAATGAAGGCGAGCTTAGCTGTGAGGATGGCATAGAAACCAGTGATGGAAGCATTCTGTGGAAAGGCGGCAAGTTGCGTTACAGTTGCGGGGAAGACTGGCTTGAGATTGATGGAGGCGAGATGGGACATCTGGCTGCAAACGTTCGTGAAGCTAAGACGCCTGAGAATTGCAAGATTGTGCTGGTTAATTTCATGACTCCGTTTGATAAAACGCTGGATATAACGCTTTCACCGTCGCTGACAAAATAAAGGATTAATCTTCACTCTTCATGTAGATACATGAATTATCCAACAACCCTCAATAGAGATGATGTTTCATTCCTAATCGGGATGAAATACCATCTCTATTTTTTGTATTTTTTTCATAAACGACATGAAACTACATATAGCGAAGAGGGCCTAAAGATGTGGTATACTGAAGAGTATGAATGAAAGCAAAGAGGAGGTGCCTTGGAAGATGAAGGGCAAGCTAGTGCGGACCGAGGGTCACCTTGCCAATATTATACCGATTCACTTGGATGCTTCTTTCTTTTTTGAAAGAGCTGTCCGCTCGCTGGACCGTAATCATGTCGACAAGGCATTGAAATATTTTCGTAAAGCTGTTGAGTACGAGCCGGATAACCCGGTGAATCATTGTAATATGGCAGGTATATTGTCAGAAAAGGGGGATTATGAAGCCTCCAACGCTATTCTGGCAAATGTGCTGGATGTGGTTGATCCGTCGATGACGGAATGTTATTTCTATATGGCGAACAATTATGCCAACATGGATCAATTCGAGGAAGCCGAGCGTGCGCTGGTGACCTATCTGGAGGAAGACACGCAGGGGCAGTTCATGACGGAAGCCGAAGAAATGATGGAGCTTTTGTATTATGAGCTGGATCGCCCGGCCAAATTAAATCGAATCAAGTCACGCAAAGGTGTTGTGGAGCACGATCAGGCACGCGAGTTTCTGGAAGAGGGGAAGTTTGCCCAAGCTGCAGAGTTGCTCGAAGGCATGTCTCCCGATTATCCGGATTATCTCGCTGCCCGTAATAATCTGGCTCTCGCCTATTATTATATGGGACTGTTTTCTAAAGCGAAAGAGACTATCGCTGAAGTGCTGGAACAGGAACCGGGCAATCTGCACGCACTTTGTAATCTGGCGATCTTCTATCAAAATGAGAATCGAACAGATCAAGTGCTGCTGTTGATCAAAAAACTGCGTACGATCGTGCCATACCAGCACGAGCAGGTGTACAAGCTGGCTACGACAATGGGTATTCTGGGCCAGCACGACGCGGCCTACATCCATTTCCGCCGGCTGCTCAAAGTTGAAGAAACCGCTGCTGATCCGGCATTAGCGCATTACGCAGCAGTGGCGGCGTTCAACACGGAACGTTATGACATTGCTAAGCGGCTGTGGAATCATGTGAACAAACTCGATCCAGGTTCAGAGGTGGCTCGTTATTATTTGTCTGGTCTTGAAGCAGTGCTTCAAGGCTCACAGGAGCCGAATAAGTTAAGCTACCATTACCATCTTCCTTTTGATGAGCAGTTCAAGCAATGGGAGGACTATGGCAATGGTATTCCGGAAGAGATGAAAAATGATCCACTCATTCGCTCATCATTCTTCTGGGCGCTGCGACATGGAGATCAGGCAACCAAGCTGCAGGTTATTCATGCGCTTGGCATGATTGGTGATTACGAGGTGCAACAGGCACTGCAACTGTTCATTGATGAACCTGGCGAAGAGCCTGCCTTGGTCAAGGCGGCACAGAGCATTTTGCATGATCTGCAAAGAGCCGAGTATCATGAAACGGAAGCCAAACTGTCTCTACCTTTCACTCCAGAGGCTCTGAAACCTATTCATAAGCTGGGTAAGACGGGAATCACGGAGAAACAGACCAAAACAGGAGCATCTCCCCATTGGCAGGCTGTTGTTGATCGGGCGCTTCAGATGTCTGAGGCGAGAGCCGAACTGCAGCAAGAGATGGAGCGGATCTGGACAGATTATGTCTCCAGGATGCGTCCGGATCTGTCCGGTTCCAAACAGATTGAAGGCTGGGCTGCAGGACTGGAGTATCTGGCTTCAAAAAATCGTAGCCGGCCAGTAACGTATCAAAGCGTTGCTGAACGTTATGGCATATCTGCATCGACCGTCAGCAAATATGCGAGACAGCTCAATCAGATCTGCAGCACAACCCCGCCAAATGGTTAGATCCACGTTGTAATTCAGCTTGAAAGCATTGTTCTCTTGAAAAGAAGGATACATTAACCGGGAAAACGGGTAAACTTAACGAATAGGTCTCAAAATGCCTGTAGGATATTATCTTGGCAAATTATTCGCGACCATTACACATCTCAACCTGATGAAGGAGGCTGTATCTATATGTCTAAATACAGAACGATTGTGATCGGAACCGGACCTGCGGGTCTGACAGCAGCGATATATCTGGCTCGTGCGAATCTGAATCCGCTTGTGATTGAAGGTCTTCAGCCGGGCGGGCAATTGACAACGACTACAGAAGTTGAGAACTTTCCAGGTTTTCCGCAAGGAATTATGGGCCCTGAATTAATGGACAACATGCGGAAGCAAGCGGAGCGTTTTGGCGCTGAATTTAAGAATGGCTGGGTGGAAGAGGTTGATTTCAGTAAGCAGCCTTTCAAAGTGAATGTTGGCGGTATCGGTGAGTTGGAAGCAGACTCTATCATCATCTCTACAGGTGCTTCGGCTCGCTATCTCGGTATTCCGGGAGAGCAGGAGAATGTAGGTCGGGGAGTCAGCACATGTGCAACATGTGACGGTTTTTTCTTCCGTGGTAAAAAGATCGTTGTGGTGGGCGGTGGTGACTCTGCTATGGAAGAAGCGAGCTTTTTGACTCGTTTTGCTACAGATGTTACGTTGGTTCACCGCCGTGATGAACTGCGCGCATCCAAGATTATGCAGGACCGTGCTCGCAGCAACGAGAAGGTGAAGTGGGCTTTGAACCGTACACCTCTTGAGGTTGTACCTGAAGCAACGGGTGTCAAAGGGTTGAAGGTGCGCAACAATGAAACTGGTCAGGAAGAGTTGCTCGAAGCAGATGGTGTATTCGTTGCAATCGGACACACGCCAAACACTGGATTTCTTGGCAATGCCATTACATTGGATGAGCATGGGTATGTTGTGGTTAAGCCAGGAACAACAGAAACCAATATTCCAGGTGTATTTGCATGTGGTGATGTTCAGGATACGAAATATCGTCAAGCCATTACAGCTGCAGGATCAGGTTGTATGGCAGCGATGGATTGTGAAAAGTTTCTGGAGGGAAGCGTCGTACACGATTGGAGCGAAACGCTGGATAAGTAATATGCATGACAGCCTCATGGCAAGTGATAAATAGTTATAAGAGACAACGGGAAGTCTCATGAACTGAGAGAAGCCGGAGGGCTTCTCTTTTTTTGAAACGATGGTGGGCATGATTTCGTATACATAAGGGGTATATTAGCTGTGAGGTGAAGGTGTTGGGGGAAATGATAAAAGATTGGCTTCAGAATGCAACGGTTAGACGTTTTCTGATTCTGCTGTTGTTCTGTTTAATTTTGTTCAGTATGGGGAGTATGCTTCATATGATTCTGCTGTTGTTCCTGGTGACTTACGTCATGAACAGGTTGCAGCATCTCATTACGAGAGGTTTGAATCGATTTTTTTCAATCGACTATAAAGTCGTGGTCATTCTGCTGTATATGATTGTGATAGCCGGAATTGTTCTTGGTATTTCCAGATATTCACCACGAATTGTGGATCAAGTTGTGCAGTTAACCAACGAGATTATGAAATTTCTCGACACGGCGGATGGTGATAATTTTGCCTCCAAGATCGCTGGTTATCTACAGTCCTTCGACATTAAAAATTATACCAACGAAGCACTGAAATACATTTTTGCCTTTAGTAAGTGGCTGGAATTCATCCTGCTGGTTATTATTTTGAGCCTGTTCTTCCTGTTGCAGAAAAAAGAAATCTATAAATTCACGTCCAAGTTTAAAACAAGTAAAATCGGCTGGTTTTATAATGAAGTGGCATACTTGGGCGACAAATTTGTATCTTCTTTCGGTAAAGTTATTGAAGCTCAGCTACTGATTGCCGTATTTAATACGGTGCTGACGATGCTCGGATTGTGGATCTTGGGTTACCCTTACTTGTTCGCGTTAACAATTATGGTCTTCCTGCTCAGTCTGGTGCCTGTAGCAGGGGTTATGATCTCGCTTGTGCCGCTCTGTCTGATCGGGTATCAAATGGGCGGACTGCAGATGAGTATCATCGTGATCATCATCATCATCATTATTCATGCTCTGGAAACATACTTCCTGAATCCAAAGCTGATGGCACACAAGACCAAGCTGCCGATGTTTTACACCTTTATCGTGTTGATTCTGTCGCAGCATTTCCTCGGCATCTGGGGCTTGATTATTGGTATTCCGATCTTTGTCTTCATGCTGGATATTCTGGATGTAAACAAGATGGAGAAGACCGACGAACCAGTGCGTGTAGAGACCAAGCTGTAACTGATTTTCAAGAGTTCGCTGAATGGTTGGGAAAAAAGAATAAACGCCTCCAGTATTTCACTGGAAGGCGTTTATTTGTTATACCTGCCCCTGAAGAGGGAGGTATTATAATGAAGCAAAGTTCGAATCATTATCGCATTAGAAACGTATCGCGATGATGTAAAAATGTATACCATTCTATACCGAACGAAGAGAAGTTCTTGTTCCTTGGAGCAAAAAAGTCTGTGCTCACAGCCAGCCCTTTTCCTCCGCTGTAGCAACGGCTTCCATCCGGTTCTTGGCATCCAGTTTGGCAAAGGCCTCCGACAAATAATTACGTACTGTTCCATAAGACAGGTGCAGTGAAGCGGCTATATGATTGGCATTCATACCAGTTGCGGCTAATTTCAATACTTCCTTTTCTCGCTCTGTGAGCGGATTGAATGTTTTGGCTGCACCAAACACAAGCTCTGGTGACACTTCACGGCCTCCATTCATGACACGGCGGATAGCTTCGGCAAGGCGGTCACTGGGTTCGTCTTTAAGTAAGTAGCCCTGCACGCCTGCCTGTACAGCCCGCTCCAGAAATCCGGGGCGCGCAAAGGTTGTGAGAATGATGATGCGGCAGTTCAATCCAAGCTGCTGCATCCGTTCAGCAACATCTAAACCGCTCATGACAGGCATCTCAATGTCCATCAGACACAGGTCGGGCTGTAGTGAAATGATACGCTGCAGGGCTTCCTCCCCGTTTCCGGCCTCACCAATGACCTCAAAATCATCCTCAAGATCAAGCAGGGAGGCTAAAGCCCCTCGAAGCATACGCTGATCCTCCACGATCAAAATACGAATCATACGGACGCACCTCCTTGCGATTTGTTTGCAACGATGGGAAAGAAAAGTGCCAGCCGGGTGCCTTTAGTATCGGAGTCGATCTGGAGAGATCCATCAATCAGATGAAGCCGTTCCGACATGCCTTTTAGACCATTGCCGGGATGCTGATCACTTGAAATGCCTGTTCCGTTATCTTGAATTGTAATATAAATCCCATCCGTTTCTCGCTTCAGTAAAATCAGGCTCCAGGTTGCCTTGCTGTGCTTCACAATATTAGTCACAGCCTCAAGTAGACATAGGCTGACCATATTCTGCGTTAGATCAGGTACATCGCTGCAGGTCTCTTGCTGAGCAGACAGTTGTAACTCGATATCTGCGCTTCGTAGCATCTCTCTGGCATCGGCTAATGCTTCTGCGATACTAATCGCTCGCATATCGGAGACAAGTTGGCGCACTTCACGAAGAGCTGCCCTGGAGGTGCGTTCAATCTCGCGTGCTTCCTGAATTGCTCGTTCTGGATTTTTGGCGATCAGTTTGGTCACCAACTCACTCTTTAATGTGATCAATGATAGGGTATGCCCCATCGTATCATGAAGATCTCTGGCTATTCGCATGCGTTCTTCCCGTTTGATTAACTCCCTGATATGTTGCTGAGCTTCATCAAGTTTAGCTTCGAGCTGCTGACGATCCAGCATGGTTCGAATGCCATAGGGAGAAATCAGCATGATGATATAAAATGGAGTAAAGAACAAGAGTTGCTCAGCGCTGAGCTGGTTAAAAGCGATTGCCATAGCGATCGGGATCGTCTGAATAATGGCAAATACCAATAAAAATAATCGAAAGAGTCGCTTTTCGGTGTACCATCCGATGAAGTTCGCTGTGAAAAATCCAAGAAAAAACATGTTTGGATCAATGATCAGAGTCAGAATCAGAACACATAACATTTGCAGAATGAGCCAATAGGAAAAAATAAATTTCCCTGCTGTCATATACAGCTGTCGATAGGTCAAGACAAAAGCGATAAAAGCGGTTATTCCGATATATTGTTCATGTCCATGAGCGTTCGTCAGGTAGTATAGGGGCATGGCTAAATAGATCATCCATATGTATGGATAGATTCCGAATCGTTTAGGGAAAAGCTCAAATCCTTGAAACATGTGCCGAAGTTACGCCTCCTTCTGTCTGCTGCGGATATATGTGGATAGTAACATAAATACCGCCAGATAACCTCCTAAAAGAAGGATGTCCCGCAATTGCGGAACCCCACCGCCGATGATGCTCCATGCACCATTGCCAAAACTGTAGGAGGGAAGCCAGCGGCCAATCTGTGCGAGCCAGTCTGGCATCACATTCAGCGGCATCCACATGCCTCCAAGCAGGGCAAGAGAAAGGTATAAGGCATTGCTTAATCCACTTGCTGTATCTACCCTCCGTAACGTGCCTATACAGGTGCCGAGGGCGAGAAAAGGAAGGGAACCGGCAAGAATCCAGAGTGCAGAGCTGACCCACTGTGAGAAGGTGAGAGAGACACCGTTAATCAAGTAACCAGATGTGAAGATGACGATAATCGAGCATAAGTGGATGAAGGTCTGGCCGATCATCTTGCCGCCGAAATAAATAGAGTTCGGTAGCGGTGTGACTCGCAGGTAGGTGACCCAGCCGTGGGCTCTTTCCTGCACAAGGCGAATGCCGAGTGTCATAATGGAGGATCCCATCACACTAAAGCAGGTCATCGACATGAGATAGTGTGCATTCCATTCCTTGGCATCCACAGCATCGGTTGTAAATATACGTGTGTATAGAATGTAAAACAGAACGGGCATCAGCAAAGACCAGAACACAAAATATACGTTACGGATCATACGAATCATCTCTGCACGGGATTGAGCGATTAACATCGACATATCATTGTTCCTCCTTCACGTTATTCAGCATAGATGCATAGGCATCGTCCAGTTGTCCCGTTTCAATACGGATGTCCCGAACCGGAAGCTGCATCGTTATAATTTGACGAATCAGTGCATCTGTATCTTGGCTTTGGAGGATGCAGCGGTTTTGTCGATATAGCACCTGGTCCACTCCAGACAGTTTTTCAATCATGGCCTGATTGGCGGCCGCGGCTGTTTCATCATTTTCTGTATGAGCCGATTCGCGGCTGCCGCCATTAAGGGGAGGGATATAGGTGAAGGATAAGGTCCGCTTAGTCATCCCGTTTTTAATTTGCTCCGGCGTTCCATCGGCGGCAATAGCTCCTTCATTGAACAGGATAATTCGATCAGCCACTTCATCGGCTTCATGGAGGTAATGCGTGGTGAAGACCACCGTTTTACCCTGCTGTGCGAGTGTACGGATCTGTGACCAGAATTGCCTGCGGGTCTCAGAATCCAAGCCAACTGTGGGTTCATCGAAAAAAAGAATATCGGGGTTCCCCGTCATAGCCAAGGCAAAATTCAAACTACGCTTCTGTCCCCCAGATAGCTTCTCTGCTCTCCGATTCAAATCAGCCGGGGAGAGCCCGGTTAATTTCTCAAGAGCTGCTGTATCTAGCGGTGACGGATAATAGCTATGTACCATGCGAATGATCTCACGTACGGTGAGGAAATCCATGACACTGACATCCTGCATCATGACACCGATTCGTTGTTGCACCTGCTTGTGACCTGGAGGCAATCCAAGTATCTTAATCTCGCCTGAAGAAGGGCTGGTTAGACCGAGCATCATTTTGATCGTGGTTGTTTTGCCTGCACCGTTAGGTCCGAGAATAGCTGTAATCGAACCTTGTGCGATCTGGAGTGAAACCTGGCGGACAGCCTGTTTCTTTCCGAACTGTTTACTGACATTATCCAGTTGTATCACGTTATTGTGGGAGTTCATGTATGGTCACGTCCTTCTTCTGATCGAATGTTATACATTCATCTTAACTGTGGGAACGTGAAGGGTTTAGTAATCATTGTCATGAATATCAGATGACAATTGTCATTTTTTACGAATGGAACGAGTGATGCTGAAATATCATGAGTTGAGGCTTCCCTTTCTAATAGGGAAGCAGGGAGCATAGCGTTTTAATAGATTAAGAGGAGGGTGTATGCGTATTCAAATATGGTGTGTGATGACGTTCACAACCTTGCCAAAGCATGTTGCGCGTGAGGTCTTCTCGTCTTGACCCCGGCGTATCCTTCAATTATAGTTGGTACGTAGGACTTAAACTATTTTAGATAGATAAAGGTGGCTTGCAGCATGTCTGAGAAAATCTACGTTGGGGTCGATCTCGGCGGAACAGCAATCAAGGTCGGTATATGTGATGATCAAGGTCAGCTTATGCATACGTATGAAGGGCCGACTGAAGTGGACCAGGGCGTTGACACGGTTATCGCCAACATCGAGAAGTATGTCCGTCATATCGTAGCCGAATCACCATACAGCTGGGAACAGCTTGAAGGTGTCGGTGCAGGAGTTGCCGGTTTCACAAATGTACGCGAGGGGATTATTGTTCATGCTCCTAACATCGGATTTCGGAATGTAGCCATTCGTTCGGTTCTGGAAGAACGTCTGGGCAAGCCTGTCAAAATAGATAACGATGCAAACGTTGCTGCTCTCGGTGAAGCTTGGGCTGGCGCAGGCAAGGGTGTAGACAATTGTGTGTGCTTCACACTCGGTACAGGCGTTGGTGGTGGCCTTATCCTGAATGGTAAAATTTATCAAGGTTTCTCGGGTATGGCAGGGGAACTGGGCCATATCAGCGTGGTGCCTGATCTGGAAGCGATCAAGTGTGGCTGTGGTAAAATGGGATGTGTTGAGACAGTATCATCTGCAACGGGCATCATCCGTATGGCAAAGGATGCTGTAGAGCGTGGTGACCATACTTCCCTTGCTTTGGTAGACAAAATTGCTGCCAAGGAAGTATTTGATGCGGCCAAAGCGGGCGACGAAGTGGCGTTGCGGATTGTAAACCGTGCAGCGTATTATTTGGGCAAATCCATGGCAACCGTAGCCGCTGTACTGAATCCGGAATTGTTCATTGTTGGCGGTGGTGTATCCAAGGCGGGAGACTTCCTGTTTGATGAGATTCGCACCGTGTTTGCTCAATTGACACCGGAACCGCTACAACAGGGAGTTCAGATTTTGGAAGCAACGCTGGGTAATGATGCAGGTATCGTAGGTGCGGCAGGTCTCCTCTTGCGTTCGTAGTAAACTCGTAACACGATAATCCGACAGCAATATGATAAGGAGGGGACATTTATGCTTGACGGTGAAGGCTCACCAGGCACAGGCGCCACGCTCATTATCATTACCGGCATGTCCGGAGCGGGTAAAACGATAGCTGTGCAGAGCCTGGAGGATCTGGGGTTTTTCTGTGTAGATAATTTACCGCCTGTTTTAATTCCCAAATTCGCAGAACTGATCGAACAGTCCAATGGTAAGATCGGTAAAGTAGCGCTGGTCATCGATCTGCGGGGACGTGAATTCTTTACGGCATTATCCGAGTCTTTGAATTATATCAAGGATCATTTTACGATCCACTGTGAGATTTTATTTTTGGATGCGACAGATTCTGTGTTGGTTCAGCGCTATAAAGAGAGTAGACGTAGACATCCGCTTGCTCCGGAAGGCATGCCGCTGGACGGCATCAAGCTGGAGCGCAAGATGCTGGAAGAACTCAAAAATTCGGCAACTCAGGTGCTGAATACCAGCACAATGAAGCCTGCTCAATTGAAGGAGCGCATCATCTCACGGTTCTCTCACTTGGAGAGCCAGATGTTATCCGTGAATATAACGTCCTTCGGATTTAAATACGGTATTCCGATTGATGCGGATCTCGTATTCGATGTTCGTTTTTTGCCGAATCCGCATTATATTGATCATTTGCGGCCGAATACAGGACAAAATAGTGAAGTGTACGAATATGTTATGAAATGGCCGGAAACGCAAGCGTTTCTGACCAAGCTACTGGATATGCTGCATTTTCTGATTCCGCAATACCGGAAGGAAGGCAAAAGCCAGGTTATTATTGGAATCGGCTGTACCGGAGGCAAGCATCGTTCGGTAGCAATATCGGAATATTTGGGCAAAATGCTCGGAAGCAGTGAGACTGAAGCTGTTACCGTAAGCCATCGCGACGCTGACCGGGACCGTCATTGAAGAGGGTGAAGGGATGAAAGAGGCCGGACCACGGAGAGAACGTCCGAGAATCGTTGTTATGGGCGGCGGAACCGGATTATCTGTGATGTTACGCGGTTTAAAAGAGAAGCCGATGGATATCACGGCCATCGTTACGGTTGCCGATGATGGTGGAAGTTCAGGCATCCTGCGTAGTGAGCTGCAAATGCCGCCTCCTGGCGACATTCGTAACGTGCTTACCGCGCTAGCAGATGTTGAACCACTGCTTTCGGATATGTTAAAATATCGTTTCAACACAGGTGCGGGGCTTGCAGGCCACAGCCTGGGTAATTTGATATTGGCTGCAATGACGGATATATCAGGCGACTTTGTGACCGCTGTGCGGGAGCTTAGCCGCGTGTTTGCCGTTAGGGGTCAGGTGCTTCCAGCAGCGGGTCAGGCTGTTGTGTTACATGCCGAGATGGAGGATGGATCGATTATTACGGGCGAGTCCAAAATTCCGGAGGCAGGCGGACGCATTAAACGTGTTTTCCTTGAACCGGATCACGTGGAGCCGTTGCCAGAGGCTGTGGAAGCCATACGTCAGGCGGATGCAATTCTGATCGGCCCAGGCAGTCTTTATACAAGTATCCTTCCTAACCTGCTTGTGCCCAAACTGGCAGAGGCGGTTGTCGAAACCGATGCAGTAAAGATGTTTATCTGTAACGTGATGACACAGCCAGGAGAAACCGATAATTATACGGTGAGCGATCATCTTAAAGCCGTTCATGAGCATATTGGTCATCAGCTCTTTGACTATGTGATTGTTAATAATGGTGATATTCCGCTGCAAGTGCAAAATAAGTATGCGGAAAAAGGAGCAAAGCCGGTTGTTCTCGATATGAATGTGCTGAAAAGTTCAGGATATCAGGTTGTCGCCGACACCCTTGTTCTGTTCAAAACCTATCTGCGTCATGATGCTGATAAGCTAAGTCATCATATTTATCAATTGGTTCAAAATTGGATGTTACGGAAGAGGTGAAGTCCCATGTCATTTGCAGCACAGACCAAAAAAGAATTAACGATGATTGAAAGCGAAGCGTGCTGCGAACAGGCGGAACTTTCAGCCCTCATCCGTATGCTGGGTTCGGTACAGTTATCGAATAAAAAAGTCATCTTGGATATTTCGACAGAGAATGCTGCGATCGCAAGAAGGGCATACTCTCTGCTTAAAAAGCATTTTCAAGTGCATACGGAATTGTTGGTTCGCAAAAAAATGCGGCTGAAAAAGAACAATGTGTACATTGTTCGTGTTCCGACTATGGTTCAGGAGATTTTAAAGGAACTGCACATCGTCTCGGAAGGATTCCTGTTTACTCCTGGCATTAACGCCGAACTTCTGGAGAAGAACTGTTGCAAGCGGGCATATCTTCGAGGTGCGTTTTTGGCAGGCGGATCAGTGAATAATCCAGAGGGCTCTTCGTACCATCTGGAGATCGCCTCCATGTATGAAGAGCATTGTCAGGCACTGGTAGATCTGGCGAATGAATTTCATCTCAATGCCCGGTGTATAGAAAGGAAAAAAGGATTCATCCTATACATTAAGGAAGGTGAGAAAATCATTGAATTGCTTAGCATCATTGGTGCTCATCAGGCCTTGTTCAAGTTTGAAGATGTGCGAATCATGCGGGACATGCGTAACTCGGTGAATCGGATCGTCAATTGCGAGACAGCTAATCTGAACAAAACGATTGGAGCGGCCGTCAGACAAATCGATAATATCCGTTTACTGCAAAAGGAAGTGGGCTTGGAATCTCTTCCGGATAAGCTGCGTGAAGTGGCCGAGGTAAGGCTTGCTCACCCAGATATCAATCTCAAAGAAGTTGGCGAGTTGCTGAAGGGCACCGTGAGTAAATCAGGTGTGAACCATCGCCTTCGGAAAATTGATGAACTGGCTGAGAAAGTGCGTGCCGAACGTTATAGTTGAAGTATAGTTGAAGGTTGAGATAAATTATTTAAGTTTAAGTTTTGTTATGACCTTTTTAGGTCATTGTAGGTTACTCGTACGTGTGAAGAAGATGATTAACTCTCGGCTTTCTGCCTATGTTAGCGAGCCGTGTTTTTTCTTCTAGTGTCCAGCACGGGTTAATGGTATAATGTTGTATAAATATAATTGTGTATTTAATGTCCAGATTTCATAATAGGGGGGTAAGTTTCTATGACAAAGCACCCGGTAGTTGTCCGTTTGAAAACGGGTCTCCATGCCAGACCTGCGGCACTGTTCGTTCAGGAAGCGAATAAGTACTCATCTGAAGTGTTCGTCGAAAAGGACGATAAAAAAGTAAACGCTAAAAGTATCATGGGAATTATGAGCCTTGCCATTAGCACAGGTACAGAAATCCAGATCAGTGCAGAGGGCGCGGATGCCGATCAGGCTGTAAACGCTTTAGTTAGTCTGGTAAGCAAGGAAGAGCTGGAGAATCAATAAGATTTAACACCAGTGAACAATGAAGAAGTCCCGCAAGGGGCTTTTTTGCGTTTCATATTAAATTGTATATAATCGGCACCGTCAAGTGCAACATTATGGAATTTGTCCCGTCTGTTAAGGTATCAAATCGCTTCAAGTTTGAGAAGTTAACATATGAGGAGGTTGTTCGTAATGGGTAAACAATGGATGAAACCGTTTGGTGCAGTGCTGGTCGCAAGTTCGCTGCTGGTTGGAGGAACAGCATATGTTGCTCCAGGAAACTATGCCTATGCTGCTGAGGTTCAAGGCGTACAGCAAAATGTAATTAATGTGGTAGGTAAAGGCGAAATTCAGGTGAAGCCGGATATCGCTTATCTGTCGATTGGAGTGAACAGTACAGCGGAGACTGCGGCGTCGGCACAAAAGGCAAATGCAGCTAAAATTCAAAAAGTCACTAATCTGCTGAAAAACACATGGAAGATTAGTGCAGATGATATTCAAACAAGTCAATTCTACGTGCAACCAAACTACACGTATAGTGAAAAAGATGGACAGAAAATTAAAGGTTACACAGCACATCACACGTTGACAGTAACATATCGGGATATGGACAAGATTGGTGAACTGTTGGATGCCGCATCCCAAGCGGGGGCCAATAATATTGAAAATGTACGCTTTACGGTAGAGAATCCGGAGAAATACGAATCCGAAGTGATTGCTAAGGCAGTAGCCAATGCCGATGTGAAAGCAGAGGCGATCGCTAAAGCAGTTAAACGTCAGCTGGGTACTGTTCTTTCGGTAAGCCAGCCGGATGCTAACGTTCCTGTGTTCTATGCAACAGAGTCACTCATGTCCCAGGCGAAGAATGAATCGGATGCAGGTACACAGATTGAAGCAGGTCAGGTGAAAGTAAGCACAGTTCTTAATATTACCTACGAGATGAAATAGACAATTTTGCACATCGCGGGATAAAATATTAAATATTAAGAATTTAAAATAATGACAAAAGCACTGTCCTTCGGGGCCGTGCTTTTTTGTTGCACATGCTGGCTTTGAGGAAGCGAGGGTCAGAAAGTACTTGTGTTACCTGTCTAAGAAATAGTCGAATCATGTCGTTTTTGTAGCATTGTTCGTGACAAAACGTTCATTTTCTGCGATTAATATCGTACGATTTTCATCAACATTGTAACTGGAGCTGTAAACCTTTCCGAAAAAGGGTTAATTATAATAAAGAGGCAAGCGTATGGCCTATGTATTCTTATTATATTTACATACGCAATAAACGACCTGATGGAATATTAGAGAGGAGTTTTATAGATGAAAACATGGAAAAAGTGGACGAGTGCACTATTGGCGGCAGGTGTAATTATGGGGGGCAGCACAGCGTGGGTTGACCAGTCGGTTCAAGCGGCATCTGTATCTTCTAAAGTAACTGCAACAACTGAGGTAACGTTGAAATCAGGCGGCAAAACACTGATGCAAAAAGGGTTGCTCCAAGGAGGATCTACATGGGTATCGCTGACAGCGGTCAAGGATGTAGCGGGCGGCACATTGAAATATGATGCTAAAACGAAGTCGTATACCGTAACAGCAGCGAGCAATGCGATGACTGTTAGTTTGATGGATGGACAGCCAAACGTGTATATTAACGGTTTTTATCCTCAGGTTGAAGCAAAGTTGATCCAGGGTCGTTTGTACATTCCGTTCTCTGCAATGAGAGATTATTTGGGTGTACAGGGTAGCTGGGATGCCAAAACCAAAACACTAACTCTGAGCAAGGTAAAACAAAATAACGTAAAGGTGAAATCGACAAAGGCGAATGTAACCGTTAAAAACGCTGAGGTGGATGTGCAGTATCCGCAAGTGAGCGGACTAGCGAGCAAAGAAGCGGAAACAGCGATCAACAAAGTGCTCAAAGATGAAGTGGACAAGGCTGTTGCTGCTTTCAAAAAACAAACGTCTGAATTCGGCGGAGCAACGGCAAAACGTCCGTATGCATTCGAAGCTTCTTATGTGGTGACTTACAATGAGAACGGCGTACTGGGTCTGATCACTCAACGTTATGAGGACTACGCAGGAGCACATGGCATGACATATCGCACCGGTCATACGTTTGCACTCGAATCAGGAAAAGAGTTGACACTGGATGATGTGCTTGCAAACAACAAATCCATGCGTGAAACAATCAGCAAAAAGGTTGGCGAGCAATTGAAAGCGAACACGGGATACCTGAGCGGCTACAAAGGCCTGAACAAAGACCAGGATTTCTACGTGACGCGAGCGGGTGCGGTTGTATTCTTCCAGTTGTATGAGTACACAGCGTATGCGGAAGGTTTCCCTGAAATCAAATTCACGTATAAGGAAATTCTGCCTAAGAGCACCGCACCGTTCAGCAACGTAACGTCTGAGAAATAAGTTTGTCTTAGGTTAAATGAAATCCTTGAATTAATTTAATTTAAAGTCAAGAGCACTTATATCGTTCTTTCGTGAAAAATAATAAACAAGAAGCCTCCGTCAAAGCAAAGATGACGGAGGCTTTTTGTTGTTCAGGCAACACACCCGGTTAACGGGTGTGTTGCCTGTTTGTAATCAAAAAACGCAGGGCGTGCTCACCTATATTCAGGTGATGCCCGCACTGCGCTTATTTTCGTTGTCTCTAGGCAGCTAAAGCTTAGATGCCTTGGGAGCCTACGTTTTGGATTACTTTATCGATGATACCGTAATCGGCTGCTTCAGCAGCACTCATGAAGTAGTCACGATCTGTATCTTTTTCGATACGCTCCAGAGGTTGACCTGTGCGCTCGGAGATGATGCGGTTCAAGGTATCACGCATTTTCAGAATGCGACGTGCGCGGATTTCGATGTCCGACGCTTGACCTTGTGCACCACCAAGAGGTTGGTGAATCATAATTTCACTGTTTGGCAAAGCAAAACGTTTGCCTTTTGCACCGGCATTCAGCAAAAATGCTCCCATAGAAGCGGCCATACCTACGCAGATCGTAGATACATCCGGTTTGATGAATTGCATGGTATCGTAGATTGCCATACCCGCTGTAATGGATCCGCCTGGGCTGTTGATGTATAGGTGAATGTCTTTCTCCGGATCTTCCGCTGCCAGGAATAACATCTGTGCCATGATGGCATTCGCTACAACGTCATTCACGTCGCTGCCAAGGAAAATGATACGATCCTTCAGCAATCTGGAATAAATATCATAGGCGCGCTCACCCCGGTTGCTCTGTTCAACGACCATTGGAATATAACTCACGTGAAAAACCTCCTCGGAAATGTAAATGTTAAATGGGTGTTTATATTTAAACTGTTACCGTATTAACCACATCATAAACAATCTCAAACAAAAAGTCAAAGAAAGTCAAACTAACTTTGAAAAAAAAGAAACCTTTTCGGTTTCGTTGGTTAAATGCATTATGAGCTGTTAAAAATTAAGTGGCGCGCCCGCCAAGAATCGAACTTGGATCTCAGGCTTCGGAGGCCTACGTCATATCCATTGGACCACGGGCGCATAATCACGTACTACCAATTTATGTAGCGCTCTAAATATGTGACAGCAATAATGATTATAGCTTATGCACTGGTGAATTGCAAGCAGTTGCTTTGGATGCAAATGGTGCGGTTTTCCTTATGACGAAAGGACTCACGTTGTCTTCCATACATGGGCAGAGCTATTTCGCAGATGGTTTGAATTGTTTCGGAAATGATCATGATGAAGAAGAGTGGATAAAGCTTGTATTTCAGTACATGCTATAAGAGGTTTTGGACATGCCATATAAAAATTGAACACAGCAACATATAGATGCTCTCTATGCATTTCTTCTATATATGGTGTGATAGCTGTTGTTCCTCATGTTAACGTGTGAGGGTTGTGAAAATTGGCGCGTACAAACGCCTGCTACCCTTTCGAAATAAGCAATCGAAACACTTGCATCTCGCGTCAGTTTTAGGTAGAATAAACGTGGGACCTAAAAAGTTAACCCGGGACATTTTAAGGCCATGAAGAAAGCTTGGAACATGAAGCTTGCGGGAGTGGAAAGCATGCGAACGATCTTGGAAGTGCAAAAGCAGCTTCTGCCCGATCTCATGGATGTCTTGAAGAAACGCTATACGATTCTGCACCAGATCATGTTATCGGATGTGATTGGACGGAGAACGTTAGCCAATTCCATGCAGATGACCGAGCGGGTTCTGAGAGCTGAGACCGATCTGTTAAAGGCTCAGGGACTTATCGAAATTGACAGTGCAGGGATGAAGATCAGTGAGGCGGGGTACAATTTGCTGCAGCAATTAGAACCTGTCGCGAAAGAGCTGTTTGGATTATCCGAACTGGAAGAGCGAATCAAGCAAGCCTACGGTCTGCAAAAAGTAGTTGTGGTTCCTGGTGATTCGGATGTATCTCCTTACGCCAAAAGGGAACTTGGAAGAGCTGGAGCGAAAGCTCTCAGCAGTATCATGAATGACAACGACGTTGTCGCTGTAACAGGCGGATCAACAACGGCCGAAGTCGCAGAACAACTCACACCACCAACTTCAATGAAGGGTGTCTGGTTTGTACCGGCACGCGGCGGGTTGGGAGAGAGCCTGGAAATTCAGGCAAATACGATTGCATCCACGATGGCAAAACGGACAGGGGCTCAATACAAACTCCTGCATGTACCGGATTTGCTTAGTGACCATGCCTATGAATCGCTGATCCAGGACCCGGGTGTTCAGGAGATTTTACAGC
Organism: Paenibacillus sp. 2TAF8; assembly: GCF_052114825.1. NCBI lineage: Bacteria > Bacillati > Bacillota > Bacilli > Caryophanales > Paenibacillaceae > Paenibacillus > Paenibacillus sp. 2TAF8. The sequence goes on from NZ_JBFRFN010000013.1 coordinate 43,598, forward strand.
TGATCAGGCAATCACGCATCGTTATCCATGGCATTGGTGATGCTGTGGAGATGGCGAAGAGACGCAAGCTTGCACCGGAGATCATCGACGAACTTCAGGAGCAAGGGGCTGTATCGGAGTCTTTCGGGTATTACTTCAATGGTCAGGGTGAGGTGGTACATACCATGCTTACACTGGGTATGCGGCTTCAGGATATTGAACGCACCGATGTTGTCATTGGTATTGCGGGCGGCAAAAGCAAGGCAGCTGCCATTCATTCCGTGCTGCGGTTCGGGCAGGAAGATATTCTGATTATTGATGAGGCTGCGGCCGAAGTCATCGTTGCAGAAATGGAATAACATCGTTACCAGAGATGAAATGGTTTAATTTTCAACACAACTCTTGTTGTCTTGACGGACTTCACCGTCTGTCTTGAATATATAGTTTCATAAAATTAATCAAAACTTGGGAGGAACTTACTCATGATTAAAGTAGGTATTAACGGTTTTGGACGTATTGGACGCTTGGCATTCCGCCGTATTCAAAATGTAGAGGGCATTGAAGTTGTAGCAATCAACGACTTGACTGACGCTAAAATGCTGGCTCATTTGCTCAAATATGATACAACTCAAGGTCGCTTCGATGGCGATGTTGAAGTACACGATGGTTTCTTCAAAGTAAACGGCAAAGAAGTTAAAGTACTTGCTAACCGTAACCCTGAAGAACTGCCTTGGGGAGACCTGGGTGTAGACATCGTTCTGGAATGTACTGGTTTCTTCACAACTAAAGAAGCTGCTGAGAAACACTTGAAAGGTGGAGCTAAGAAAGTTGTTATCTCCGCACCAGCTACTGGCGACATGAAAACCATCGTTTACAACGTAAACCATGAAATTCTCGACGGTACTGAAACTGTAATCTCCGGCGCATCTTGCACAACAAACTGCCTGGCACCTATGGCAAAAACACTGCAAGACAAATTCGGAATCGTTCAAGGTTTGATGACTACAATTCAMGCTTACACTGGCGACCAAAACACGTTGGATGCTCCACACCCTAAAGGTGACTTCCGTCGTGCTCGCGCAGCAGCTGAAAACATCATCCCTAACACGACTGGTGCTGCTAAAGCAATCGGTCTGGTTATCCCTGAACTGCAAGGTAAATTGGATGGTGCAGCTCAACGTGTACCAGTAGCTACTGGTTCCCTGACTGAGCTTGTAACTGTTCTGGGCAAAAAAGTTACTGCTGAAGAAGTTAACGCAGTAATGAAAGAAGCTTCCGATCCACAAACTTTCGGATACACTGAAGACGAAATCGTATCTTCCGATATCCAAGGAATCACTTTCGGTTCCCTGTTTGATGCAACTCAAACTAAAGTTCTGACTGTTGGCGACCAACAACTGGTTAAAACTGTAGCTTGGTATGACAATGAGATGTCCTACACAGCTCAATTGGTTCGCACATTGGAGCACTTTGCAAAAATGATCAAGTAATATCTGTAATAACATAGAGCGGAAACAGATTGTTATTGTTTCCGCTCTTTATATATGGATATTTAGTAAATTTCTCATGAACACCAGGACTGACAAGGGATTTAGCTCTTGAAAGGTTCACCAAATACATGGGTGCGGAGGAAATAGAGATGAACAAAAAAAGTGTACGTGATATCGAATTGAATGGTAAACGGGTATTCGTCCGTGTAGATTTCAATGTGCCGCTCGAAGATGGTAAAATTACAGATGACAAACGTATTCGTGCAACACTGCCTACGATCAACTTCCTGATCGAAAAAGGTGCAAAAGTGATCTTGGCGAGCCACATGGGACGTCCAAAAGGCGAAGTTGTAGAATCCATGCGTTTGACGCCAGCAGCTGAGCGTTTGTCTGAATTGCTGGGTAAACCGGTTACTAAAGCGGATGATTCCGTTGGCGAAGCGGTTAAAGCTCAAATCGCGGCAATGAACGATGGCGACGTATTGTTGCTTGAGAACGTTCGTTTCCACGCAGGCGAAGAGAAAAACGATCCGGAACTGGCAAAACAATTTGCTGAACTGGCTGACGTATTCGTTAACGATGCGTTTGGTGCAGCTCACAGAGCACATGCTTCGACGGAAGGAATCGCTCACTTGCTTCCAGCAGTGTCCGGTTTGTTGATGGAAAAAGAGCTTGATGTGTTGGGTAAAGCGATCTCCAACCCTGAGCGTCCTTTCACAGCAATCATCGGTGGTTCCAAAGTAAAAGACAAGATCGATGTGATCGACAACCTGCTCAACATTGCAGACAACGTAATCATCGGTGGTGGTTTGTCTTACACATTCATGAAGGCTCAAGGCCATGAAGTAGGTCAATCCTTGCTGGATGAGTCCAAATTGGATGTAGCACTTGGCTTTATCGAAAAAGCAAAAAAACTGGGCAAAAACTTCTACCTGCCAGTGGATATCGTAATCTCTGACGACTTTAGTGCGAACGCAAACACGAAAATCGTTGAAGTTGGCGACATTCCTGCAGATTGGGAAGGTATCGACATCGGTCCTAAAACACGTGAGATCTACGCTGACGTAGTTAAAAACTCCAAACTGGTTGTATGGAACGGACCAATGGGCGTATTCGAAATCGAGCCATTCTCCCACGGTACTCGTGCAGTAGCAGAAGCTTGCGCTACAACATCTGCTTACACCGTAATCGGGGGCGGCGACTCTGCAGCAGCAGCTGAGAAGTTCAAATTGGCTGACAAAATGGACCACATCTCTACAGGTGGTGGCGCATCGCTCGAGTTCATGGAAGGCAAAGTGCTTCCAGGCGTAGTTGCATTGAACGATAAGTAAGCTTTAAGCTATAGCATGAAGGAGTTGAAACCAATGAGAACACCAATTATCGCGGGTAACTGGAAAATGTTCAAAACGGTTTCCGAATCCAATGACTTCATTCAGGAAGTTAAAGGAAAAGCGGAAGTCGCAGGCGTAGAAACAGTAATCTGTGCACCTTTTACAAACCTGCCATCCCTGGTAGAAGCTGTGAAAGGCACTAACATCAAAATCGGCGCACAAAATCTTCACTTCGAAGACAACGGTGCATTCACTGGTGAAATCAGCGGTATCATGCTGAAAGAACTGGGTGTAGATTACGTGATTATCGGTCACTCGGAGCGCCGTCAATATTTTGCGGAAACCGATGAGACTGTCAATAAAAAGTTGCATGCAGCATTCCGTCATGGATTGACTCCAATCTTCTGCCTCGGTGAAACGCTTGAAGAGCGCGAAGCGAACCAAACAAAAGACGTATGCAAAGTGCAAACCGAAGCGGCATTTGCAGGTCTGTCTGCAGAGCAAGCGGCACAAGTCGTTATCGCTTATGAGCCAATCTGGGCGATTGGTACAGGTAAATCCTCCACATCCCAAGATGCGAATGAAGTTATTGCTTACATCCGTACATTGGTGAAGGATCTGTACAACGAGCAGGTTGCAGATGCAGTTCGTATTCAATACGGCGGCAGCGTGAAACCGGAAAACGTAACAGAATACCTCGGACAAAGCGACATCGACGGCGCACTTGTTGGCGGTGCCAGCTTGCAGCCGGCTTCGTTCATCGCGCTTGTTGAGGGGGCGAAGTAAGATGACAGCTCCAAAACCTGTAGCATTGATCATTATGGATGGCTTCGGTCTGCGTAACACGGTGGAAGGCAATGCGGTAGCGCAAGCCAAAAAACCAAACTATGACCGTTATATGAGCCAGTTCCCACATACAACTCTGACTGCGTGCGGTGAGGCTGTAGGTTTGCCGGAAGGCCAAATGGGGAACTCCGAGGTAGGTCACCTGAACATTGGTGCCGGCCGGATCGTATACCAGGATTTGACCCGTATCTCCAAATCGATTCGCGATGGCGAGTTCTATGACAATGAAACTCTTGTCAAAGCGGTACGTGAAGCGAAACAGAACGGTAAAAAGCTTCATCTCTACGGCTTGTTGTCCGATGGTGGCGTACATAGTCACATCGACCACTTGTTCGCGATGCTGGATCTGGCCAAAAAAGAAGAAATGAACGAAGTATATATTCATGCCTTCCTAGATGGCCGTGACGTTATGCCGGACAGTGGTAAAGACTTCATGCAGAAACTGATCGCTAAGATTGATGAAGTGGGTGTAGGTAAAATCGCAACGGTTCAAGGCCGCTACTATGCTATGGACCGTGACAAACGTTGGGAGCGTGTGGAGAAATCCTACCGCGCTATCGTTTACGGTGATGGACCGAAATACACTGATCCACTCAAAGCGGTTGAAGAATCGTATGAGAAATCCGTATTTGACGAGTTCGTTGAACCAACAGTTATCGTTCAAGCGGATGGTGAGCCGGTAGGTCTGGTAGAGAGTGGCGATTCCGTCATCTTCCTGAACTTCCGTCCTGACCGTGCAATCCAGTTGTCGCAAGTATTCACGAACTCCGATTTCCGTGGTTTCGATCGTGGACCGAAGTTCCCAGTGGGCTTGCACTTCGTGTGCCTGACGTTGTTCAGCGAAACAGTTGAAGGTTATGTGGCTTACTCGCCTAAAAACCTTGATAATACGCTGGGTGAAGTGCTGGTACAGAATAACAAAAAACAACTGCGTATTGCAGAAACTGAGAAATACCCGCACGTAACCTTCTTCTTCAGCGGCGGCCGTGATGTAGAGCTTCCGGGCGAAACTCGCGTACTGATCAACTCTCCTAAGGTAGCAACGTATGACCTGCAACCAGAGATGAGCGCTTATGAAGTAGCTGATGCAGCAGTCCGTGAGATTGAAGCGGATAAACATGACGCAATTATCCTGAACTTTGCTAACCCTGACATGGTTGGTCACTCCGGCATGCTGGAGCCAACGATCAAAGCGGTTGAAGTGACGGACGAGTGCATGGGTCGCGTTGTAGACGCGGTACTTGCCAAAGGCGGCGTGGTGCTGATCACTGCGGATCACGGTAACGCGGATATGGTGTTTGATGAGCAAGGACGTCCGTTTACGGCTCATACGACGAACCCGGTTCCATTTATCGTGACTGATCCAAATGTAACGTTGCGTGAAGGTGGAATTTTGGCCGATATCGCGCCAACCATTCTTGACCTGATGCAATTGCCACAACCGGCAGAAATGACAGGTACATCCGTTATTGCTACCCGCAAATAATTCGTTTTAATAGGTTGTCGAATAAGACAGAGTGGAACCTGGAACGAAGCGGGCAGAACCAATCTGAAGAAGCGTTAGCGTTCGCCTTTATCACAGGATTCCACCTTATGAAAATAAGTTCAAAGGAATCCGGGGATAACAGCGATCGGAAGATGGTACTGCGTGCGGAGTGGCTTGGTGAAACTCACCTATTCTGAACGTATTAAAAATAAATTCAAATTAAAAGGAGATTATCACTCATGACTATTATTTCTGACGTGTACGCTCGCGAAGTCCTCGACTCCCGCGGTAACCCTACAGTTGAAGTTGAAGTATACCTGGAGTCCGGCGCAATCGGACGCGCAATCGTTCCATCTGGTGCATCCACTGGTGCCCACGAAGCCGTTGAGCTTCGCGATGGTGACAAATCCCGTTACCTCGGTAAAGGCGTTCTGCAAGCTGTTAAAAACGTAAATGAAATCATCGCTCCAGAAGTAATCGGTATGGATGCTTTGGATCAACTGGGTATCGACAAATTGATGATCGCTTTGGATGGTACGCCAAACAAAGGTAAATTGGGTGCAAACGCAATCCTGGCAGTATCCATGGCTGTAGCTCGCGCTGCTGCTGATGCTCTGGAATTGCCACTGTATGTTTACCTGGGTGGATTCAACGCGAAAGCATTGCCAGTACCAATGATGAACATCATCAACGGTGGTGAGCACGCGGACAACAACATCGACGTACAAGAGTTCATGGTATTGCCAGTTGGCGCACCAAGCTTCAAAGAAGCTCTTCGCGTAGGCGCAGAAATCTTCCACAACCTGAAATCTGTACTGAGCTCCAAAGGTTTGAACACAGCTGTAGGTGACGAAGGTGGTTTCGCACCAAACCTGGGTTCTAACGAAGAAGCAATCACTACAATCATCGAAGCAATCGAAAAAGCAGGTTACAAACCAGGTGTTGACGTATTCCTGGGTATGGACGTTGCTTCCACTGAGTTCTACAAAGATGGTAAATACACTTTGGCTGGTGAAGGTAAATCTTACACTTCCGCTGAGTATGTTGACCTTCTGGCTTCATGGGTTGAGAAATACCCAATCATCACTATTGAAGACGGTATGTCCGAAGATGACTGGGATGGTTGGAAATTGCTCACTGAAAAATTGGGTGACAAAGTACAACTCGTTGGTGACGACTTGTTCGTAACGAACACTGAGCGTCTTGCTAGAGGTATCGAGCAAGGTATCGGTAACTCCATCCTGATCAAAGTAAACCAAATCGGTACATTGACTGAAACATTCGATGCAATCGAAATGGCTAAACGTGCAGGATACACAGCTGTTATCTCCCACCGTTCCGGTGAGTCCGAAGACAGCACAATCGCTGACATCGCTGTTGCAACAAATGCGGGTCAAATCAAAACGGGTGCTCCTTCCCGTACAGACCGTATCGCAAAATACAACCAATTGCTTCGCATTGAAGATCAATTGGATGAGCTTGCTCAATACAATGGTCTTAAAGGATTCTACAACCTCAAAAAATAAGCTGTGTACACAGCTTTTCGGGCAAGCCGGATAACCGGCTTGTCTTTTTTATGATCATATAGGGTGCTGAAGAGTTTGGATGTAGTAGCTATATGAATACTTGGTGTCCAATTTTGAAATTTAAGGGAAATAGGGTGTGTTGTACTACTTGTATCACGCCTATAGCTATGCTACAATTAAAGTAACTGTTTTTATGGTCAGATGTGATGCCCACATGGGTAGGAGGTGGAAAGAATGGATATTGCTTTGAAATTGCTGCTCGTTGTTTTCTCGATCGGTCTAATCACTGTAGTATTGCTGCAGCACGGGAAAAGCGCTGGTTTGGCGGGTGCCATCTCCGGTGGTGCGGAACATCTTTTCGGTAAAACGAAAGCGCGCGGATTGGATCTTTTCTTGCAACGTGCAACGGTGGTACTGGGTGCAGGATTTATGATCTTGGCTGTTATTGTTACGATCGTTTCGAAGTAACTTGCAGTTAAGTTACAGCAAGAAACCGAATAGCTGAAGCCAATGGCTTAACGGATAAACCTTCGTTTCGTGCAGAAACGGAGGTTTTTTAATAGAATTTTATTCATCCAAAGTTTACCAGTATATTGCTATATAGCCATCAAATCCTTCTTGAAATCGAGGGATACTGCATTTTGCATGTAACTTCTGTTCAATTCCCCCTTACTGTTTTAGAGACCCATTTCAGGCAGGTATGCCACGGCGAGATATAAAATTCCTGTGATTAATATTTCAAACGTATAGATAAGATTTGTGGTGCAACTTATTTTCTAAATGCTAATTTAAATCAGGTCGGGCATATCACATACTGCATAAACTGTTTGAAGGAGCAGACTCAAACGGCTAACTTGGAACGTTAAGAGACCAAGGGTCTTTTTTGGGTAGCTACGGATGGGCTGGATTGAATTCGTGTATACTAGGGTATGAGATAGTAAGGGCGCGGGTAACCATCGCATTTTACTACATGGTCACTACAACGTACCTGTATGAATAGGGCACAAATTCCGATACATAAAGAGAAAAGATCAGACTATACTCTTACGTTTCCCGAGGTGAAAACTAATGATAACTGAACAACAATTGCTTGACTTCATGCGGGAGACCGCTTATAAACCGATGACCTATCAGGAGTTGGAACAGCACTTTCAGATTGAGGATGCTGCTGATTTCAGAGCCTTTTTGATTATGTTAAATACGTTGGAGGAATCCGGAAAAATTTTACTGACCAGTAACAATCGTTATGGTATGCCGGAACGCATGAATCTGGTGCGAGGACGCCTGCAGGCGCATGCGAAGGGTTTTGCCTTTTTGATTCCTGAAGATCGGGAGCACCCGGATGTATACATCCATGCAAATGATATGAAAAGTGCAATGAATGGTGATATTGTACTCGTTAAAGTAACGTCCCAAGGGCCATCTGGCGGTCGCCTAGAAGGTGAGATTGTACGGATTGTGACGCGTGCAATCACACAGATTGTGGGTGTTTTTCAGAGCCACGAAGTGTATGGATTTGTTATACCGGATGACAAACGGATCAATCGTGATATTTTCATTCCGCGTACGAATTTTGCAGGTGCAGTGGATGGGCAGAAGGTGGTTGCCAAGATTGTCAGTTACCCTGAGGGCCGTGCAGCAGCTGAGGGTGAAATTATTGAGATTTTGGGTCACAAGGATGAGCCAGGTATTGATATTTTATCGGTCATTCGCAAGCACCAGTTGCCTGAAGCCTTCCCGGATGAAGTGATGCAAGAAGCAGAAAAAGCACCGGATTCCATCACAGATGAAGAGATTATTCAACAGGGACGTCGCGACTTGCGTGGTCTGAACATCGTTACGATTGATGGTGAGGATGCGAAAGACCTGGATGATGCGGTTAACGTGGAAAAACTGCCAAACGGCAACTACCGTCTGGGTGTTCATATTGCCGATGTAGGCTACTATGTACGCGAGAATTCCAAACTGGATCAGGAAGCGTATAACCGTGGATGCAGTGTGTATCTCGTTGACCGGGTTATTCCGATGTTGCCGCAACGTCTGTCGAACGGAATCTGTAGTTTGCACCCACAGGTGGATCGTCTGACGTTGTCTTGTGAGATGGAATTTAACGACCAGATGAAGGTCGTGAAACATGACATTTTCACAAGTGTCATTAAGACGAAGGAGCGTATGACTTATACTAACGTACGCAAAATCCTTGAAGGTGAAGAGCCAGAGCTGCTTGAGCGTTATAAAGATCTCGTGGATGACTTCCACTTGATGAAAGAGATTGCTTTGAAGCTGCGTGCGATGCGGATGCGCCGTGGGGCGGTGGACTTTGATTTTGAAGAATCCAAGATCATCGTGGATGAGAACTGCAAGCCGGTCGATATCGTGAAACGGGAGCGCTCCATTGCGGAGCAAATCATTGAGGAATTCATGCTCGCGGCCAATGAGACGGTAGCGGAGCATTTCCACTGGCTCAAAGTGCCGTTCATCTATCGTGTGCATGAGGACCCGGATCAGGAAAAACTGCAAAATTTCCTCGCCTTTGCGGCGAATTTTGGACACCAAGTCAAAGGACGTGGCAACGCCATTCATCCAAGAGCGCTTCAATCGCTGCTGGAGGATATTAACGGTACGAAAGAACAGACGGTTATCAGCACGATGATGTTACGCTCCATGAAACAGGCGAAATATGACTCGGAGATGTCCGGTCACTTTGGTCTGGCTGCAGAATTCTATAGTCATTTTACATCGCCGATTCGTCGTTATCCCGATCTGGTTATTCACCGGGTCATTCGTGAAGTGATTGAGAACAAAGGAGCATTACCTGAGAACCGTCAGGAGTACTTGGCAAGCCGGATGTCAGATATAGCGCAGCAGTCTTCGGAACGTGAGCGTGTGGCAGTAGAGGCTGAGCGGGATACGGAAAAAATGAAAAAAGCCGAGTACATGCTCGACAAGGTCGGCGAAGAGTTCGAAGGCATGATCAGCAGTGTAACCAGCTTTGGCATGTTCATTGAGCTGGAAAACACAGTGGAAGGTTTGATTCGTCTCAGCGCACTAACGGATGACTATTATCATTTTGACGATCAGCATATGGCATTGATTGGGGAGCGTACTTCGAAGGTGTTCCGTATCGGTGACGAAGTGAAAATTCGTGTGGCACGTGTGAGCATGGAAGAGTATACGATTGATTTTGAGATGGTCGATATGAAACCTCGTAGAGAACGTGATGGCGGCTTCGACCGTGGTAGTCGCGGTAGTAAAGGTGGTCGTCCTGCAAGCGGCGGCGGACGAAGCGGAGCTAAAGGTGGCTTCGGTGGAGGCCGCGGCGGCAAAGGCGGCAGCGCTGGTGCAGGCGGTAAACGTGATCGAAGTGGCCGACCGGCAGAGGAGAGTGGAAAAGGTGCTCGGGGTGGGCTTGGCAGAGCGTCCAATGCCGGAGCAAATGCAGGCTCATCAGCGGGTGGATTTGCTGGTAAAGGCAGCGGCAGACCGAAAGGTGAGCGCCGTGCGAGTGAAGCTGGATCGGGTGCTTCAAGCAGCCGTGGCAAAGGGGCAGTAAGCTTTGGTTTTGGCTCGGGTAAAGGCGGATATAACTCAGCCCCAGCGGGTCAGGATAGTGGATCAGGTGAACGTAGCCAAGGAAGTAGCCTGAACGACAGCAGCCGCGGAGAAGGAAGCTTCAAATCTGGCAAGGGTGGCAGCGGTAAAGGTGGCAAAGGCGGAGGTAAGCGTAAGAATACATCGCCTAGCGGTATCTTCATCGGGGGAAATGCTACACCGGGTGGCGCCCAAGAAGGTGGAGCACCACGTCGCAAGCGCAAGAAAAACAAAGGCGGAGCTGGGAGCGGCACAGCAGCTTTTGTTCGGAAGAAAAAGAAGTGAGTGAGAAGCCAGGAGGGGCGGCTGAGGTCGCCTCTTTCTTGATTTTAACAGCCGTCCTTGCTACAATTAAGGTCTGGCACAGGTTTTTTGGTGCAACATGAATGCTATGCTGATTCAGCGTGGTACGGGTTTATTTTACGAAGAAGGAGTGAGGACATGGGCAAGAATGATGGGCAGAGTAAAGTGCTTGCACAAAACAAAAAGGCTTCCCATGACTACTTCATTGAAGATACGTATGAAGCGGGCATGGTGCTGACCGGCACGGAGATCAAGTCGATTCGTAATGGCCGTGCGAACATTGGAGATTCATTTGCAACGATTCGTAACGGTGAGATTCATATTCACAATATGCATATTAGTCCTTTTGAACAAGGAAATCGGCATAATCCGCTCGATCCAACACGCACACGTAAATTGTTAATGCATAAGGTGCAAATTCATAAACTACTTGGGTTGTCCAAGCAGGATGGATACAGCATTGTGCCGCTGAAGATCTATATCCGCAATGGCTATGCGAAGCTGTTGCTCGGCTTGGGTAAAGGTAAGAAGCAGTATGATAAACGTGACACTGCCGCGAAGCGGGATGCTCAACGTGATATTCAACGTGCACTACGCGAGAAGCAGAAGGTTGCGCGTTAAGAGGGAATTACGTTTCGCTAACGTTCATTTGCGTTCATTCGCAATGGTGTAGGGATGAAAGCTGCTTACGGCCCAGCTCGTCGATGGCGGAGTATATTGAAAGAGTCCTCGCAGTTTGCCTATGTATGGGTGAGCGTGAGGCTTTTTTATTATGTAGGTTGCGTAAGTTTGCTTAAGGATGGGTAAATTAATAAAACCAACGGTTGCGAAGAGGAATGGGAATGTACGCAATTTATGTGTGATTGTTACAAAGGCCTATAGATTGTATCGTTGCAGCTCAACTTTTGCCTGACCATCTCTTCTTGAAAAGGATGCTTAGACCGTGGTGTCACATTCTATAAGAGGTGATGTGCAGCCAGAGTAAACTTTACTTCCGATGATTCACGCGTTATAATATGTAGACGATTGAGCCTCATGGTGGGGTTAGTTGGCTAGATTGGATAACCTTACATCTGCGCTCAGTACACTGGATTGCTTTCCAGTAATCTGCACTATATCGGTAATTCGGGCTGTGATATGATTATTCATGTAGCAGACAGGAATGCCGAGTATGTAAGAAACATCTTTTCACCTTGGAGGGATTAGATGTGCAGCACCTTTGCTCCGTATTCACGGATTAATCCTGGAGCCCTTCTTATATGAGGGGGCGTTTATGGATTCGACGGGGATAGTTCGAGCATGGGTAGCGGGTAGTGGGGACGCGTCCGCTTTATCAACGCTAAAGCCTATTAAACGGCAAACAACAAACAAACTACGCTTTCGCAGCCTAAGAAACTGTGTGCGTGCTTCTACCCTGCATCGCCCATGTGACAGGACTAGGGGCTAACAAGTAGTGGGATACGCTGTCACATCTCCGCCTGGGGTGTGCTGAAGAAGACAATCAGGCTGACCCAACGTATAGCCGGTTACGGGGCGATACTCGGGTGACATCAAAACTGTGACTACACCCGTAGAAGCTTATGTGTCGTTATCTTCGGACAGGGGTTCGACTCCCCTCGCCTCCATTAGTAGTATCAGTGACAGCCACCATTTGGTGGCTGTTTTTGCATGCTTGGATATGTGGTGGTAGGGTAAACCGCTCTGGCTCTAAGGCTTCGGGCTTCTCTGTCGTCGAATACGACATATCTCTGATGATGTACATGGCGGTACCTCTGTACGTATCAGTTTTGATTGTCACCTTAGGTGGCCCCCGCAACTGGCTTCTACTTAGTTCAGCTTATTATTTTCTGTTCACCTCAAGCGTAGAGGAGATAGCGTATCCCCTAGATGGTAGAAAAAAACGATTTTGAAGTTTCAAAGTATCCTGTTAAGTATACCGATTTGATTGTAGGCGATAAAGTAATGGCAATGAAAGTTGAAACGGTTGTAGATTTGGACAAGTCTCTCGCATATAAGCGTCCTATTTCGTATGGTGAACTTTTGAAGGAAATACACAAAGAGTTGAATTTGATTGATCCAGAAGAGGACATTTGATTCACATTGATGATGAGTCAGACGAAATTGCAAATGGTGCGGTTGATATGATGGCTTATAGCCTGCTTGAATATTCACTAAAAATATATTTTGTTATAATTAAATATGGAACTAACTATTATCTCAATGAAATGGAGTCAAATTATGCACTTACTGGATAAAAGCCAACGTGTCTTTTAGGGGACGAATGCCTTTGTCAGTGATTAGAGGTGAACACTTACTAGTGGAAGGTGGAGTAAGTCCGTCTTACAGTGGTTGATACAAAACTTGAAAATCAATCGTGGTCCGGATCAAAAGATGAAAGATGCTTTTGTGAAGTTGGAACTAGAAGTAATCGTTTTGCAAAACAAGACGGTGAATTTGTCACTTCCCTTTAAAAGCCTGAAGCTATCTTGTGATAGGAAAACTAAACGGAACCCTTTCTTCAGATGAAATAATTCATCTTGGAGGAAGATACGTTGAGTAGAAAAACTGAAAATACAAGTTTCCGTTGTGAAAACTGTCATGCATATGTTGAACCATTAACAAACGGAAGCTTTAGAAATCATTGTCCAATTTGCTTATTTTCTAAGCATCTAGACAATAGACCAGGCGATCGTTTAAGTAGTTGTAAAGGATTAATGAAGCCCATTCAACTCGAATATTCTAGTAAAAAAGGATATCAAATTGTACATGAATGTACATCTTGCAAAAAAATGCAGCGTAATAAAATCGCTGTTGATACGAAACAAGAAGACGATATTTTAAGCTTTATGACATTAAATCTGCCATGTTAGAGTATTAGATGATGGTTAGTTCCACCCCTTTTAGATTCAGAACTGAAAGGGGTATTTCTATTGGAAATCTTTTGACCTGGATAGTGAGATATACAAGTGTGAGTGTCAACGGTAAATCGCAACAGCGACAGTTGATCCACGCAGTGAGAATTTAAGGAGTTGACAATTTCCCTGAATCTGAACCCTCATGGCATTTCCAAAACTATAGAAGGTTGGGAGTCTAGAGGAGCAGAAATACAGTATGTAATTAAGATCGAAGAATACATCAATGAATTATTCATTAAATACAAAAAAACCAACTCTGCTGACGAAGCGGAGAAGATTACACTCAGTCGTATTATTTCTGTATAATGTCATAAAGTTAAATTAATTGATTATCAAAAAAGTAGTTTGTTAGTAAATAACTATATAAAAGTCACGGAGCTAATAAATTTGATTCTTATATATTATTTTAAAAAGAATAATGTCGAAGCTTCTACAAGGTCTAAAAAGAAATAGGAGGTAGAAGTAAGTTTGCGACGGATGTAGAGGCTCAACTTTAGTGGGATACGCTGTCACATCTCCGCCTTGCTGAAGAAGACAATCAGGCTGACCCAACGTATAGCCGGTTACGGGGCGATACTCGGGTGACATCAAAACTGTGACTACACCCGTAGAAGCTTATGTGTCGTTATCTTCGGACAGGGGTTCGACTCCCCTCGCGCCTCCATTAGTAGTATTAGAAAAAGCACCCAAGAGGGTGCTTTTTCGTTTTTAATGAGTTGAAAAGGGGTTGCTATCTTCTTCTCTAAAAGCATGTAAATGACACGATGCTTCTTAGATCGACTCCAGTAAACACCCATCTTCGACCGGTCCATCTAAAACCTGCAACGGATGTACGCCCTACGAAGGTTGGGAAGAACCAGAACGCGTTCCCATTTCTCAGCCAAACATATGTGTTGCGGAACAAGCAACCGGCAATAGCTCCGGGGTCGATGGCGAATGCTGTAGCAGCGGGTTGCGGTGGTGTGAATTGTGGAGGAGGAGAGGATGGGGGCTGCTGTGTTCCTTGTGGTCCTTGAGGCGGCATGAATGCCATAAGATTTCACTCCTTATTGATAGGATTGGGATTGGGTCAGGCCTATAATAATGAAATGGCGAGTAAATTGAATAGCACTAGGGGTAATACGACATCATTTTGGAAACCGGGAACAAAGCCTCGATTAGTCATAGGGCTTGGTAGTTTTAAGTATAAAATTCCTCTTTCGCAGTGGATGAGTAACCCTTCAAAAACATCGCCATCTGCTGTCTCTACCCGAACAAGTGCATTAACATGGTTTTTACATATATTTGTTACATGGTCTTGAATGGATTTTAAGTTATTCATAGTGGTTGGATCCATTCGAAACAATGTTTGTTCCTGTTGCCCCTGCAGTTGCAAGTTCATGGTCATGACCTCCAATTTAGATTCGTTCATTTTCTGCATTCTATGCAGAAGCCTATAAGGGAGTGACGGCTATATGCGATTGATAACAGGTCACTGTCCTTGGAACAGGGGAATTCTTGCGGATTCTTGGCTTTGTTGATAACTTTGCCGAAGCTATCGAAGATGGCATCTATCAAGGGGCATTAACAGTTACGTGAAATGAAAACACTGCATGGTGGGTTACTAAGGCTCTAATGCTACCTTCACTTATGTTCATGTGCTCTTCGTTGACCTATCAGGCTGCCATTTCGACAAAGGAATACTAACAGTAGTTTGCATAACAGATATCGAAACTCTAGCTAAAAGTCATGAAACAACTCATTGTCGTGAGAAAAAACGTTCACAAAGATGACAAATTACAACTTTTAATGGTATAATGTGAGAAAAAACATAAATATTTCTATAAAAAAGGGGGATAGGGGGTAATTTGTCTAGGTACAGTTAGATAGATAGGCAGTGAAGTATAATTTGAATGGAGTGAATGACAGATGAACTTGAAAAAGTTATCGTTAGTGTGGGGTAACAGCTTGGATAAGTTGTTGCTACTACTCGCCTCTATCCTTGTAACTGCGAAATCTTCTGAATCTCATGACGTATATGGTATGGATCATTCTATAGGGCGGAACAAAGTGAGTATTGGAAGCAACCATTTAAATTGTTGCCCATCCTCACTTCATGGCCTATGACAATAGATGTGCAACAGATGTCGTTGCAGATGGAAAAAAAAGTCGTCAAAATTATCATGAACTATGATTCCATTATATTTGGTCTCAAGCATATCATTGAACAGTTTGAATTTATTGAGCATGTAGCAATTAGCAACGGATTAGAAACAGATGCCGTTGAACGGATAAAGCCTGATATTTTACTATTACAAGATTCGATTGCCTATCGACATGCCTCCAAACTGGCGAAGTGGAAAAGTAATGGAATTGTCGATCATATTATCGTTTTATATGATAAAGATAGTGAGTTGAAGGTGGATCAATTATGGAAATGTCAGATTGTTAGCTACTTACCACTTTACTCAGATGCCAAACAACTGCTGATTGCGTTTGAAGGGCAATTAAGTGGTTTTTCTATTATGCCTGCTCATATTGCCGAGCACATTGAATTAAGACAGTTGTCGCAGAAATCAATGCCCAAACTTACTCAAAATGAACAACGAGTACTGAAGCTAGTGGCAGAGGGGCAGACAAACACAGAAATAGCACAAACCATTCATTTAAGTGTTCGTACGGTAGAGACACATCTGAACAAAATATACCGAAAGCTTGACGTGCGTAATCGAGCAGAAGCCGTTTGCAAATACTTTCAAACTGCTTCACTTTAATTCATAATATTAGCCGAAATCTGAGACATGAACTGTCTTGGTTTTCGGCTTTCTTTCATTGCAGATTCTATTATAAGGAAAACCACATGGATAATTACAAGGATAACCACATGGGAAAATGTGGTTTTTACGGATGGGCGGAAAAATCATTTTAGAATAACATAAATTTAACAGGAAGCTGCTGATAGCAATGGTTAGATCGATGAAAGGAGGTGACAATCTATGAAGGCATTGGAAATGATAGGTGAGATTAATGAACAAGAATTGATGGAATTGTCGGGTGCCACAGAAGTACAAGTTGCTTCTTCTTGGCCTTGCGCCATTGTACCACCAGTAGTCATTTGGACGATCACAGATTCTGCTAATTCTTGCCCGACAACATCATGTTCTTCAAGATGCTAATTGTATTGATTTAAAAAGGAAGGTGGGGATATCAGATGGTTACTTTTCATTCGGGTCATCCATATATGAAGGGCTCATATGTATCGGAGCGAATTCCGGCTGGAGATACTCATCTCCGTCTGAAAGATCGTTCAGACACGCTTTTATCATGGATGGGACAATCCAAAGCAACCGAGCAGGAATTCGTAGCCAGGTTACAGTTAAAAGGCTTGAACCTTGACGAATTCAACCACTTGCTCGCTAACAAAGATATCCCCGCCACCTTACCTACGGGGTGGATGGGTGATCTTGATCGGATCTTAAACCAAACACCAGATTCATGGTTGACTGAGCATTTACATATGGGAATCGGTGTCGTAGTCATTCCATTTTTATACGAATATTCTGAACAAGTACGGCGTTGGCTCTCTCTCTCAAACACAGTGAAAATCCCGCAGGAACCTGTCTTGATCTCTCTGCAGTCCGGCTTCTTGCGTGATTTGCGAATGGTATCCGACCGGACGAGTGTCTATATGTATCATTTGGCAAAGGAACAGGAAGCTGGTCTGACGCTCGACACTTATGTGAAACGGCTAGCTTCGGGAATGACTGAAATCCAAAAACTGCTAGAGCAGTTTCCTGTGTTGGCTAGAATTTTGACAGAGATATCACTTCGGGCGGCGAATAATACGATTGAAATGCTTGAGCGTTTTCTGAACGATTATGACGAGATTGCTACGATGTATTTTGATGGCAGACAGATCTGCTTGAAGTCAGTACAGACCGGTGCAGGTGATGCTCATCAAAATGGAAGAACAGTCGCTATTATGGAATTCGATTCTAGCGAAAAGTTGGTTTACAAACCACGTTCACTGGATACAGATATTGCTTTCGCCGGATGGCTACGTTTTTTGGCGAATAAAGGACTCCGTTATGAGTTAAAAGGACCACTTACTTTATCTAAACAGCAGTATGGCTGGCAAGAGTTTGTAGAACATCGTCCATGCCAGAATGAAGCTGAAGTGAGACAGTATTATTATCGAATGGGTATGCTTTGTGGAATTTTGTATACGTTTCAATCTACGGACATGCACTACGAAAACATCGTTGCTTGTGGTGACATGCCTTATATTATCGATTATGAGACGCTACTCGCGAATAATATATATGATGAAGAGAAATTGGATTTCCCGATGTCCGGCCTTTACCGAAGTGTCTTTCTTTCTGGATTAATCCCTGTTGGACAAGTATTCCGTTCCCAAATTGATTTTGATCTGAGCGGGATCGGAGGCAAGCCAGACCAAACCTCGACAAATATGAAAGGTTGGGTGCTTAAGCAAGATGCTACAGATGAAGTTCAATTTGTAGAAGTACCTTTTACAACTGCTCAGCTCCAACATCTCGTGCAACTGGATGGCCAAATTATTGAGCCAGTCCACTATTTAGCAGAGATAAGTGAAGGTTTTAGGGAAGTATATTGGATCATTGCGAATGAGAAGGAAACAATGAAAAGGGAAATTCGTGACAGATTTGGTCATTTAACAGGGAGGGCCTTGTTACGTCCGACCTTTCTATACGGCCGCTTCTTGACGGCATCCCAGCATCCGAAGTATTTACGCAATGGGTTAGATCGGGAGAAATTGCTTGAAATGCTATGGAATATCGTGAAAGTTGATCATCGGTTCGAACAGATTGTACCGTCGGAAATCGATGATTTGCTCAACAATGATATACCGTACTATACCTTTCCGATAGCAGATACATGTTTATATACGAGTGATCAAAAGAAAATTCCAAATATATTCAAAAAAACGTGCCTAACATGGATTGAAGAAAGGCTTGATCAGTTTAGTGAAGATGATGTAGCTTACCAATTGCGTATATTGCAATACGCTATTCATTCCGCTCATGTCGAACATATGGAATTGCCCGAAATGGAAGCCTTGGACTATACGGATGGACTTCAATTAACTTCGAGCCAATTCAATCCGACAGACATGGCGATAGATATTGCGGATTATTTACTTGAATACCGATTGACAGAACAAGGTAATTCGACTTGGTTAGGGCTCAGAAATCATGATAATCGATTCCGTTTGACCCTATTGGATTTCTCGCTCTACAGTGGAACATTGGGGATTTCTATGTTTCTTGGCCTCATGTATGCGCAGACTGGAAATGCCAGCTATAAAAATGTCGCAATGGAGAGCTTTCGATATGTCATTTCTGTTTTTGAACGGGTGGCGGAGGATGAATTGTCACCATCCGTTTTTAATGGCAGAGGTTCTATTGTCTATGCTGGATTTTTTTTGGATGCACTCTTTGATTTTCCTGAAGCGCGCCATGCAGCCAAATTTCAGTTAACAAAGATAAAACAACATCCTGAGTCATCGCTGTTCACTCCATCGGTGGATGAACTGCAACCAAATCTGGACTTTCTCGATGGATATGCGGGGATCATCACGCTATGCATGCATATTTGGGAAAGGTTTGAAGAGCCCGAGGCTCTTGAGACAGCGCGTATTTATACGGCGAGACTCTGTCAGCACTTAAAACAGAATCCAGCAAAATTGATCGGCTTCGCCCATGGTTCCTCGGGGATGATATATGCTCTTCGAAAGGTAGAGGCATACGGTTTGCTTTCTCCTGATGAAGACGTGCTGGATACCTTGTTGCAATTCGAGCGAAGCCATTATGACTCTACGAGAGCTAACTGGATGGATCTGAGGGGACATGTGGAGGATCCATTAGGCTCATATTACTGGTGCCATGGAGCACCGGGTGTGTTACTAGGCCGCAGTGAGTTAGAGGAAACAATAGATGAGGCTGAGAGAGTAAAGCTGCTGGGCAATATGATTGAACACGCAACAACCAATCCCAGATTATCTTTATGCCACGGTGTTTTTGGAATTGTGGAAATTCTGCTGAGCCTAACTAACAATCCCGGTTGGCAAACGTCAAGCTTGATGATACATGATGCAATATGGCGTTTGGTAAACCGGACGAGTATCTCCTCACAAATGGAGGGCATGAAGGATCGCGGTTTAGTAGGTTTAATGCTGGGCGTTTCGGGAATTGGCTGGACGTGCTTGCGGCTTGCTAATTCAGAACTCCCATCGGTGTTAAAGCTACAATTTCCAGCCAAAGTTGTAACAATAGCAGAACAGTCGAATCCCGTACTTGCTGAGGAGGGGGCGCGTTGATTCGGAAACGGAACATTCCGTTCATTGAACAGATGAGCCAAACGGAATGCGGCATTGCATGTATGGCAATGCTTTGTGCCTACTACGGAAAACATGTAACCTTATTTGAATTACGCGATCGCATCGGTAGCGGTAGGGATGGAAATACATTATATGATTTAAAACGATTAGGCGAAGATTTAGGGCTCGAGGCAAAATGCTACAAAATTGAAGATTTAAATCTATTGTCCCAGTTGAAAGAGCCATTAATCTGTTTCTGGGAACAAAAACATTATGTCGTATTAGAGAGGATTAGCCCTAAATATTACTACATTCTAGACCCTGCCCAAGGGCGAATGAAATTAAATAAGGAACAATTTATGGCTTCGTTCTCCAACTATGTTTTGCATGGTAAACCGGGTGCAATGTTTCAACAACAAAAGCCTAAAAGTCTCTGGAAGCCGTACTTGGAAATGTTGTGGAAAAAACCGAAATTGCTCACATTTATGCTACTCACTAATTTGCTGCTTCAATTGTTTGTGCTAATTTCTCCTATCTTTGTGCAGCAGATGATTGATAATGTCGCAATTCAGGATAATAGCAAGAACATAAACGTATACTTGCTCGGGATGATCGTTTCGTTGGGACTATACTTTGTTTTTGCACTAATTAAAAATGAAATTTCCATTCATGTGTTCAAATATTTAGATCGTTCGATGTCTTGGCAGTATTTTCGTCACCTGCTTGTTATTCCGTACAACTTTTTTCAGATTCGCAGCACAGGGGATCTGATGTATCGTTTCTCTAATTTGCGATCTATTCGGTTAATCCTATCTAACCAAGTCATGAAAAGTATTTTAGATGCGATTTTGTTCATTGTCATTGTGAGTTATATGCTTGTGAAATCGCCACTATTATCAGTCTATGTATTCTTGTTTGCAGGATTGCTCTATCTTGGGATTCAACTGCTAAGACCGCATTTACATGAAGCAAGTCGTAATGAACTATCTAAAGATACCAAACTGTTCTCCTATCAGAACGAATCTGTATCCGGAATTTTGAACATAAAAATTACTGGAGCGGAAGAGACGGTATCACAGCGATGGAAATCGTACTATGACCAGTTTGTTAAAGCATTTGTCACTCGTGAACGACTGTATGGTGTTTTAAGCGCATTTTCCGGGGGCTTGACCATGTACATGCCTTTATTCATCATCTGGATTGGTGCGGGCCATGTAGCGGCGGGGGGCTTGTCCTTAGGTGAACTGATCGCTTTTCAAACAATTGCGGTCTACTTTATAAGCACTGCAAATTCACTAATTTTGTCACTGGAAACATTTTATCAGCTAAAAGTGTATTTACGGAGAATTCGAGATGTGGTGGATACCCCGGCTGAGGTTCCCGATGGCGTTGAGCTGCTTCAGGCAGAGCTAACAGGTGAAATCATTTTTGAACGGGTATCCTTTGCCTACACTTTGTATGCTGAACCCACGTTAAAAGATTTAGACTTTAAAATTCAAGCAGGTCAGAAAATTGCAATTATCGGGGCTTCTGGATCTGGAAAAAGTACATTGGCGAATTTACTTGTAGGTTTGTATCGACCGAGTGAGGGCGAAATCTACTACGGTCCGCATCGCTTGGAGGAGCTCGATAAACCGTATATCCGCCAACAGATGGGAATCGTCAACCAGCAACCATTTATGTTCAATCAATCGATTGTTGACAATATTAAAGGCAATAATGAGCAAGTCACGATGGATGATATCGTTCAGGCTGCCAAAGTGGCGCAAATTCATGAAGAAATTATGAGCATGCCGATGAAATACGAAACCTTATTGTCAGAGAATGCTCAAAATATGTCCGGCGGGCAAAGACAGCGATTGGCAATTGCCAGAGCACTCGTTCATATGCCAAAAGTTATTGTATTTGATGAAGCGACTAACGCATTAGATAGCATTAATGAGAAGAGAATTGATGAATTTTTGTCGCAGTTACAATGTACACGAATTGTGATTGCTCATCGACTATCAACGATTATGGATGCCGATCAAATCTTTGTGATGTCAGATGGAAGCATCGTAGAGAAGGGAAGACATGATGAATTAATTCAAACGAGTGCCTATTATCAAGATCTTGTCGAAGCCTATCGCTTCATGGATATGAAAGGAGGTGAGAAAAATGTCATATCAAGCGTTGAAAAACCCGTACTCCAGAACTCATAATAACGTACTTCCCATTGAAAACCCTCTTGTTGAATTGAAAGAGGATGAACTCTTGAAAGCTGGCGGTGCAGCACAACCGCAATGGGCAGAAGTCATTATTACGAGCTTAGCATGTGCCGCTGCGAGTTATTTCATTGGTAATCCAGGGCATGTGTGCACATTGACAGTTGAATGTCAGAAGTCTTGTAACTGATTAAGCAAAGAATAGAGAGACCGAAGGTTTTTACCTCGTCTCTCTATTATCATTTTTGGGGGTGATTCTATGTCCATCTTCAATTCAACGATCGCATACAATGCGCTTTATATTCATGAACGTAAATTATGTGGACCAAGTGAGTCTGATGCTGATCTGTCTTTGGTTATCCCATATTGGCAACAACTGTTGGATTTTGAAAATGAGCAGTCTTTCCAATCGCATATCGAGCGTAACTATCAAATCGATATTTCCTTTCTCCGTCGTCACTTTTCTGCAGACTCATCTGGTTTCAGTAAAGTGACTTCCCTCGAATCTACAGCATCGAGCTGGCTTGAATACATGACAAACATTTTTGATAATCGGTTATTGCAACAAGATGATGAAACAGATTATAAGCGAGATATGGAAGGAACGAACTTATCGGCTTTTCCATTTCATCGCTTTTATGATATTTTTGTTCGCGAGTTATATTTTGATTTGTTTAGAGACTTAAGTGTAACTACGAAGACGACGATATCCCGGTTAGCGAAGCATAATATTATTCAGTATTACCTGGATCTGTTGTATGCAGTAACACACAAGACTCTTATGTTAGAAATTAATTACTTGCGGATGGAAGGCAAGCTGGAAGGGGAAAGCCCCGAGCAACGCTATTTAGCCTACGTCACAGATTTCCTTGAAGATAACAACTATCTCCAGGGCTTGGTGGAAGAATATCCGGTCATGTTTAGACTTATCGCAGAAAAAACTCGAAATCTCAAACAATTTGTTCGTGAGATCATCGCTCATCTGGAGCAGGATCGATACGAATTACAGCAACAATTTGGTCTGAAAGAAACTGAAATTGTTCGATTTATGTTGGGTAGTGGTGATGCCCATAAACAAGGGAAAACGGTAGTTATCCTTGAATTTGGTTGTGGTACAAAGTTAGTTTATAAGCCTCGTCATATGGGAATTGATGAAACATTTCAGCAGTTTTTACAATGGATGAATGAGCAGGTGCAAGATGGGAGACCACTTCGGACAGTCGGCGTGTTGAACAAACACAAGTACGGCTGGATGGAGTTCATCCCTTACCAAACTTGTGTATCGAATGAAGAGCGCAAGCAGTTTTATTACCGTCTAGGTAAACTGCTATCTGTGCTACATACGATGAATGCTACTGATTTTCACTATGAAAATATTATTGCGAATTCGGATCAGCCTGTATTAATTGATCTGGAATCGCTGTTTCATCATACGATCAGCCAAGATCATAATTATACAAAGAGTGGCGCTATTAATCGGGCGCTTACCCTAATTCGGGATTCGGTTTTATCAACTGGCATAGTGCCAACCAACATCAATCGAGAGCAGACTTTTGACATTAGTGGAATCGGCGGAATAGGAGAGCAACAAAGCCCCTTTCAAATTCAAACGATAGAAGGCCAGAATACGGATGAGATCCGCTTGGTTAAGCAATTCGGTAAGCTTACTTCCGGGAATAATACCCCTCTATCGACAAATGATATAAACGGGGAAGACGATGAAATTATGAACTATCTGGATGATCTGTCGGAAGGTTTTCGATCAGGGTATAACGTATTTCTTTCCCAGAGGGACGAAGCGGCAAGACAACTGGAAGCATTCAAGGATTGCGATATCCGAAAGATATTAAAAACGACAATGGTTTACAGCAAGTTGCTTCATTTGAGCTATCACCCTGATTTTATGCGTAATCAGTTGGATCGGGAGCTCTTGCTTAATCGAATTTCTCTCGCAGCGGATCACTTGGATCAACAAATAATTAGGGCTGAGATCGCAGACTTATTAGAGGGCGACATTCCATACTTTTCAGCAACGCCTTGCGGCACTTGGATACAGGATTCACGTAGCCTAAAGATTAATGATGTATTTGTTGAGGATGGGTTAACGAGAAGTTTGCAAAAGTTATCCCAGTTTTCTGAAAGTGATTTAGTCCAACAGATACAGATTATTAAAGCGACAATATCAGCGGTTTATGCTAAGGAAGATATTAAGATTGTTCAGTTGAAAGATTGGAAAGTGCCTGAATCTGAACCGATTAATTTGCTTGAGAAGGCCAAGATTATTGGAGATACGTTAATCCGTGAGGCCATTCAATATGAAGGAGAGCAAGGCTTAGAATTTTGCTGGACCAGCATGGTGACCAAGGGTGGAAGAAAGCACTTTTGGCAGTATTCCGTGACGGGACCTGGTATATACGATGGAAATCCAGGTATTGCTTTGTTCTTTGCTCAACTTTGGAACTTGACGAGAGAAGAAGTATATCGAGATGCGTGTTTTGCTACCATTCGACCGATTGAAATGATTTTAGAAGAATTAATCCATCCAGATCAGATCAATCTGGGGGCATTTTTGGGTTTAGGCGGTATGGCATACGGTTTTGCGCAACTGGGCAGTGTGTTAGATGATCCAGCAATGAAGCAAAGCGCTAACCGTTTGTTGAAGGAGATCCCCAGAGTGCTTCCGCAAGACCAATTGTATGATTTGATTGGAGGAAGTGCCGGGGCTTTGGCTGTTATAGCAAGCATGCTTGAACAGAATCAAGAAGATGCCTGGTTAATTGACATTGGAGAACAGCTAGTCAAGCATCTAATTCAACATGCTACTCCAATGGAAACCGGGATAGCATGGAAGCCGGGGAACTCTCCGGAAAGTCCGTATATCGGTTTCTCTCATGGAAATGCGGGCATCATCTTTGCTCTATGTCGTTTTATGCCTTGGTCTAGACAACAAGCAGCTATCCATAAGATTGTTCAGGCTGCGATTGATTATGAAAACCGCTTTTATGATGAATCGGTTGAAAATTGGTTCAGTGAACATTTGAATCACCATTCCATTGCGTGGTGTCATGGCGCGCCCGGTATTTTGCTTTCAAGAATAGAAGCCATCCGCAATCAGATTGATCATGGGTTACTGGAACGCGACTGTCAAGCTGCCTTGGCGACGACTCTTGATGTATCTTTAGGGAGCAATTTTTCATTATGTCATGGAAACCTGGGTAATCTCGATGTATTATTGCAGGCTGCACAAAGTTTAGATTCGCAGCAACAATCACTGATTCGAGCAAAGCAATGTTTAATATTGGATGAATTGTTCCGCTATTCTGATGTCATTCATGCGGATATTAACGCCATAGGCGTGATGAATGGTTTGGCCAGTATTGGATATGGCCTGTTAAGAATAGCGGATCCTCAACACGTTCCCTCCCTGCTGACTTTAGAACTAAAAGGGCCGAAAGGAGTGGTTACTTCCGGTGGAGACTTCTCTTGGACGGCAAACGCAATGCGCAACAGGTAGTAAATTATTTCTTACCTAATGTAATATATTCTTGACTTTAGGTGAGGTATAATTTACAATTGTTGTAAAGGAGGGAGTGACTTGACAGAATTATTATCGAACAACATCTATATGCAGCGTGCCGAAAGAAGATGGTCACAGAAGCATCTAGCCGATCTAGTCGGTGTCAGTAGACAGACTATCCTCTCACTTGAAGCAAATCGCTACAATCCTTCCTTAGTTTTAGCATTTCGTATTGCAGAGGTTTTCGAGGTGGGAATTGAGGACGTATTTCAATATCTCCCTCAACAGCCGAAAGGGGATGAGTGATTTGTTTATGACTTATTTGCTACCAGCTGCTTTGTTTATCTTCTTTTTGTCCAGCCTATACTTTTTGTTTGTTTTTCCTCGGGAAAAAGATGAACGCTATAACTTAATTATGATGCATTCTTTCAAGTATGCGTACTATGTTCTGATGGCTATGCTTCTTGTAACATTTATCTTTTCCAAACTACTGAATTTTGAATTTGTAAATGAATACTTTTCAGAGGCAATTCTGGTCGATCTGCTTGCAGCACATCTCGCCTTTACACTAACGGCCATAATTCTAAATCAAAGGATGTAGGTGATACGAGGTGAGTGTGCAACCAGTTCTTGCTGTTAATCAGATGACCAAAAAAAGGGGCAATAATCCTATTATTCGCTCGGTTTCTTTTAACATTGAGCGTGGTGCGGTATTCGGTTTAATCGGGGAAAACGGTGCAGGAAAAACAACAACCCTCGGAATGATCTGTGGATTGATTAAACCGACCTCTGGCTCCATTTATATCGAAGGGCTCCCTGTGGGTTCAAGCCGGAAACAGGTGCTTAGACATGTTGGTGCATTAATTGAAGAACCTCAGTTCTACAAGTACCTGACCGGGATGGAACATCTGTTATACGGAAGTCGTCTGTACGGGAAGGTTACAACCGAACGTCTGGATGAGGTGCTTTCTTTATTGAAAATGAAGAACTTCATTCACAAAAAAGTTGGACACTATTCAATGGGAATGAAAAAACGACTTGCGATAGCTCAATGCTTGCTGCATCGCCCATCGTTACTAATCTTGGACGAACCAACCAATGGACTGGACCCGGGAGCGATGATTGAATTTCGAGAAATCGTGCAGAGAATTACGACCAACTTCCAAATTTCAGTTCTAATTTCGAGTCATCATCTTAAAGAAATTGAACCGATTTGTGACCAATTTGGCCTGTT
Source organism: Paenibacillus sp. 2TAF8 (assembly GCF_052114825.1). Lineage (NCBI taxonomy): Bacteria > Bacillati > Bacillota > Bacilli > Caryophanales > Paenibacillaceae > Paenibacillus > Paenibacillus sp. 2TAF8. The sequence goes on from NZ_JBFRFN010000013.1 coordinate 70,357, forward strand.
GCAAGATGGTGAGTTAACTTTGCTTGGCAGTAAAAATTCCCGTTCTGCCGATAGCAATAGCGATAGTGTTGTTTTTGTTATTGAAGCTAAAGAGCTTGATAAAGCCCATGCCCTGCTACAACAACAGAGCTACATCTTTGAGCCAAGGTTGTATCATCAAGATAAGATCATGTTTAAGATGGATCGCAGTCACTACTCTTCTCTGCTTATGTTGCTAAGCCAGGTGGGAGTGCAATCTATAAAGGAAAAGTCGTTTGATTTAGAGGAAGCATATTTGGAATTGACCCGTGATGATGAATGGGGTGGAAGCTGATGTTGGCATTATTGCAGGGTGAATGGTTGAAGATTCGGCGACAGAAAGTTATATATCTGGTGCTTGCAGGACTTTTCGTGTTGACGATTGCGCATGGGGTATTTCAAGCGTTTCAACAACCTGCTGACCCGACACCGGAGTCGTGGCAGCCAGCTTTGCAGAGTGAGTTGATCCGATTGCAGGAAAAGCAGCCTGAGTTGAATCCGGGGACATTAATGTATGAAGTCAATCGAGACAAAATCTTACTGTATCAATATCAGCTTGAGCATCAAATTCCGCCGGACAACAGCCAAAACGCATGGAAGTTCCTCTCCAATAACAAACTGTTGCTGACAATTTCCGGATTGTATCTGATTACGATGTCTGCGTATATAGTAGCTTCTGAATACCAGCAGGGCACCATCAAATTTCTGTTCTTAAAGCCAGTGTCGCGTGTGTCTGTTATGTTAGCAAAAGGGTTGATTATTTGCTTCTTGCTGGTGTTAACCGTCGGATTTTTAATTATCGTTTCGTTTTTAACCGGGCTTGTCTTATTCGGAAATTCTGGACCTGCGGAAACCCTAGTGGTGTTGGGAGACGAAGTGGTTGTTCAAAACGTAGCCTTCGCTACTCTCCGCTATTATTTTTTCACAGCTTTAGGGATCGGCGTGTTCTGCGCAGGTGCATTTACGTTAGCTTGTATAATAAGAAGTGTAGCTGTCGTTACAGCCATCTCGCTGTTCCTGTATTACTCGGGAGAGTTGGTAACCCGGCTATTAGCTGCCAGATTCAGTGCGGCCAAATACTTATTATTTGCCAATACGGATTTGAATGTGTATTTTGAAGGCAGTGCATTTGCTAATGGAATGAGTGTGCAGTTCTCAATAACGGTTGTGTTCATTTATCTACTTGTCTTTGCAGCTTTTGTAATGAGGAGTGTCCACAGAAAAGATGTTCCTTTGTCTTGAACAAATAAAAGACGGAAGAGATCGTCCTCACTAGGACGTGCCGGGGTCATGCCTTCTCCGCTAATCTTTCCTCATCGTATGTTTGCTCCCATCTGACTGCTAGGTGGGGGCTATTTGACGCTTATCCTAAATTAACAGAAAATAGGAAGGAAGTTGGAATGCATGGGCCAGATGTTAAGGGAAGATTTTTCTGAAATTAGGTGTGGTAAGATTGCATGTTATAAATAAAGAAAATGAGAGGAATATATTTTATGAAGAAGAGGAGCATTCTTTTCGCCGCTCTATGTATTGCTGTGGCAATGATAGGGATGGGTATCCAAAAAACGAAAACCGAGAACCTTGAAACTGGAGTATCTAGTTATCCTGCTATTCGTCCTGTTATTGCAGACCAGACGACAAGTCCATCGATTAATCATACTCGAGGCTCCATTGGGGAGAACGTAACTGGAGGAGCAGTTGTGCAGAAGCACTTTACTATAGATAAGGGGTATGGCCATATTGAACTTACTATGGAAAACTACAGTAGCCAAGCCGTCTCCGTTAGTCTGACACATAACTATACCGGGAAAGTATATTTTTCTAGAGAAATACCCGGAATGGGAGCATTGACGTGGAGAAATTTTGAACAAGGTTACGAAATGGGACTACGTGGAGGAGACTATACACTTCAATGGAGTGGAGGCGGAAGTGAAGTGAATGGGAAGTTCACTGGGAGAACCAGTTCATCCGTTTCCGACTTTACTGTTCAATAAGTTCGATATTTGACTGGAAGCGAAATGGGACTACATTTCTCAGCATATAAAAAGAGTGGGGAGGTTACCATGGACTATTTCCTGAATATTCAGAGATGCGTTGATTATATAGAAATACATCTAGACCAGGACTTGGACGTTAATGAAGCCATTAATAAAACACATATGTCCAAATTCCATTTTTATCGTCTCTTCAAAGCAGTAGTGGGTGTAACAATCCATGAGTACATAAAACGAAGAAAATTAAGCGAAGCTGCTGAACATTTATTTCGCACCAATGATGACGTGCTCACAACAGCAGTCACATATGGTTTTCATTCACAGGAAGTTTTCACACGTAATTTTAAGAAATATTTTGGGTATCCTCCTGCTCAATTTAGAAAGTTGAAGCCGGAGAATTGGCAATTGCTCGCTACAAAAAAGATCCGTGTTGATGCATTGAGACTAGACACCAAGGCATATAACGGGAAGGTAATCATTCTGGAACATGTGGATTACATCAGAAACTTAACTTTGGTTGGTATAGAGCGGGTGACAACTAACGATGAAGGATCTACCGTTACAGAAGCGATGTTACATTTTCTAAATATTGCTGAAGAGATCACGAATCGAGTCAACCAAACAATATATCGTCTATGCTATGATATCCATGAATTAGATGAGAATGAGACCTATAAAGAGCTAATTGCCTATGAGGTAAGAGATGCTTCACACGTTCCAGATGGAATGAAAATAAAACATATTGATGGTGTGAAAGTTGCCACCTATACACATCATGGATTTTTGTTTAACGAAGAGGAAAAGAAAATTATAGATACGTATCAGTTTTTATATCGCTATCGCATTCCTTTCGCAGAGTATGACTTAACAAATGATTTCATCCTGGAGAAGTATGGAACTGAATTTAAAGGTCCATTTCATCAAGATTCGGTCATGCATATTTCTTTTTCTATAAAGTGAAATGTAGCAAGGAGTATCAAATGGAAGCAAGTATATCTCTGATAGGATAAGTCGAAGGGGTCAATTAGACTCCATTAGGCAGAATTCATATCGGAGGGATTCGAATGTGTACTACTTTTATTCTTCAAAATGACCATTCTATGTTGCTGGGGCAAAACTATGATTTTTATTACGGTCATGGGCTGATTGTAATAGGCAAACGTGGTATTCAAAAAGAGTCACTGAAAGTGAAAGGGCAAAAAAGTAAAACGTGGACTTCAAATTACGGAAGTGTTACGTTGACACAGTTTGGCCGAGAGCTGCCGATCAGCGGGATGAATGAAAAGGGATTAACTGTTGCAATGATGTATCATGATGAGGGACAATTACCTGAAGAAGATGAAAGGGCTGTGATGAATGAATTGCAATGGATGCAATATCAACTAGACCAATTTTCAACGGTAGCAGAAGTAGTTGATCACCTGGAGGAAATCAGAATTGTAAAATCGTTATATGCGCTGCATTATACGGTTGCTGATGCACTAGGAAATGTTGCTCTCATTGAGTTTGTTCATGGTACTGCTCAAGTTATTCATGATGAGAGTTACTTTGCTTTATCTAATAGTAGCTTCAAAACATCTAAACAATATGCTGAACAGTTCCCGCAAATTCCAATATCCAAGCTTTCCAAAGAAGTGAACTCTCTTGATCGATTCACGCTGGCTTACCGTCATGTTGAACGTATAATATCAGATGCGCAACAAGCTCCTATCTTAGCTGATGAAGCTTTTTATGTGTTGAAAGAGTTATCGGTATTACGATCTTCTAACGAAGATTGGGAATGGGTTGGTGACGAAAATCCGCCAACGTTAACCTTTTGGAGCGTTGTATTTGATTTAAAACATGCAGAGATACATTATATAGATAACAACAACAAGAACATCCGTACGATTGAGTTGAATTCAATGAATTTCTCAAAAACGGAACCAACGTTATGTCTTCGATTAGACAATGCATTGACGGGGTGTGTTAATACTGCATTTAACCCGTATACCACTCAAGAAAATGAACGAATTGTTCGATTAAGTTTTAAACCCATTAGTGATATAGTTCCTTTAGATGAGCAGTTGAAGCTAGCGGTGTATCCAGATCAGTTTAAGTGAAGAAGAACAAAAATATTACATAAAGTTGGTGAATTCAAATGAGTGAAAAACACTGGCTTGTCGTGCAATATCCACTGAAGAGTGCCACGGGCAGTAAACGCGATCAGTGGTTGAAGGAGAAGGTCATGGAGTATCTTGAAACTGCTCTAACCCAGCACGAACTGGGGGAAGTCGATGGATGTGACCAGGGGAACAGCGTGACCGATCCGAAGAAATATGTGATGAACATCTTCTGTGTAGTGACGGATGAAGAGCGGGGCATAGCGTTGGTCAAAAAAGTACTGCGAGAGGGCCGGTTAGACTATACCCGTATCCAAATTGCAACCATGCCTTACGGTTCGGAAGGGAGCTACACGCTGAAGTTTGCTTCCAAAAAGGGTGTCACTGAGTTCTCACTATAATCTCAACTACGTATTCAATATAAGCGATCTCCACAGCTAACCGTGGAGGTCGTTTTTTTTGCGCGACTAAAGCAGATATATTCCCAACTCATGTTTTTGGCCTATTACTTCTTAGCTAAACCAACATAAGCCAGCAGAAAGCAATAAAAGGTATTGAGCCCCTTCCAGATCCAGGCATACAATTGTATCAAATCCGCGAGAGTGTAAACACCCCGGAAATTTCAGTTAATCGGAGGGTCTGATGTTGAAAAGGAAGTTCTATCTAAAGTTTCATTTGAGAGAGTTTATGAGGCGCAAGCCGAAGACACTCGCCTTTAAAATCCCTTTTGCGTACTTTGTAATTATTCTGCTAACGGTGGCATTCAGTGTGCTCGTGCTTAGCCGTATTTCAGAAAATGATGCGCAGCAGAAGATCAACGAAGCGTCTCTGCAGACGATTACGTCGATCCAGACGAATGTGAATCTCATGATCGAGAATGTGAACAATTATTCTAAAATGATATTTTCCGATCCCAACCTGCAAAATCTGCTTCGTCAGGGCAACGTGTATTCCAATTTACAGACACAATCCAAGGTTAGCTCGTATTTGACTAATCTTATGCAAGCGGTTCCAGTTATCGATTCGGTTTACATTTACGACAACTCAGGGCATCGCTTCTCGGTGGGAACACAGGAGTGGCCTGCTTTTCTGGAAGTGAATGTGGAGGATGCACCGTGGTATGAGCAGGCTTTGAATTACAAAGGACGATACCTGCTCAGGCTGAATGGCGGCGATAATAATAGTCAACAAAGTAGTGACCTCCTAACCACCGGAGAGAGTTCCGAAAAGGATAAGGAGAGGGACAAGGATAAAGTGGTCTCTTTTATTCGATTAATGCGAGACCTGGATGATACCTCTCCACTGGGATTTCTTGTTATGAATATCAAAGAGAAATCCATTGCTCAGGCTTATGCCAATCTACCGGCATCCGACTCATTCCAAGTGGCCATTCTGGACGAGCATCAGCGAATCATCGCCACAAACGCTGCTATAAATACCGCAACGAACGCTACAACCCATATTTCAACCCATGCGGCTTCTACAACATCTGCAAAATCTACAGCACTTACAGCAACTCTAGTATCTCCAGAATCAGAAGGGTCTGATTTATCCGAAGCATCCACGCCCACGGCTCATAAGCAGGCAGGTATGCACGAAATTCTGGAGGCCAATCAGGCTCAATTACGAAAAGCATTTCAGGAACAGCCCTCCGGCGTATTGATGTTGCAGTCTGGTGGACAGGATTACGCAGTGACCTACAGCTCGGCTGGTGACGATCAATGGAAGTACATCAGTATGAGTCCTTACCGTGCAACAGATACCCGTAATAAATCCTTGGTTCTGCTTGCTTTTATGCTACTGGCGGTAAATGGGTCGGTCTTTTTCATCAGTTCTTTCATCATTTCTCGCAGCGTGATCAAGCCGATTCACAAATTGCTCCGTTCCATGCAGAAAGCACCAAGCGGCAATTTCCGAAAAGTCAAAGTGGAGCTGAACAGTTACGAATTCGAACAGCTTTACAGCGGGTACAACCAGATGATTGAGCAGATCGAGCAGATGCTGAGGCGCATTATTCAGGAGCAGCAGATGATTCGCCGAGCTGAACTGAATACCCTTCAGGCACAGATCAAACCACATTTTCTGTACAACACACTCGACTCGATCAATTCTCTGGCGATGTCCGGTATGAATGACAAAGTGTGCGAGATGCTGGAGGCACTTGGAAGTTACTATCGGCTGAGTGTGAGCAAAGGCAATGAGGTCATCACACTTCGCGAAGAGGTTGAGATTGTGCAACATTATCTAACTATCCAGCAGGTGCGTTATCCGGGTGTATTCGAGGTGCAGTATGATATCGATTCAGGCTGCGAGCAGGTAATGATTCCAAAACTTGTACTTCAGCCACTGGTGGAAAATTCACTATATCATGGCATTCGCGCCAAAGGTGGTCGAGGTATTATAGCTATCCAAGCCCGACAAACGACTGATGCAGTCATACTAACACTTACGGATGATGGAGTGGGTATGTCCGAGGAACAATTGCAGCAGATTCAGCACACAGAAAAGCAAAAATCCATCCGGCCTGTGCCAATGCAGTCACAGTCTGCCTCTAGTGTGAATGCAAGCTTTGGCTTGTGGGGAACGATGGAGCGGCTGCGTATTTTTTATGATCGAGAGGATGTACTGCAACTGGAGAGTCTACCTGGAAAAGGAACCACCATAACCATTTCGATCCCGAAGGGAGAAGGTGCATCATGGAACCGCTAAAAGTATTAATCGTGGACGACGAATATCTCATCCGAAATCTACTTCGTATGCGCATGGATTGGCAGGAACAAGGCATGCGGATTGTTGGTGAAGCCTCCGATGCTGCGGAGGCGTTAGAGCAAGTTGATTTGCTGCATCCGGACATCGTATTCACGGATATTTATATGCCCAAGATGGACGGCATTGAGTTAAGTGGTCTGATCCTGGAACGTTATCCAAGTATCAAAATCGTGGTGGTGACAGGACATGATGAATTTGAATATGCACGTCAGAGCGTGAAGCTGGGCATATCCGATTTTATTTTGAAACCGATTCGAGCGTCTGAGTTATTACAGGTTACTGGCAAGTTACGAGCGGCTATAGAGCAGGAGAGAGGGCGGGAGCATGAGCTAATCAAGTTGCGGGAAGAGATGAAGCGTAGTTTACCGTATCTTAAGGAACGTTTTGTGAATCAGTGGTTGCAGGGCGTGTTGCATGAGGAGGAGCTGCGCGAGCAGGTGGGTTTCTTCGGGATTCCTATGCCACCGGGCAGTCTGAGTTTTCAAGTAGCCGTGATGGAGATAGAAGCATCTGCACCGCAAGAGTCACAGCAGCGTGAACAACAATCCAATATACAAGCAGCGGAACTCCAAAGCGCTGAGCTTCAAAGTGATCCTTCCCTTCCTGCTCACCCAATGATGTATCCACATCTTACAGAGGAGACTCATATCCTGCTCCGGATGAAGGGTTTGAAACATGTTCAGGACTTTTATCAGGAGGATGTGAACAAAATCATTGTGATAGATACGCGTAACCGAATTGTTGCTCTCGCTACAGCTCAGGATGCTAATCTGGCTGCTCAAGCGGAGCAGATTCAGAAAAAACTACAGCAGTTACTTACCGCCGAGGGCATTGAAGTGTGTGTTACCGTCGGAATTGGACAGATGCATTTTGGGTGGGGGGAAGTCAGTGCGTCGTATCGGGAAGCTTGTCGTGCTCTGGAGTACCAGGCGTTTACGGGGAAAAATCAGGTGATCTACTTTGAGGATCTTGCGATTGACGGTCAGCACACTAGCCAGCCTTATCATTCCGATACAGAGCTACTTCAGCAGCTGCAATTCTGCGTTAGTGTAGGCGCGGGGGAAGAGGCTGCATCGCGGCTTGAACAGATCCTGTCTGTCCCTTTCTCCAACGTGGCACAGTTTCGCATGGCAGCTATGGATGTCATCACTGAATGCCAGCGTGCCGCAATGGAACAGCAGCTTGAGGGTGAACAGGTGTTTAACAAGAAAACCGTTGCTACGATGCTGATGACGGAGCATTTACCAGAGCTGAAAATCATGCTGGAACAGCATGTCCGCACCATAGCAGGCGCCATTCAGCAAAAGCGTCAAGCGAAGGAAGGAAATCTGATCGATCAGGTCAAGGCGTACCTCGAAGAGCAGATGGGCAATGCGGAGGTGGGGCTGTCGAGTACAGCAGCGGCTTTTTATGTTAGTCCAGGCCACTTGGGACGTTTAATGAAAAAAGAAACCGGGCAGACGTTTGTCGAATATTTAACGCAGCTTCGCATGAAAAAGGCCGAATCACTGCTAAAGCAAACCGATTTGAAGGGGTATGAGATCGGGGAACAGGTAGGCATCCCGGACCCGCATTATTTCAGCGTATTATTCAAAAAACAGTTCGGCCGATCCATGAACGAATATCGGAATGTCAGGAGTTAGCCCTTCACACTCAAAATGGTCACGCTTTCATATGTGTTCGAATATTACAAGTCGATGCCTGTTTTCTAAATGGAGAACAGCGCGCACCATTACTAAAATATGGGTACATAGTTGAATTACTTTTTACTCAAAAACGGAGAGGACAGAAAAAAACTGAAGAAGCGAAGAGTTCGCCTTTATCACTGGATTTCACCTTTTCAAAAGGGAATCAAAAAATCTGGGGATAACAGCGATCGTAAGGTTATTCTGTCATCGGAGCGTACGTGTAAATATCTGAGTTCAACGATGTATATAACCAACAAAAAAATCAGGGAGGTCATATGATGAAAGCGCTATTAAAGAAATCTTTAAGTCTGTTTCTGGCTCTGGGTCTTGCGGGTAGTCTGGCGGCATGTTCGTCCGATTCATCCGGCGGAGCAAAGGGGGAGAGCAACGGCAAAATCAAGCTTACGCTATGGGATCAATCGGTGGGTACGACTGATCCGTCAGCTAAATTGCTGCCTGAGATCGTGGAGAAATGGAACAGCGAACATCCCGACATCCAGGTTGAACGTACAGGCACAACAGGAGAGCAGTACAAAACCAAAGTAAAAACATCCATCGCAGCTGGCGAATCACCAGACCTGTTCTACGGAATGGGTGGAGGCAGCTTCATGCAGCCATATATCAAATCCGGTAACGTGCTGGAGATCACAAGTTACCTGACTGATGATATCAAGGAGCGCATGGGGCCAGGAATGGCTGAGGCAATCAATATGGACGGCAAAATCTATACACTGCCTGTGTACACGCACATCGCCAATCTTTACGTGAATACCGAATTGTTCGAGCAGGCGGGTGCCAAAATTCCGACTACATATAACGAGCTGCTGGATGCAGTGGCCAAATTGAAAGCGGCAGGAATTACTCCGGCTGTCATTGGGGAGAAAGACCGCTGGCCGGGCATGTACTGGTATGACATGATTGCGGTGCGTCAAGCGGGCAATGCGGCGGTGATCGAAGCGTTCAAAGATCCGTCCAAGTGGGATTCACCAGACTTTGTCGCGGCGGCAACCAAGATGCAGCAACTGGCACAGGCCGGAGCGTTCAACAGCAGTATGTTTAGTATGAGCTATGACGAGATGCTTGGGGCGTTTAATGCAGGCAAAGGGGCGATGATGTTCCAAGCCAACTGGGTGAATGCAGGTATTGAAGACCCGTCTGCCTCGGCAGTTAAGGGCAAAGTAAAGGTAATTCCATTCCCGGTATTTGAGGATGGCAAAGGCACCAGCACTGAAATTTTCGGCGGAGCCGTGGACGGTTTTTACATCAGCCAGACGACCAAACATCCGAAGGAAGCTACGGAATTCCTCATGTATCTGAGCGAGCAACTCGGCACACAAGGTTTCCTGGCGGGAGCGGGACTGCCAAGCTGGAAAACCGATTCACTCGACACCTCCAGCTTGTCTTCACTCGATCTGTCCGCCGCGGACATTATGAAAACGGCCACCTCATTTATTGCTTGGTGGGATAACATTCTGCCAGCCGAGTCTGCGGAAGCACACAAAAATCTGATCGCACAGCTGCTGGCCGGTGACGTGACGCCAGAGGAGTTCTGTAAACAGATGGCACAGCTGAAACCAACGGAGCTAAGTCTGTAGGTTAAACAGGCAAGCAATTATAGGCTTATGCTACGTGCGCACCTTTCGAAGTTTGAACATATATACACTTGTAAACTAGCCCTCCCTGCCACCTTCTATATAAATTGAACTATTCATTTACACTTGAACGGAGAGGACAGAAAAAAACTGGAAAAGCGGAGCTAAAAGCTTTCTGAAAGAAAGCTACATCGGAAGCATACGCCTCGCCTTTATCACCGGATTTTCCCCTTTGGAGAAGGGAATCGAAAAAATCTGGGGATAACAGCGATTGTAAGGTTATTCTGTCATCGGAGTGGATTGTGTAAAATCATTGGTTCAACTTATATAACCATCAAAATAATGCCCAAACGAGGCGTGATCCGGGAGTTTCCGGTCACGCCTTTGAGAGGAGAAGAGTCATGAACTCTGTATTTTCCAATAAAGGTACGATTGCCGTCTTTGTTCTGCCTACGCTAATCCTGTTCTGCGGCATCGTGCTGATTCCGATCTTTGTCTCCAGCTATTACAGTCTGCTCGATTGGAATGGTGTCGGGAAAGGCGCGTTTATCGGCCTGGACAACTATGTGGAGATGTTCAAAGATACCCGAGTGATTAATTCCATCAAAAACTCCCTGCTGTTTGCAGGCGCTTCGGTATTCATTCAATTGCCAATCTCTCTGGTGCTCGCATTGATTTTGGCATCCAACGTCAAGGGAGAGGGCTTCTACCGAACGGTGTATTTCATTCCCGTACTAATCTCTACGGTCGTTATTGCCCAGTTGTGGTCGAAAATTTATAACGCCGATTACGGTCTGCTCAACGTGATGCTGCAGAACATCGGTCTATCCAGCTGGGCGCAGGATTGGCTAGGTCAGAAGGAAACGGCTCTGACGGCCTCCTTCATTCCAACGCTATGGCAGTACATGGGATACCACATGCTACTGATGTATGCGGGGGCAAAATCCGTTTCCCAGGATGTGCTGGAGGCAGCGCGAATCGATGGTGCTTCCCGTATGCGCGTGGCCTGGTCCATTATGATCCCCTTAATGAAGCCAATTCTGAAGGTGTGTCTTGTATTTTCGGTCATCGGGGCGTTCAAGGTGTTTGACCTGATCTACGTACTGACGGGCGGCGGGCCTTTTTACAGCACAGAGGTGCCGAGCACGCTGATGTACGCCACCATTTTTGACACGTTCCGGTACGGATACGGCAGTGCCATTTCCGTTTTTATCATTGTGGAATGTCTGGTATGTACGATCCTTATTAATTCGTTGTTCAAGACAGAGTAGAGGGAGGGAAGAAGCATGAGTACCGTTAATAATATTATGTTGCAAAAAAGACCCCGGTCCAAGCGCTCCATCACGGGAGCTGTTGGAAAAATATCACTGCAGGCGTTTCTGATCCTCATCGCCGTCATTCAGATCTATCCGCTGATCTGGCTGGCACTCTTCTCCCTGAAGGATAATAGTGAGATTTTCAGCGGAGATGTGGCAGGGCTACCTAAAGCCTTTCTGTGGAGCAACTATACCAAGGCACTCTCTGACGGGCATGTACTGAACTATTTTATGAATAGCGTGCTGGTTACGGTAGTCTCGATCGTGCTGGTGCTTATCCTGTCCTCGATGACGGGGTACGCAATTACTAGAATGAACTGGAAGCTTAGCGGGCTGACCATGACGATGATTCTCATGGGCATGATGGTGCCGATTCATGCGGCGCTGCTGCCGTTATTTATTATTTTAAAAAACCTGGGTCTGCTCAACAGCTACTGGGCCTTGATCATTCCGTATGTAGCTTTCGGTATTCCGATGGCGGTATTTATTCTGGGTAGTTTTTTCAAAGGGATCCCGAGAGAGATGGAGGAGTCGGCAGTCATTGATGGTTGCGGGATATATCGGACGTTTTTCTCCATCATTCTGCCTCTCGTAACCCCGGCGATCTCCACGGTAGCGATTTTTACGTTTTTGTCGTGCTGGAATGAGCTGATGTTTGCGGTCACGTTTATTAACAACACGGCGTACCAGACATTGACGGTGGGCATGATGTCCATGGTTGGAACGTACATTACCCAGTGGGGCATCATTGGTGCGGGTTTGATGATTACGACCGTACCAACGGTTGTGATCTATCTGCTGCTGAACAAACAGGTGCAGAAGAGTATGATTGCGGGTGCAATCAAAGGTTAGTTTTTGAAAAAACCGGAAAAGCGAAGCATCTGCCTAAAAGCTTTCTGCAAGAAGGCCACATCGGAAGCATACGCTTATTCTGTCATTGGAATATCGGTGTAAACATATCGAATTCAACTTATATGCACTAGACCCCGGCCTACAGCCATGGAATAATAGGGATGAGTTGATCCGAGCAGTCAGAGAGGGGAATGTGGTTACATGATGGAGCAGTTAGTTGAGCAGGTATCTGTACAGGAAAAGGTTGTGGCTTTTACATTTGATGATGGCCCACATCCGGTATACACCCATCAAGTGCTGGAAATCTTCTGCCGCGCAGGCGGGCATGCGACATTTTTTATGATTGGCAAGGAGATGGAGGCATACCCGGATATTGCGGCAGAGGTGCACCGTGAAGGGCATGAGATCGCCAATCATACATATACCCATCCGAACCTGACCGAGCTTACGCTGGAGGAGGCCGGAGAGGAACTGCAACAAGCGGAACGTCTTGTTCAAGAAGTCACGGGCAATGCTGCCCGCAGCTTTCGGCCACCTTATTTTGGCGTAAATGATGACATTATGGCTCTGGCTGCGGAGCGTGGTTATCGGACGATCGGTGCGGTGAATGGCGGTGCACAGGATTGGGATAATCCCGGGGTTGAGCACATTTTGGAGCATACCCGTTCCGTGGTGAAACCCGGCAGTGTATTGATCTTCCATGACGGGTACGGAGATCGTTCCCAGACGGTGGAGGCAGTGCGTGTGCTGGTGGAAGAACTGACGGCGGAAGGGTATCGGTTCGTTACAGTAAGTGAATTGTTGAGAATGGCCGAATAACATGTTGTAAACTGTACAATGAATGAAATGTCATAAAATAGAGCAGACCCATCATTCTATAGAATGAGAGGGTCTTTTTGTTGCAACGAAGCAGAATATCTCTCATGAATTTTACTTCATGCTCCAATCTACTTTATAATAGTAGGCTAAACTAGACTGCGTCAGGAGGAAACTATGGATTTTATCAAAAACCAGCTAGCGGAACTGGGTATGACTGAACCCTCCCTTGGATACTTTTCCAATGTCATTATGATTATATGTATCGCGCTGATCTCGATAATTGCCAATTATATTGCCAAACGGCTTGTACTTAAGACCGTGCATCGGATTGTGAGCCATAACCGGTTCAAATGGGGCCACATTGTCGTTCAGAAAAAGCTGTTCCAGCGACTATCCCATCTCGTGCCCGCGATTATCATCTATTACACTGCTTATATTTTCCCGGGGTATCAGGCTTTGATTGAAAAAGCGGCCATGACTTACATGATTGTTATCATGATTACGGTGCTGAATGCATTGCTCAACGTATTTGATGATATCTATCGTACCTATGAAGTGTCCAAAATTCGCCCGATCAAGAGTTATATTCAGGTGGCTAAAATTGTCCTGTTTATCATTGGCGGTATTATCGTCATCTCCAGTCTGGTGGGACAGAATCCGTTAATCATTCTCAGTGGACTCGGGGCTTTATCGGCCGTATTGATGCTCATCTTCAAAGATTCGATCCTGGGTCTGGTCGCAGGTGTACAGCTGTCATCCAATGATATGGTGCGTGTAGGCGACTGGATTGAGATGCCGAAATATAATGCGGACGGTGATGTGATCGACATTACCCTGAATACGGTGAAGGTCATGAACTTTGATAAGACGATTACGATGATCCCAAGTTATGCGTTGATCTCGGACTCGTTCCGCAACTGGAGAGGCATGCAGGTGTCCGGTGGCAGAAGGATTAAGCGAAGTATTTTTATCGATATTAGCAGTATTCGTTTTTGTAATGAAGAGATGGTTGCCGAGTTCGAAAAAATCCACTATCTATCTGAATATGTGACGTCGAAATTAAAGGAAATTGAAGCATACAACGTAGAGCATCAAGTGAATCGGGAAAGCAATGTAAATGGCAGACAACTTACCAATATTGGTGTGTTCCGTGAATATATTCATCAATATTTGCGACATCATCCGAAGATCAATAAAGATATGACGATGATTGTGAGACAGCTTGCTCCGGAGGACCGCGGACTGCCTCTCGAAATTTATGCATTCAGCAATGACACCAACTGGGGTGTATATGAGAATGTGCAGGCAGATATTTTTGACCATATCTTTGCGGTGGCCTCAACGTTTGGACTGCGTGCATTCCAGAATCCAACGGGCCATGACATTGTGCAGCTTAAGGAAAATAAAGAATATGTACGTGAATATTAATGGGCTGCCTTAACTTTAACTTATCAAGTTACCTTTGGAGTGATGTTCAAGTATTTCATGTAACTTTTTTCAATAAAAAGCTCTAATATTACACCAGTCTGTAGTTCCGATATACGAAAGGGCCATTAACCTCTCCGGTTGATGGCTTTTTGTCTGTGATATAATAGGGCATATTTTAAGGGCATAGAATGAGGCGAGCCTGGGAAGATGATGAGGAATGGCGATGTTTCTGCTGAAAATCTCTATTGCTTCGCTATAAAGGCAAGAGATCACTCACTTATTAGAGTTCGGGATACAGTACACGTACAGACAGGGGGGGATGTTAATGGAGAGGATCATAGATTGGAATGATCATATCGAGCAGTGGAGTCGAGCGACTGCGCATTTGAAGTCTATTCAGTCATATCACGTGAAGGGTAATCCAGCCCCTAATTTGTCCGAGCTCAGGCTTGAGGCAAACACAGGTTTTTTCTTTATTCTTACACGTGGAGAGATCGAAATCAGGATGTCCGATAAAATATATCGATGTCGCGCGCCTTACATTTTCCATGGAGGAGCGGATAAGAACACGAGTGTTGAAGTACCCAATGATAATCTGGAATGGGCTGGTTATTTGGTTTTATATACAGCACCGCCTGCATCATCGGAGAATCAGGGGAACCTAACTCAGTCATATGGGTTTACACCCAATGCTATGCTGCCGATTCAGGAAAAATGTGAAGCCTTGGGAACTCTGTTGAAAAGCAGTGAGTCGTTAGATCAGCTACAAGCCCAATCCATTTTTTTGTCTTTGGTATACGAGGTTTTGAGCCAAAATCTCCAGAAACTTGCGCATACAGAGAGTGCTAAAATCAACATCGTGACCGACGCTATCAAATATATTAAAGCTAACTATAGGGAGTCCATTACAGCGGAGAAACTGGCGGGCAGATATGATTGCAGCACGAGTTATTTATCGCGTTTATTCCGCAATCAGATTGGACTGGGACCGATCGAATATCTGATTCATGAGCGTGTTCACCGTGCCAAACAGCTGCTTCTGAAGTCGGATGCACGAATCCAGGACGTTGCCAGCAAGGTGGGGTATGCAGATGTATATTATTTCAGTCGATTGTTTAAAAAACATACCGGTCGTTCCCCGCTTCAGTTTCGCGCGGAATATCAGCAGGTTACTCAGGTTCAGAATAATCCATTAGGTGGGTTGGAATCGTCCATTGTCTCCCCTCCTTTTGATTCCCATAATGAGAATGAGTCTTATTATCAACGGATCAAGGAAGGGGATACATCCATGTTTCGATTTTCAAGACCTGCTTTTGGAGCCATGATGGTATTATGTACATCGTTGATTCTTAGTGCATGTCAGGCAAGTAATACAACAGGAGGGGCTGCGGCTCAAGAGTCTACGAGCCAGACAGCCGCAACGACTGCATCAGACAGCACTGCCGCGGAAACGAGAGTTTATAAACACCTGAAAGGTGAGACCAACATTCCTGTGCAACCACAGCGTGTCGTCAGTTTCTTTCATCTGGGTGAGCTGATCTCACTTGGCGTGAAGCCTGTGGGCACAACGACATATGTTTTGGACAACCCGCATATTAGCGATAAGACAGGGATTACCGATATCGGCATTCCGCCAGATGCGGAGAAGATTCTGTCCTTGCAACCAGACCTGATTGTAACAACACCTGCATTAGCCGAGATTGTGGAGGGTGGGTATGATGCACTGAGCAAGATTGCCCCAACCATTGTGATCGAGCAGAATAACGAACCCATCAAAGATATAGAGATGTTTGGGGATATCCTCGGAAAACAGGAAGAAGCGAAGCAGTGGAATGAAAAGTTTACAGCCAAAATCGCAGCGTACAAAGCGAAAATCAGCCCTTATGTACGTGTGGATGAAACGTTCTCTATATTAAACGTGCGTCCAGATGCCCTTTTTGTATACGGAGATACCAATATGGGTGGCAACATTATTTATAAATATCTTGGACTGAAGCCGGCAGCCAAGGTAGAGTCGGACGTCATTCATGGCGAAACGTGGGAGGTCTCCACCGAAGTCATTCCCGAATTTATCGGTGACCGTCTATTCCTTGCGGTGAATGAGGGAGCGGAGGACAAGCTCAAGGATGTACAGAAGCTAATCGGTGCCACACCAGCGGGGAAATCAGGCCATGTGTACTCTATTGATTTTGACCAGTTCCTTCCGAGTGATCCTATTGCGGTAGAGAAACAGCTAGATATTATTACAGATCTAATTATAGGAGATGGAAAATAGTACGGGCTGCCTCGATTGATTCAAGCCGGCGTGAAGGGGTAGAATAACGAGAGAATGCTTTATATTTCCAGTCTTGCTCAGGAAAAATCATACTACCTTTTACAAAGGAGAGCTCTCGAATGAATCATATCCCGGAGTACACGTTGAATGATGGCTTGAAAGTGCCTGCAATTGGATTTGGTACGTACAGTTTGAAGGGGGAAGCAGGGGTTAAATCGGTTGCGTCTGCGTTGGATGCAGGGTATCGATTAATTGATACGGCGTACAACTATGAAAATGAAGCCACCGTTGGTAGAGCAATCAAACAAAGCTCCATCGCGCGCGAGGAACTGCTCATTACCTCCAAACTGCCAGGTAGATATCATGCCTATGACAAAGCGCTGGTAGCGATTCAGGAATCGCTGTACAGAGCCGATCTGGACTATTATGACCTATACTTGATCCACTGGCCTAATCCCAAGAAGGATATGTACGTGGAGGCATGGCAAGCCCTGATTGAAGCGAAAAAACGCGGATACATCCGTTCCATCGGTGTCAGTAACTTCCTGCCGGAGCACAATGAACGGTTGATTCAGGAGACGGGCGTGGCACCAAGCCTGAACCAGATTGAACTGCATCCCTTCTTCGATCAAGCAGAGCAGCGGGAGCAGGATGCGAAGCATGGCATTGTGAACGAGTCATGGAGTCCGATTGGACGTGGGAATGATGCTTTGCAGGATATTTTGAAGGACGAGAACATTGTCCGAATTGCAGAGACGCATGGTAAAACGCCAACACAGATCATATTGCGCTGGCATATCCAGCTCGGCTCAATTCCGATTCCGAAGGCAGGCTCCTTGCAGCATCAGCAGGAGAACATTAATATTTTTGATTTTGAGTTGAACGAAGAGGAGATGCAAATGATTGCCTCGTTTAATCGTCCGGATGGACGGTTGTGGAGTCAAGACCCGAGCGAGTATGAAGAGTTTTAAGAGAATACCGATCATCTGAAGAAGATCGCATAGAAGAAAAGAGTGCCCTCGTCCGTAAGGACAAGTGGCACTCTTTTTATAAATTGAACGATTTATTTGCTAGCATCTAACCAGATTCTCGGACTCGTTTATACTCAGACATCATCTGGGCTGCGCCGCTTTATGACAAGCCTGCTCAGCCAGATGCCTTATACGTGCGGGATACGGAACGTTAGAATCTCATATGGCTTGATGTCAAAAGCAATACGAGCATTCTCCACACGGCACTCGGTTTCGATATTCTCCAAGAGATCACATGCGTACGCTGTGACGCCTGTTCCTTCAGGCAATTGCAGGGAGGCATGGCTACGGCGGCCATGGGCTTCATAGACACGGATGATCATGTCATCATTGTCCTCGGCTTTTTTGATTACCTCAAGCACGACATTCTCCTGATCCACAGAAGCGAGCGACCATGTACCCGGCAATGTTCCGGTTTGTGATCCTACTTCCAGACCAACCAGCGGACGGTTGAGATCATAAGCCGCCTGGATGACACGTCCCTCACGGAAATCACCCTGATGCGGATAGAGGGAGTAGGTGAACACATGCTGCTCTTTGTCGGCATTTTCATTCGGATAGGTTGCGCTCTTGATCAGGGATAGACGCATTACCGAATTGTGAATGTCGTATCCGTATTTGCAGTCATTCAGCAGGGCAGCACCGTAGCCGCTCTCGGCTAGATCGGCCCACTTCTGACCACATACCTCAAACCGTGCCTGATCCCAGCTGGTATTGCGGTGTGTTGCACGTTCCACATTACCATACTGGATTTCATAGACGGCTTTTTCACTCCAAATATCAAGTGGGAAGGCAACTTTAAGCAACAAATGCTCCTGTTTCCAGTCGATGAAGGTACGGAAGTCGATTCGCCGTGTATGTGCGTAGAAAATGATATTCTGCTCAACGACAGAGTCTAGGAACTTTCTTTTCACTTGAAGCACGGAACGTACCGGGCCGCTTTCTACCCATTCCATAGATTGCAAGTCATTGACTTCCCACATATGCTGTTCATAATAATCGTCAATGTTCCATGCCTCATACTCCGCAGGACGATCCTCGAATACTTGCAACACATTGCCGCGCTCGCCGGATTGAAGCAATTCACGCCCCTCCAGCTTGTCCCACACGGAAATAAATTCAGCACTCTCATTCAGGCGAATATCATACCAAGGGGTCTCGATGGATTGCTGTTCGGATTGCCACTGGGCAACCGATACACCTGCACTGCCAAGATCAGCGGCGGTATCCGGCGTGATACGGAACGTTTTGTATCCTGATGCAGGCACGTTTTCGGCAAGGAACACCAGTCCGCCTTCTGGTGTGTACTGAGTTGATACAGGACGATCTCCATCGTGTACCGTTACTTTTTTCGCAAAAGCAGGCAGTTCCACCACATCGGTACGTGCAAAGCCGGTTGGGTTAAAGACAACGATAGCTTCGCCGTTCGACGTAATCTGGCTTACAATGCCGTTCAAAGCGCTGCTCTTCAACTCGTCCGTGACACGCAGCACCTCTTCATACTGCTCCTGCGAATCGATGTATACTTGCTCAATCGAGCTGCCTGGCAAAATATCATGGAACTGGTTCAGCATCGTTAGCTTCCATGCATGCTCTAATGCGTCTGTTGGATATACGGCTTGTGCATCCCCCTGACGTTGAATCATAGAGAACAGCTCGGCATCGGACAGTGCAAATTCGCTGTGACGGTTATACTTTTTATTACGAGCCATAGACGTGTACGTACCGCGGTGATATTCCAGATACAACTCGCCTGACCAGCGCGGAACCGAGCGTACTCCGTCAAGATTCTGTTCTAACTTTTCAAAAAATTCACGCACGAATGTACGTTTCACCGTTGGTACGCCGGGTAGTCCTTTTTCAAGCCGTCTTCCGTGCTCCAGCATCTCCTCCGTTGGTCCACCGCCGCCGTCTCCGAAGCCGAAACATTGCAGTACATCCGTGTTGATGTCTTTGTTCTGATATCGCTGCCATGTACCTTTCACTTGTGAAGCATTGAACCGTCCGTTGTACGTGGTTTCGAAACGATGCTTTCCGAATTCCGGGTGTGGGATATAGTCTTTGGCCGTAATGAAATGCGTCAGAACTTCAGAACCGTCAATGCCTCTCCAATACATCGTATCGTTTGGAATCTGGTTGGTATCATTCCAGGCAATTTTAGTCGTCATAAAATAGTCGATCCCGCTCTTGCGCATAATCTGCGGCATCGCTGCACTATAACCGAATACATCAGGCAGCCAGAGTACACGGTTCTCTACGCCGAATTCTTCCTTGAAGAAACGTTTGCCGTAAATAATCTGACGGATCATTGATTCACCCGAAATCAGGTTACAATCCGCTTCCAGCCACATCGAACCTTCGGCTTCCCAGCGGCCTTCGGCAACCTTTTCTTTAATTTTCTCATATAAAGACGGGAAGTCTGCTTTCAGATATGCATAGAGTTGTGGCTGGGAGGACATGAATGTGTACTCCGGAAATTTGTCCATCAGATAGAGCACGCTGGCGAAGCTACGGATAACCTTCTCCCGTGTCTGATCCAGTGTCCAGAGCCAAGCCACGTCAATATGAGTGTGACCAATGCAATGAACGGTCGGGATATGATCACTGTCGGGGCGAGTTTCTCCATAGATATGGTTTTGCAGATACTCGCGTGCTTTCAGTACGGATGCGTGAAAAGCTGCGCTGTTCTCTTG
Organism: Paenibacillus sp. 2TAF8; assembly: GCF_052114825.1. Taxonomy (NCBI): domain Bacteria; kingdom Bacillati; phylum Bacillota; class Bacilli; order Caryophanales; family Paenibacillaceae; genus Paenibacillus; species Paenibacillus sp. 2TAF8. The sequence goes on from NZ_JBFRFN010000013.1 coordinate 90,934, forward strand.
GCGTAAATCGAGCAAATTTACAGCTTCGTTCAACTGTTCGATCAGCTTCAAACGCTCCAAATCGTCCTCGCGTAAAAGGTCTGCCGCATCCAGTGCAGCCTTCAGGTCATAATACAGATTCGAAACAGGCTCATGATGCTCGGCAATATATACGTTCAGGAAAACATCGGCCGCGGATGTGCTGCAATAGGCATATAGCGCCAGCTCAAACTCTTCCCCTTTGACAGCAGCAGGAGTCAGATCGATCTCGGTATGGTTCACATCCAGGCCGCAGATCAGCTCTCCGTTCAGGAAGGCCAAAAATTGCGGGTTATCATAATTCCATATATCTGTGGCACCTGTAACGATGGCGCAGACGACCTTTTTTCCCTCCAGGTGGTCGGGAATGCGAATGCGGGTTTTGAAGCAGCTGTGTACATCTTTGCCGCCCCAGCCGTCCCCTTTGCGGAACACGTTCCATGAAGAAGGGTCTTCATGCACGAGATCCCAGGTATGGTATCCGCTCTCTTTATGATAAAGCTCAGGTATATATGTCTTTGACGTTAATCGTGCACTTTCCAAGTGTTTCACAATCGTTTGGATTCGAGTAGACAAGGAATTCAATTTCATATGTGTTTCCCACCTTGGTATTTAGTAAGTACAAGCTGTAAGGGTTTACTTCAACATCAACAAAAGCTGTAATAATGGAAACGCTGACATTTTAACTTTATCATATCAAATCAGAAATGCTAGAAACTACGTAATGTATGCTGAAAACACCGTCTTTTTATTGCATTTCATGCTAAAATGAAATTATGAATGATTAGGGCGTGTCCTGAAACCTACTGAAGTGCATCTTTTCCCCCCTTTTCGTCCCCTGCTACGTCACTTCCCCTTGACGTGCCCCGGCACGCCTGCGGGAAACTTCCTTGCTTGGAACGAAAATTCGGCAAAATCTGCTTTCTTCAGCGTTTTCAGACACGCCCTAGGGAAGGAGCATGTCCATGACATCATCGGTTTTAACATATGAGAAAGGATATGCGATCCATGTGAATCAGCCCGGGGATTCCCTTTATTATTACCTGGACTATGACGAGCGTTCGCATGATCTCAATATGGAGTTTCAGCATTTTCACGATTTCTATGAAATTTGTATTCTGCTGGATCGCACCGCTGCGCATATTATTGAAGGAAGTTTATATGAGATTCAGCCCTATGATATTGTGTTGCTTCGGCCTGCTCTGCTTCATAAAACCCAATATCCGAAGGGCGTGCCGCCCAAGCGGTTAATGATTAATTTTGCTATGCCTCGCAGTGTGTCTGGACTTGAGAACGGTTACAGCGAGCTGTTTACAATATTCAATGCACAGGTTCCTATTTTCCGCTTCTCGGAAGAACGGCGTAAGGAAGTTTTTGCGCCCCTCAACGACATTTTTGCGATATCACAGCAGTTATCTCCTATTCAATCGGTGGCTATTCATCATAAATTTGTCGAATTTCTATGTGGTCTTCATCGTTATGCGGCGGAGAATAGTTATGTTCGTGAGGAAAAAGGATCTTCCATGACCCAGCGAATGTATGCTATTGCTTCCTATATTCACAGCCACTATCAGCAGGAGATGTCGCTGGATGACGTGTCCAGACGATTTTATGTAAGTGCACATCATTTATCGCGCCAGTTCAACAAAGTCACAGGCTTCACGTTTACGGAATATGTGCAGATGGCCCGGATTCGAAATGCCCAACAATTACTACTGCATTCGAGTGAGAAAATTACGGATATTGCTGCCCAATGCGGCTTCACCAGCTTTTCGCAGTTCAATCGCATTTTTAATAAGCAGAATGGAATGTCGCCTAGCGCCTATCGACGAAGCAGACCAGCACAGGATGAGCGTGAGATGGTGTTTGTAGGGGAGGGTAAAGGGCATAAGGTGAATTGAGGGAGTAGTAAGGAGCACTATGCTAACCGCATCAATCAAGGCAGGCATGAGTGAAAGTTAGATCGAATGTCTGAAATGTGAGGTATGAGCGGTAAACGAAATCTTAGTATCAAAATAGGAAGAGTCAGCCCAATTAGGGGGCTGACTCTTCACCACATAGGGGAGTTAATTCATTTCAATACATAATCGGGTTAAAGTTCATTCTAAGACGTTGCAGCGAGCGTTAAAATCCCGTCATTCATTCGGTATACCTTATCACAGTAGGCAAGCATACGCTCGTCATGCGTGACCATAATGGCTGCTTTTTGGCGTGATTTTACCTCTTGTGCCATGAGACTGACCACTTCATGCGCTCGCTTGGTATCCAAACTTGCGGTGGGCTCGTCTGCCAGAATCAGGTTAGGATCATTCATTAAAGCACGAGCAATGGCTGTCCGTTGTTTTTCGCCACCTGACAATTCCTCTGGGAATTTCCGCAGCTTTTGTCCGAGTCCTAGCTCTTCCAATAGCTTCATGGCAAATTGCTGATCTTCCTTGTTGATGGTTCCAGACATTCTTTTGACGACGAGAAGTTGATCTAGAACATGCAGATAAGGAACTAGATTAGATGATTGCATAATAAAACCGATTTCCTTCAACCGTATGGTGGACAACTGTTTCTCCGTAAGCGTCGAGATCAGATTTCCATTCAGTCTGACTTCTCCCTCAGATGCTTTAAGCATCGCCCCAGCGATCGACAAAAATGTACTTTTACCAGAACCGGATGGTCCAACGACAGCAGCAAATTCTCCTGGCTCTACGGATAAGGACACATGATCAAGAGCCTTCATCTGATTACTTCCTTCACCGTAAATCATCGTGACTTCTTTCATCTGCAGACCTTTCGTCATTATTCAACCCTCCCGAGCGCTTTGAGCGGATCAATCTTTGTAATTTTGCGAACAGATACCAACGAGCTTAACATCGCAATCACGAGCAAGATGATGGAATAGGTCACGACAAGACTAGTCTCCAGCTTGAATGGCATACCTTTCGGCATAATCGCAGCAGTTCCGTAAGTCAGTAAGATACCGACCAGAATACTTGTTACCGAAAGCACAAATACTTGCGATACAATCGTTTTACTGAGAAATTTGTTGCTGGCACCTATAGCCTTCATAATGCCGAACTGATTTGTTTTTTGCATCGTGATAACATAAAAGAATACACCCAGTACAAAGGCAGATATAGCGAGCAAAAACGCAAGCATCATCAGAATTGTACCGTTCTCTTCTTTGTATCCGGGCATGCCTTGTACCGCTTCGCTTCGAGTAACGGTATCCGTACCAGACAACTTGTTAGAGATTTCAGATGCATCTATACTTTTGCCTTGTAACATGATGGCATTAACAGGTTCAGCCAAGCCTTTATCGGAACCTGGAGCAGCAAAGGCAATCTTCCGCCATTGATCCATCGGTGTAAATACGGATGCAACGTGGTTATACGTCTCATTCTCGACAAATCCGATAATGGTTAGGGATTCGGTCGTACCATCTAACTGAAACGTGTCCCCGAGTTTAAAGCCTTCATCTTTAAGGGAAGTATTCACCACGACACCCGTAGGGTTATCCGAAGATAAAGGTTGACCTTCGACTACCTTCGGTTCGAGGAAGCTTCCTGGAAGAATGCCAATGATCGCAATATCGACCTTATCCTCGTTCTTTGAACTTTCCTCCTTCATTGCGGTCGCCATCGTACTGCCCATGGGTGCGGCAGCTTCAACATTAGGCAACTTTTCCGCCTCAGTCACCTGTTGACCAGACAATAAAGACTTGCTCATGGAAGACTGGGAACCCTCTTCAAAAATGACATAGTCTGCTTTCATATTTTTAAAGGTAGATGCAGCCAGCGTGGACAGTCCGTTGCCTAGACCAGATAAAATAAATACCAGCCAAGCGATCAACACAAAAATAATGATGATCATTAGAAATTTCAATTTACTGTGCATTAGTTCTTTTACAGCTAAAAACACTTTCTCACCCCCTATTTTTTTATGACACTTGTGTCAAATTTGAAGTGTCGCGACACACGTTCTCATTTATTAAACAATATATATGACACATGTGTCAAATTAGTACCAAGAAGAAAACTCAGCTCTTGGCTCCACCAATCCACGTTTGAAAAAGCAGTCTACCCCAATCGGCTGTAGGCACATTCATCATGTTAGGCGTGTTAAATAAGTTAAAAAAGACACCAATAAGTACAGGTAGAGGGATATCTTGGCGGAGAGATTTATCCTGCTGAGCACGTTCAAACAAACGTGATAATTGAATTTTGAGCGTTTGATGCGCATCTTCAATAAATTCAAGATCTCTCGCTGCCGCAGGAGAGTTGGAGGTATTAATTTTATTCGCATCCCCTAGAAGCTGATGGAGCGCAGCTTCTTCAACGTAAATAAGAAGCAGTTCTTCAAGTGCTTTCATTGGATCGGACTCATCAACGGCTGATGCATGTTCTAATACATTAGCGATGACTCGCTTCATGCAAGCAGCCACAATCTCTTCTTTATTGGAGTAGTATTGATAGATAGTACTTCGAGCTCCAGAGAGATGCTGCGAAAGCAGCTTGAGGTGGAAACCGTCGTACCCATGCTCAAGCATCAACTTTTTGGTCATATCCAGCAGCTCTGTCTCTGTAAACGATTGCTTTCTTCCCATGAACAATCTCTTCTTTCGTCTGATTTAAAACGTGTCTTGTGGTGATACAATGGTGCACTGTACTACCACCCATTTTACTGATTATATTCAGTTTAGCATAAGATACCCGAATGCCGAATATAGACCAATGAAAATGACAGGGAATCCATCTTTATTAGTTGTCCCTAAAAGCATTACCGCGTTAACGATTCTTTTCGCCCCACTCGCACAGCTGTTCCAGCACAGGTAAGAGGGTTTGCGCTTTGGGTGTCAGTGAATATTCTACTTTAGGCGGGATCTGCGGGAACTCCTTACGCTTAACTAATCCATCAGCCTCCAGCTCCTTGAGCTGTGCACTTAAAACTTTGTACGTAATTGCTCCAATCTGCCGCTGCATTTCATTGAAACGAATCGGTTGCTTGGCAGCGAGCAGATATAAAATAATCATCTTCCACTTTCCACCGATGACTGACATCGTGTAGCCAAAAGGTGTATCTTGAATAGCCATATTTTCGCTGTCAAAGTCGGATATGCCCATGTATACACTATCCTTTCAGATAGTACCTATCTTTATTGTGCGTACTATCCTAATCTTTTTGCCCAGTCTATACTAGCCTTAATTTAAAGTAAAGGGGTTAGTAATATGACTACAATACAAACCTATAACCATGATCTCTGGGATCATGGCATCTCTCAAGGCTACTGCGTCAACAATACGCTGTACATCTCTGGACAATTTTCTCACAATGCAGAAGGTAGCTTTGTTGGTGAGGGGGATATTCAGGCACAAGTGTTACAGACATTGGAGAACTTGGATACCGTATTAGCACAGTTTGATGTAACAAAGTCTAATCTCGCTTATGTTGAAATTTACTTGACCCAGGCGAAGGAGCACGGGGAGATTGCTATTGAAATGTTTAAACAATATATGGGTGAGCATCGACCAGCGGGAAGTATGATTGGGGTAAATGATCTGGCATTCCCTGAACAGTGGGTGGAGATTCGAGCCGTTGCCCATGTTGGTTAAAAAATAGGCAACAACAGGATCGCAACTGTATTAGTTAGAGGCGTAATGATATAAAAAAGATAGGCAAGCCTACGAATGAAGTAGGTTTGCCTTATTTTATCTATATGATGTTTCATCCGTATCATTGTTGCTTCGAGTGTATATACTATGTGTATACGAAAGAGCGGGGGCGTGATATAATGAGTCCAAAATCTCGGAATCAAGGAGGGTTTTCTATGTCGACTACTGTGCAGAAATGGGGAAATAGTTTAGGGATTCGAATTCCAAGCCATATTGCCGAAAAAATTGAGGTATACCAAGGAACGGAAGTTGATTTGATTGTAAGTGATGATAACACACTTATCGTGGTACCTCAGAAGAAAAAGCCGACCTTGGAAGAATTGCTGGCACAGTGCAAACCAGAAAATCGCCATGATGAAATTGATTTTGGCAGAGAAGGGAAAGAATTAATCTAAATGAGTGCTGAACGGGGAGATTTAGTCTGGATCAATTTTAATCCACAAACCGGACACGAACAGGCAGGCAGAAGGCCTGCTATTGTGCTGTCGCCAGCAGCATTTAATGAAGCAACAGGATTTGTCTCGGTTTGTCCTATAACGCATACGGTAAGAGGCTGGGGGTTTGAAGTATTGCTGCCAGAAGGGTCATATTTTGATGGGGTCATTTTAACAGATCAAATTAAGAATCTGGACTGGAAAGCTCGTCAAATCGATATCGTTGGTAAGGCCCCCGATGAAGTTGTAAGAGAATGTCTGAACAAAATACGTACGTTTTTGTAGACATCTGAGTCATACATAGATTTTATCCAGCAAAAGCAAACCCGCTAAACAACGGGTTTGCTTTTTTCTAACTTTACTGTGACTGTTTAGGCATACTTCAAAACAGTACTCTCTTTACACCAATTCTTTCGGTGCAAGCTCAATGGCGGAACGAACAGCTGCCAGCATGCTTTTATCATCAGCGATGTTTTTGCCAGCGATATCAAAGGCAGTCCCGTGGTCCACGGATGTACGGATGATGCCGCCTTTCAGGCCTACCGTGATATTAACGCCTTCCTCAATGCCCATCACCTTGATTGGGGCATGACCTTGGTCGTGGTAACAGGCTACAACGATGTCGAAGTCGCCACGGCCTGCACGGAAGAATAGTGTGTCCGCTGGCAGTGGGCCAACGACGTTAATGCCTTCCTGCTGCGCGCGCTCAATGCCGGGCTGCAACTTCTCTTCTTCTTCCCCGTTGCCGAACAAGCCGTTCTCTCCGGCATGAGGGTTAATCCCGCACACCGCGACGCGTGGATTGTCAAAGCCTGCTTTTTTCAACGTATCATGAGCCAGCTTCACGACCGTATAAGTTCTTTCGGGGTTAATGCTCGCAATAGCATCAATCAGGCCCATATGAGTGGTTAGGTGAATGACGCGCAGGTTAGGCGTAGTGAGCATCATGGAGAAGTCCTCCGTGTCCGTCAGGTCTGCCAAAATCTCCGTATGCCCTGGATACAGATGGCCGCCCAGATGCAGTGCTTCTTTGTTCAGCGGTGCTGTGCAGATCGAGTGAATCTGTTTCTTTTTCGCCAAATCAATGGCTTTCGCAAGAAACTGGAACGCCGCATCTCCCGCTACAGCAGATACTTTACCGTACTCCAGATCAGCAGGAACAAGGTTCAGGTCGATGACGTCGACAGTACCGAATTCATATTTTGCTTCTTCTGGCTCCTGAATAGCATTCACTTTCAAATTGGAACCGATTACGGGTAGTACACGCTCTAAAATCTTTGCATCACCGATCACAAGCGGGTTGCATTGATCATACACCTCTTGATGTCCCAGTGCTTTCATAATAATCTCGGGTCCAATGCCTGCGGCATCGCCTATCGTAATACCTACTGTGGGTTTCATACGAGAATGCCCCCTTTTAATTTTTGAATCGCTCGGATAAAGACGTCCGGTTTGCCGAATCCGCCTGCTTTGGTAATCACATATAAATCTTCAATACCCATAAATCTGGAGATCGGCACGCCGATTTCAAGCTCGTCCAACAGTTCGAAGCCGCTGATATTCCATTTCAGACAAATCTGTTTGGCTGTATCGCCGCCTGTCATGGATACCCCTTTGAAGAGGCCTTCTTCGAGCAGTCTGGCACAAATTTCGCCTATCGCACGTACGATTTCGTTGCTGACTTGGGTGTGATTCAATCCGCGATTYTCACCTGTAGCCCGCGCCAGCTCAATATCGATGGATTCAGCAGTGGAGTAGAGCACAACATCTTCCCCCTCCAGAGCTTTGGTTCTGACCTCATCGTAGACTCGTTCCATCTCCGCTGTACGGTCTGCCTCTGCTGATACGGCTTTGAACGAATGAAACGATACGGATGCAATCCGAGACTGACGGAGCAAACGATACAACTGCTCACGAGAGTTTTTGTTCACGCTGCCGACGACGGTCAGAATTGGACCAGTACTCTCGGGGATCGTTAGTACAGCAGATTTGGATTGCAGTTCATAGTGAGYCGGGAGATAGTTAGCAATCCCTGCTGAACCCGTCCAGGCAAATGTATAGGGCATGTTCCGTGTCATCTGCAAAATCTGCTCCAAATGCGCTTCCTCCGTGGAATCCACCAGTACATACGGGATGTTGTTTTGTTTGAACTGCTCCAGTTTGGCGTGTACTTGTTGTTGTCCGGCTTCCAGATCACCAACGGTAATCTCACCCACGCTATATTTCGTCTGCTGCTTGAGCAGATCGGGCAGGTAGGAGACCGTCACGGGTGTCTTCGGATCAAGAGCAATCTCCGTCTCTGCGAGAGGCACGCCGCCCAGGTAATGAATGCCCTCCAGAATAGTGCGGTTGTTTTTCGGATAACCCGGAGCGATCATCATGAAATCGGGTTTCACCACATCGTATACGGCATCAATCTCGATGCCAATATTGCCGCGCATGGTGGAGTCCATCTTTTTGAAAAGGGTATCGAACCCGTTCTCAGTCAGCAGCTTGGCTGCACGATATACGCGATCATAAGCTTCCTCCGCCGCAACAGAGCGGCTGTCTGTATCAAAAACAATGGTATCATAAGAGGCCAGTGATGCCTCATCCATATTAAATAGAACACTTGTCTTCAGGCCATGCCGGGCTAGCTGCACCCCGCTGTCATTGGCTCCGGTCAGATCATCTGCAATAATGGCCAGTTTCATGCAGTCATCCCTCCTTTATAATTCTTTTGTTACATCACCCATATAAATTGAACCAAAGGTGTTTACACAGGCCACTCCGATGACAGAATAACCTTCCAAGCGCTGTTATCCCCAGATTTTTTTAGAGTCCCTTTTCCAAAGGGGAAAATCCGGTGATAAAGGCCGAAGCTTATGCTTCCGATGTAGCTTTCTTTCAGAAAGCTTTTAGCTTTGCTTTTCCAGGTTTTTTCTGTCCTCTCCGATAATGTGTAAAAAATAATTCAATTTAGATGGTTAAAAAATTTAAAAATGAAATTATTCAGTATTAATACCCATTTAATTATGTGGTCGGTCGTTCATTATATTTGGCGATGCCGCCTGATTTCTCCAGTCGTTTGGAGAGGAAGCCGATAAAGATCGGCAGTAGAATCGCCGTGGTCACAACACTTGCCGCAATCTGCACTGTAGCGATCTCCGCAATGGGGCCAAATGACGCGTTGGCAGCTACGATGGCAGCTGGTGTACCTACCGCATTACCCGCTGTGGAACCTTCGGATGCTCCGACAATGGGATTCCAGCCGATGGCTTTGAAGAGCAAGTATCCAACCCCGCCTGTAAGAAGCACAGTCAGCACGCCGAGTAGAATTCCGCCGAGTCCACCTTGGATAATGGAGGAGAAGTTGATTCCCATACCGAGCGCAAAGGCAAAAAACGGAACGAGCTTGTCACTGCCTTTGTGCAGCCATTCAGCCATATTACGATCCAGATTACCAATAATGACACCAACAATCAGTGGAAGCAATACCGCAACAAAGGACATGGGGGAGAACATGCCGTTCGCAAACCCCATTGCACCAAAGATCGAGAGCGCTACCATCGTTAGAAACGGTCCGTCACTAAGTGCGAGGAACGGGTAGGCTGCTTTGTCGTCTTCCTTACCGTATTGACCCGCAAGTGCGATGTACAGGCCACCATTGGAGTTGGTCATGGCTGCGATAATGGCAAGCGGAGCAAGTCCTAGAAATAAGCCGTTTGAGTCGGCGAGTAGAATAGCGATGAAACCAAGAGCAGCACCGATTACCCACTTGAACGTAAGCAGGGTCAAACCTTTGCCGACAGAGGAACCAGCTGTTTTGAACGTAATCTGTGTACCTGCAATTAACAGGAATAATGCAATGAGTGTACTCGCACTGTTCACAAAAAGAGCTTCTGTAAATCCGCCGATGCGCAGGGCATTCGGGAAAAATGTATTGATTGTTGCACCCAGCAAGAGAGGAACAACCATCATGCCGCCAGGGATGCGATCGAGAGTAGCTTTAATGTTCATAGTCATAGCTCCTTATGAAGTAATCGTTTTCTTGAAGCGCTTGCAGGGATTATGTTATCTTATATCGTTTAATTTAGCAACATAAAATTATTTTAATTTTAAATAAGTATATAAATGTTTAAAAATGCAACACATTATCTATCGGATCAGTAGATCATCCATTGAACGAGTAGAAGGAATTCCTATTTTGCTTCATAAAGAACTAAAAGAGTTGAAAATGAACTGGTGAAATCCAAGGAAATAACAATGAGAAATGAATACATGAAACGAATACATGGCAAATGAAAAAACGCCCATAAACTCCATAAAACAGCCCATAAAAAAGACCACAAAAAAAGGCGTAAACTTAAAGTTAATCTTTAAGTTTACGCCATAATGTGGCTCGGTTAATCCCCAGACGCTCAGCGGCTTTGGATTGATTGTTGTTTTCTTCCTGAAGCACCAATTGGATAACTTCTTTCTCTATTTCCTTCAATGTGCCGTTTAGCTTCATTGCACTTGTATTTGCCGCAGACTGCTGATGTAGTAAGCGAGTTAAAGTTCCGCTCGTAATGACATAATCCGGTTCGTTCAGCGCGGCTTGTTTGATCAGATGTTTCAGTTGATTGATGTTCATATATGCAGCTTGATCCCGGATTAGCTGTAGTGCATCCTCTTTAATTCGTACAGCTGTCGTGCCGTATTTGTGATAATAACTCGTCAGGAAGTGCTGCATCAACGGTTCAAGATCCTCCGTACGGTCGGCAAGGCTTGGCATGATAAGTGTGTTCAGCTTCAGCTTAAGTGTCCAATTCGGATCAGGCACATGCTCGCTTAGAATAAACAGGCCGATGCTGTTCTGGAGACAAGTCTCGATGAAAGTCAGCAGCTCGGGATCTTGCAGACGTGATTCAATTTGATTGAGCTCCACTGTTTTCACCTTGTTTAGCGGAATTTTGTGCAAATGACCAGAAGGAACCTGAGAGAGGTCAATCTGTAGCAAAAGTCCGCTGCCAGCGTGCATCTGATGCATATGTTTGACCAAGAAGGATTTCCCTGAATCGGCTTCACCCAACAAGTATATGGGTTCATGATGAGCATACAGTGTGCGGATGTTCTTTAATACAGCCTGCATGGCAGGTGATTCGGCAACGATGGGTTCCATCGAGGAATCGGTAAACGTAGTGATGCCGAATTGTGCAAAGGCATAAGGCTCTCCTTTTTCAAGCATATACACCTTGTAGCTCTTGTTATCCAGCTTGGTTTCATAAGCTTGCACTGTCAATTGATATTCATCGACCATGAAGACGTTCTGAATTTTGGATTGATGGAACTCCAGGCTTGTGTTCATTAGATATAGATGATTTTCGGTGAGTGGATTATGGTTAAAGTCGGCCCAGTTTTCAAACACCACTTCATCCTGCTCTCCCAAAATCAGCAGATTCGGATGCTCTTGGGTCACGAGATCATGGAGTAAGACGGACACGGTCTGATTTTTGCTTAAATACCGATAGACTAGCTGTGCATCCTCCATAGCTCTGAGAATGGACTCCGTACCCGATTGGATCAACAAACCGTCCAGACCGTAGGCCTTAGCGGTGCTCACTGTGATCACGTCACCTACAATTTGCTGGTAGCCAGACGCTTTCAACTCCAGCAGTAGCCTAGCTACATCTTCTGAGCTATGTATCGTATACACTTTGAGCGGCAGATCCATGAGGTCGATAATGGACTGCGCGCCAGACGTGATGTTGGAGAAACCAACGATGGCCGTATGTCCGTTGAACTGGCTTGCCAGTGTGAGGGAACGAATCATATCGTAGCCAGATAGCTGCACATCAATGACCGGCACGGTCACCGCTTGTTTAATGAGTTGCGCGGTTCCGCCGCGGCTAATGATAATTTCTGCACCGTTTTTTTCGGCCTGAATCGCCAGCTCGGCACCTTTTGCCAAGTCACCTACATCGGTCTGGATGGATAGCTCAGGGTAGCGCGGGATGCATTCTTCTATAATAGGAACCATCGATTCATAAGGAGCGATGAAATGAACTCGTGTACGCATAATTTTCCTGCCTTTTATAAAATCATTGATCCCTTTATTATAGCTAATTTGAAGAAGAAAGGCATCCTTGAAGGGGGAGTGAAGCGAGGTTTGAAGAACGATGTGACGAACTGCACTGAATCGAATGATCATCTATTTCAAAATTAAAGCATTATGGAAGCAAAGCGTTTAAACGATTAAGATAGAATAAGTCCGTCATGATCAAGTAATGGAGGAAAGGAAGTGCAGACATATGCCCAACATACATAAAGCCGCCGACCCAGACCACATTATCCAGTGTGTGATAGAGCGATTTCCCTGCAGAGTATTGTGGAGTGAGGGGCGTCCTTGCCTGGAGTATCAGAAGGAAGAGGATGTCGCGATGATAACGGAATACGTGAGAAATGCATACGGTGTAGAACTGCTGGATGTCTTTTTTACGGCGGTGGAGAGCTTGCCAGAGGAGATGATATGAAAACAGCGTTAAAGAGAATAGCATATACAGCATCCGTCATAGTTGGAGCCTTGTTATTGTTTATAGTCATCAGCTTTGTTAACCATCTTATCCAATTGAAGAAGGAATCCGCGCTCTTGGCCTCACCGGGTGTCTTAGTTAATGTACATAACCATAAAATGCATGTCTACACCGAGGGCTCTGGCCCACAGACACTGGTCTTTCTTTCAGGTGGGGGCACATCGGCACCAGTACTGGATTTCAAAGCACTTTATTCGAAATTAGCCATACAACACCGAATTGCTGTAGTAGAGAAAGCGGGTTATGGTTTTAGCGAAACAGCTGACATTCCAAGGGATATCGACACGATATTAGAAGAGACCCGTACAGCACTAACTAAAGCTGGTCAGAACCCGCCGTACATATTATTTCCACATTCCATGTCGGGTATTGAGGCATTATATTGGGCGCAGAAGTATCCTGATGAAGTAAAAGCTATCATTGGACTAGATTCTACGGTTCCAGAAGTGTATGAGACGTACCCGCTTCCCTCGAAACTGATGATGAATGTCACAACTTTGGCTGCAAGAGCAGGAGTTACTCGTTTTTTTCCGGGAATTGCAGAATCTTCTGCAGCCATTCAAGAGAATCGGTTATCTACCCATGATGTGAAGCTGTACCGGGCATTATTTTATAAAAACACCCAAACGGTTAACATGAATGAGGAAATAAAGATGATTAAGGCGAACGCCGAAAAAGTCGATAAACAAGGAACCCCGGACGTGCCAATGTACTTTTTTATATCGAGTGGTGACGAATTGCCCGTAGATCATTGGCAGGCTGATCTTATAAAGTATAGCGAGAAACTGCATAATGGCAGATACCTGATCATTGACGGCGGACATTATCTACATAATACGAATACCGAGCAAATAGCGGAGGAAAGTGCGAAGTATATTGCAGAGTTATAAAGAGTTCATTATGAAAACTGAAACGCATGCGGTGTTATTCATGTATTATATTCATATGAACATACCCGAAGGAGGAACAAATGGTGGGAATCTTATCGAGGTTTAGAGACGTGATGAAGGCCAATGTCAATCATATGTTGGACCGGGCAGACGACCCGGAGAAAACGGTGAATGAGTATATGCGCAGCTTGAGTAGTGACTTGGGTCAGGTAAAGGCCGAGACAGCTGCGGTGCTGGCGGATGAAAATCGGGCTAAGCGGGCACTGGATGAGTGCCAGGCTGAGGTGAACAAGCTGCATCGTTATGCTGAGAAATCGGCGGAGTCAGGTGATGTGGATAAGGCACGCAGCTTTTTGGAGAAAAAAGTGAAACTGACGGGTAAACGCAATGAATTGCAAGCGGCATATGACCGGGCTTCCGCCAAAGCACAGATGATGAAACATATGAACGATAAACTTGTTGCAGATTTGGGGAAATTGGAAGCAAGACACGCAGAACTGAAAGGCCGAATGGCTGATGCGAAGGCAAAGCAGCAGTTGAATGAACAAAATTCCTCTGCAAGCCGCGCGGAATCCGCGTTTAAAGCAATGGAAGATCAAGCGAATCAGGCACTGAACGAAGCGGAAGCACTTGCAGAGCTTCGCGCAGGCGCACAGGAAGATGATCTGGATGAACTTATTGCACAGCTGGAGCGGGATATGAACGCAGATGCGGGTAATAGGGAGAGAGAGAATCAGGCTCCAAGTGCGGACGAGGAACTGGCTGCGATTCAGGAGAAACTAGGGAAGTAAGACATCCGATTTAGCACGGAGGTGAACAGATGCCGGTATTAGAGTATAAATGTCCGAACTGCGGCAGCGGCATGATTTTTGATAGTGTGTCCGGTGCATTATCCTGTCCGAGCTGCGGACGTCAGGACAACATTGAACAGCTTCCTGATCCTTTGAAGAAGCAGGTATTCACCGAGGGGGAAGTGAAGGAATATCACTGTAACAGCTGCGGAGCAGATATCGTAACCGAGCCGGAGACAAGTGCAACGACATGCAGTTTCTGCGGTGCGGCGGTGGTACTGAGTGACCGGCTGACGGGCAATTTGGCCCCGGCGATGGTAATTCCTTTTTCCATCAATAAAGAGCAAGCGAAACAGGCATTTAAAAAATGGTGCAGAAACGGTCTGCTCACTCCTGGTGGCTTCATGACCGCTGATCGCATCCAGAGCGTTACCGGTATATACGTGCCGTTCTGGCTGTATGATCTACATAACCGAATTGAGGTTCATGCTCAAGGCACTAAGGTACGCTCCTATACGCAGGGTGACTACCGATATACGGAGACGCAGCATTTTGATATTTATCGTAAAATTCGGTTGGAATACGTGAATCTGCCCATCGATGCATCTGAAAAAATGAATGACGAGCTGATGGATAAGCTGGAGCCTTTTCCCTACAATGAGCTGAAATTGTTCAAAACCCCGTATCTGGCGGGATATATTGCGGAAAAATATAGTTATACCGAAGATGAGCTTTTTCCACGGGCCAAGGATAAAACGAAATCCTACATTGATTCGTACATCGCCTCTACCGTATCGGGATATACCAGCGTGAGCTACACCAATAAAGAGATCGATACCAAGCTCAAAAATGCAGACTATGTGCTGTTACCTGTATGGATGGTCAACTATGATTACAACCGCAAACAATATACCTTTGCCATGAATGGACAGACGGGAAAAGTGGTCGGCAAACCGCCAATCAGTAAAGCTAAAGTGGCCGGATGGTTCACGGGTGTCGCCGCCGTTTCACTGTTGTCGCTGAAGCTGGTGTCGTGGATGATGGGAGGCGGATTCCTGTGAGCAAAAAGAGACCCTTAGTTGCGATAGCAGCGCTAATCGTACTTCTAGTGACCATGCTCGCTCCGATCTTCCCAGTATCATCGGTATCCGCAGCAGAGAACAAAAACCTCATCTACGATGAGGCTAACCTGTTAAGTGAACAGGATCGGACTGAATTGAACGCACTGGCGAATCAGTATTCGGCCGAGCGGCAGACGGACTTGATTATCTACACCTCTAACAATGAGGAACAGAAGAGTGACAAACTGCTTGCCGAAGAGTTCTATGATAACCGGGCACCGGGATACGATAAGCCGCATGGGAATGCTGTTATCCTGACCATGGATATGTATCATCGTGAAGTATACGCAGCTGGATACTACAAAGGTGAAGAATACGTTGATAACAGCAGGGTAGATAAAATTACAGAAAAAATTGCTCCAGATCTGTCGGATGGAAATTATCGGATGGCTTTTGAAAAGTTTTTGAATCTGTCTTACGAATATTTGGACCTTAAGCCTGGGGTGAACCCGGATAATATTTTATTCAAAACATGGTTTCAACTTGCTGCATCCGTAGCTATTGGTGGTATTGTTGTTGGTGTCATGATGTATCGTTCGGGTGGGCGTGTCACGGTAAATCGTGCAACCTATGAGGATTCGGAGAACTCGCATGTGATTGATCGTCAGGATCGATATATTCGTACAACGGTCACGAAGACCAAAATTGAGAAGAATAACAACAATAATGGCGGAGGCGGCGGTGGAGGTACGACCGCAGGTGGACATTCACACAGCGGTAGCAGTCGGTCGTTCTAACTTTAATCACCAGATACATCGTCAACATGTATTGAAAGAAGGCACAACGTAGATAAAGCCTGACAGGTTTATTATAGAAGGGACGGGATTAAACATGGGATTTTTTAAAAATCAGTTCTCTAACGTGGTGGAATGGGAAGAATTCAGAGATGATATGATCTTCTGGAAGTGGAGTAATCGTGAGATCAAGAAAGGCAGTAAGCTGATTATCCGCTCAGGGCAGGATGCCATTTTCCTGAATAACGGCAAGGTGGAAGGTATTTTTGAGGACGAAGGTTCGTTTAATATCGACTCGGAGATTATTCCGTTTCTGTCCACGTTAAAAGGGTTCAAGTTCGGATTCAACAGCGGTATGCGGGTTGAGGTATTGTTTGTGAATACCAAAGAGTTCACCGTACGCTGGGGCACGAAAAGTCCGGTCTTGATTCCAACACCACAGCTCCCAGGCGGCATGCCGATTCGGGCGAACGGAACGTTTAACTTTAAAGTGAGTGACTATGTGACTCTGATTGATAAAATTGCAGGCATCAAACAGAGCTACCTGGTCGATGATGTCAAAATCCGCATCACATCTGTGCTGGATCAGTTGCTGATGAAGTGGATCAGCCGTGAAGGCAAGGACATGTTCAATCTACAAGCGAATGCTTCGGATATTGCACGCGGTATTCAAGAGGATCTGGATATGCAGATGATGGATATCGGGATTGGTATTACCGGTTTCCAGGTGATGAGTTTCAACTATCCGCAGGAGATTCAGGATATGATCACCAAAACGGCCTCTCACGAGATGATTGGCAATCTGCAAAAGTACCAGCAGGTGAGTATGACGGACGGTATCTCCTCTGGTAAGGTACAGGGCGGCGGTGCTGCCTCGGATATGGCAGGTATGATGATGGGTATGAACATGGCAAATGAGATGATGAAAAACATGAACCAGAATAGCCAGAATTCAAATAATCAAAGCTCAAATAGCCAAGGTCAGCAGCAGCATAGTAATGCGGGTGCATCTCAGTCTTCTGGTGGTGATGGCAAAAAGCCAAACTTCTGTCCGAACTGTGGTGCCAAAAACGAAGGAGCCAATTTCTGTCCGAACTGCGGACAAAAGCTGGCATAGAGCATACAGATGATTGGGAGTATATCTGTTATCGGTACGTCCGTGTAGATCATCTGTAGTGTGTGATAGTTATGACTCGAGCAACGTCAGGATGGAATAGAGGAGTAGTTTAAAGGTTGGTTCTACAGGAATGATAACACCTGTGGGACTGACCTTTTTGATTTTAACGACATGTAAGCTCATGATTTAGCGAAAGGTAAGCTCTATTTTTACAGAAACAAAGTGTTGACAAGCGAAATAAAATAAATTATCTTTATATTAAGATATTTAATTTGAATGAAATTGACAGCAACACGAGCTGAAGAATATACTCAAATAAATATCTACAGTTGATTGATAGGAGGAGAGATCCAGATGATGATTCCAACATTGACACGAATTAATGAACTCGCGAGAAAAGCTAAAACGGGTGGACTGACGGAGATGGAGCAAGCAGAACAGACTCGCCTTCGCCAAGAATATTTGCAGACTTTCCGTGGTTCGGTCAACGACATTTTACTGAATGCCACCATCTACGATCCAAACGGCGATGACGTGACTCCAGATAAATTGAAACAAGAGCAGGCATCCAGACAGAATCCATAGGGTTTGTGCAGAAGCAGTAGGGGCACCAAACGTTCCCTGAATGAGAGGGCTAATACAACTACTGTACCATTAGTGCAGGTTTGAATTACGATTCTGCATGAGTGGTACAGATCATATATCTTAATTTAAAGATAATAGAAATTTAAACATAAAAAATAAATGAGTTTTTCAATCCAAGGAGGAAATAATCATGAACATTCAAACGACAGGCATCCACCACATTACTGCTTTTGCTGGAGATCCACAGGCTAACGTTGACTTTTACGCCGGAGTTCTCGGACTTCGTCTGGTGAAAAAAACAGTAAACTTCGACGCACCGGATGTATACCATCTGTACTTCGGAGATGAGCACGGCAGTCCGGGAACCATCATCACCTTTTTCCCGGCGGCAGGTTCACCACGAGGCCAGATTGGCGGCGGTCAAGTCGGCATCACCTCATATGTAATTCCACCGGGCTCTATAAACTTCTGGCAGAACCGTCTGGAAGGGTTTAATATCGAAGTGACCAGAACCCGCCGCTTCGATGAAGAATTGCTACAATTCGAAGATAGCGAAGGCTTGCGTCTGGAGCTTGTTGAGCGGGAAGAGGGCGCTGCGAACACTTGGGTGCAGGAAGGCATTCCGACTGAACATGCAATTAAAGGTTTTGGTGGGGCAGTGCTGTTCAGTGTGAACCCACAGCGTACGATGGATGCACTTGAGCGTATTCTCGGATTTGTGAAAGTGGACGAAAATGAAGAATATGCCCGCTTCCGTTCGATCGGTGATATCGGCAACATCGTGGATGTGCCTGTTACCCGTGTACCGCTGGGTATGGGTGGTGCAGGAACAGTGCACCATATTGCATGGCGCGCAGTCGATGATGCACAACATGCACAGTGGAGCGAAGCTGTACGTGAATACGGGTATCAGCCGACGCCAGTCCGAGATCGCCAATATTTCAACGCGATTTACTTCAGAGAAGCTGGCGGCATTTTGTTCGAAATTGCGACTGATCCTCCAGGCTTTGCCAAAGACGAACCAGCCGAAGCACTTGGGCAGAAACTGATGCTGCCAGAGTGGTTTGAACAGTACCGCACTCAGATCGAAAATAATCTGCAACCGATTCAGGTAAGAACACTTACTGCTGCAGCAACTGTGATGGAGTGAGGTAGAGATATACAAAGGATATGAGAAGGTTATTCTGTCCTCGAAGTGTATGTGTAAACACATTTGTTTCAACTAATATGAGACTAAACCAGAGGAGCATTGAGGGATGATGGAGAAAAAGGTCACCTGGCTGGAGCTGTTCTATGATTTACTTTTCGTCGCGGCAGTCTCCAAAGCAGGCCATGTCTTGTTACATGCCGAGCATGGTGTCGTTACGTTCGAATATCTATTGAAATTCGTGTTAATCTTCATCCCGGTATGGTGGGCATGGGTCGGTCAGACCTTATTTATCAACCGTTACGGTCAGGATATTCTGAGCCATCGGATTTTTCTCATCCTTCAACTGCTGTCCGTTCTCATCATGACGGCGAGTCTTTCTACTCATTTTGATGAACACTATCTGTCCTTCTTCATAGGTTACATCGGTTCCAGAGCGTTTACCGCAATTCAGTACCTGACGATCCACAAGTCGAAAAGCAAGCATCAACAGCAGGCTGCCCGTTTCCTGGGTTACTCATTTATCCTTGGCATCGTAATCTCATCGGGTTCCCTGTTCTTTGATTCTTGGGTGCGTTATGTGATTCTGTATGCCGGGATCGCCATCGATATTATTTTGCCACTACTAGGTCGTAAAAATCTGGTGAAAGTGCCTGTGCAGACCCATCATCTGCTGGAACGTTTTGCTCTCTTTACACTCATCCTACTCGGTGAATCTGTTGTCAGCATCATCGCGGTGTTGTCAGCCGATCACTGGGATCTGGAATCAATCCTGTTTGCTGTCTTCACATCCTTGTTTGTGATCGCTATGTGGTGGCAGTACTTCGATAACGTGGAGAAAAAAGTGAGCAAAGAGATGCAGACCGCCGGGCAGGCTATTATCTACGGGCATCTATTTATCTACATCTCCCTAAGTATGATCGCCGCTTCGATCCAACTGCTATACCAAAATTTGCTGAGCTATGAGTTTATGCTCGCGTTTGTATTTGGCTCGGTGTTGCTGTACTTCCTGTCGACAACACTTGTGTTTCATCGCTACAGACATCCGCATCTTCGCCTCGGGCCGCTCCATCTGATAATTATGGTAGGGTTGTTAGTTGCTTTTGTAGTGGTGGATCTGATCTACCATGTTCCCGGATATGTGATTATGGGTGAGAATATGCTGTTCTTTCTGGTGTATGCGAAGCTGACGACCTGACCTGTGTTTTTTTATATAAAAAGAGAGCCACGAACAGCCCTTGTTCGTGGCTTTAATATTTGTTATCTGAACATGAATATTTCTCATATATTTTCATGTCTGCAATCTGTTAAGATGGGAATAGGTACAAGTAAATCTGCCATATCCATGAAGTTAGTTCTATTTTTAAATGAGCTTAGTCGGGAAAAAAACGATATTAAGGTTATTTTGCCATCGTAGTAAATTGGGGTACGATCTAATCTTGTTTTATAAATAGCCGGTTCACAGATATGGAGATGACATTTCAGGAGGGAAATCACTTGAGTACAAATCTAATTGGTGTTCCATTGGAAGGGTTTGCAGAGTTTAGCCGTACAGTGGCTGCCGAAGGAGCAGTTTTACTTAAAAATGAAGGACAGGTGCTTCCACTTGGTCATTCCGAAAACGTTTCAGTTTTTGGCCGAATTCAAGTGGATTATTATCGCAGTGGTACAGGTTCAGGCGGGAGTGTTCATGTCGCGTACACAACCAATCTGCTGGATGGACTACGTAGCAAAAAGAACATCAACGTTAACGAAGACCTGGCAGCCGTTTATGAGAAATGGATCGAGGAAAATCCGTTTGACGATGGTGGGAAAGTCTGGGCAGCCGAGCCATGGAACCAGAGGGAAATGCCGCTTACAGACGAACTGGTTGCACAGGCTAGAAGTAAATCCAGCAAAGCCATTGTGGTCATTGGACGTACTGCAGGGGAAGATCAGGATAATGCAGATGCACCCGGAAGTTATCGTCTCACAGACGATGAAAAGGCAATGCTGAAGCATGTCACGAACCATTTTGAACATACGATTGTGGTACTTAACGTCTCTAATATTATGGATATGAGCTGGTTGAACGAAACGGTTCTACATCCGATTCAAGGTGTGATCTACTCCTGGCACGGGGGCATGGAAGGCGGTAATGCGATTGCAGACGTACTGGCTGGAGACGTGACACCAAGCGGTAAACTGACGGATACGATTGCTTATTCGATTGAAGATTACCCTTCTACAAGCAACTACGGAAATGAGTTTAAGAACCTGTATCAGGAAGATATTTATGTGGGTTATCGTTTTTTCGAAACGTTTCGACCTGAAAAGGTGCAATTTGAGTTCGGTTATGGTCTGTCTTATACGACATTTGCGATTCAAACCGAGGAAGCTCGCACGGTGAACGAGAACGGTGAGACATCGATCGAGGTTCGTGTGAACGTGACCAACTCCGGTACAACCTATGCAGGTAAAGAAGTGGTACAGGTGTATTATGAAGCACCGCAAGGGGAACTGGGACAACCCGTGAAGGCACTGGCCGCTTTTGGCAAAACAGGACTGCTACAGCCCGGCGATTCCGAGCTGCTAACGATCCGTTTCCCCGTAAATCGCATGGCTTCGTATGATGATGCGGGTGTAACTGGATATGCTTCTGCCTATGTGCTTGAAGCGGGAACGTACCGCCTGCATGTGGGTACAAGCGTGAAGCAGGTCGAACACGTTGGCATCGATGGCCAAGACGGCTATGTTGTGGACACGGTTCAACTGGTGGAGCAATTGCAGGAAGCGATGGCACCAACGGAAGATTTCACACGCATGAAACCGGGCATTCGCAAGGCAGATGGTTCGTATGAGCTGATTTACGTGGACGTGCCGAAACGTAAAGTGTCTATCGCGGATCGCATCAAGCAGAACCTGCCACAGACGCTGGAGCAAACGGGCAATCAGGGTTACAAGCTGAGCGACGTGAAGGCGGGTAAAGTCAGTCTGGAAGCCTTTGTAGCTCAACTGAGCGATCAGGATCTGGCTGCAATTGTGCGTGGGGAAGGCATGAGCAGTCCCCTGGTCACTTCGGGAACCGCATCGGCGTTTGGCGGTGTGAGTGACAGCCTGTTTAACTATGGCATTCCTGTGGCCTGTACGGCAGACGGTCCGTCCGGTATCCGTATGGATAGTGGGGAAAAAGCAACACAAGTATCTATCGGAACGCTGCTGGCGGCAACGTGGAATGCAGACTTGGTAGAAGAACTGTATGTGATGGAAGGACAAGAGCTGCTTCGCAATCAGGTGGACACCTTGCTCGGACCTGGACTTAATATCCGCCGCAGTCCGCTGAATGGTCGTAACTTCGAGTACTTCTCGGAAGATCCGCTGATTTCTGGTGTATTTGCCGCAGCATGTACGAAAGGCATTATGAAGGGCGGCTCTAACGCCACTCTGAAACACTTTGCCTGCAACAATCAGGAGAAACACCGTAGCAAAGTCGATGCCGTTGTATCCGAACGTGCTCTTCGTGAAATTTATCTGAAAGGATTCGAGATTGCGGTGAAAGAGGGTGGAGCGAACTCCATCATGACCTCTTACAATCCGATTAACGGACACTGGGCCGCATCCAATTACGATCTGAACACAACGATTCTGCGCGGAGAGTGGAACTTCGACGGCATTGTGATGACCGACTGGTGGGCCATTATGAACGATGTGGTTGAAGGCGGAGAAGCTGATCGCAAGTTCACGAACTGGATGGTTCGCGCTCAGAACGACCTCTACATGGTTGTGCCAAACTATGGCGCAGAGATCAACGGCTGGGATGACAATACAATGGAATCGCTCGAAAATGGAACCTTGACCCGCGGTGAACTACAACGCTCCGCGATCAACATCTGCAAATTCATCATGAACGCGCCGGTATCCTCACGCAAACATGAGATTGTGGAGAGTGTGGCTTCATTCCAGGCGAATGCATCCTTGTCTGCGGCAGATGTTCAGGTGCTGGCTGAGAATGCGAAGGTGAAACCTGAAGTAGCCGAACCTGTATATATGAAAGTGGATGAAGCAGGCCAATACCGGATTATTGTGCAGATCATGTCACCTGAGCCTGAACTGGCACAAAGTGCATGTAATGTGTTGCTGAATGGTCAGCTCGCTACGACGATTCAAACGAATGGTACAGAGGGCAAATGGATCAGACAAAAGCTGGTGAAAGTGCAGCTGGAGGCTGGGCTGTATGAACTCAAGCTGGACTTTACTAAACCAGGTCTGCAGATTGATTGGATTGAATTCAAGCAAGTGTAATTGGTTAGGTTAAGTAAATTGGGTTTAACTCTCTAAGCTCAATTGAGATAAAATTTTTATGTGAATTGGCTGTTGTTTGGCTGGAGGTTTGAAAGAAGAAGTGTAACCATACAGTGATAAAATCATTGTAGCGATATAAGGAAGGACACTGCGCGCAGTGTCCTTTTGTTGTCACCAGCGGAGCAGGCTGTTATGATCGAATTACGGGATCGTGGTCAAACAGAATAATGGAGTCAGGGGTGTGGTAACGATGAAGAGATACAATTATTTAAGTCCGATTTTGCTGATTGTCGTGGCATTAATCGTACGAGGACTAGTAACAAACGTGTGTATGCTGTTTGGATTGTCGCAAGAGGTGTCCAGCAATATTGCGATGCTTGCCATGATTATTGTGGCTTTGATTATGTTCAACCGTATGACAAAAGCCCGGCGTAGCAAGTAGATAGGTACGATATGTGATGAGTGAAGTAGATATAAACAAGCAATTTTGAAAGCCCTCTATTTTAATCAAGGGCGAGGAACATGGAGGACTGGAACAGGTCACCAATACGCTAGATATGATACAAAGACGATGCAGAGATTTTTTTGCCTCGTCTTTTTTGCGTCATATGTGAGAATCTCTTTATACACAAAAAAAGAAACGGCACAGGACTTTTCCTATGTCGCTTCACGATTCAGATTTCATTTTTATGTTAGTTCTGCGTGTGAGCTAAACTTACGACATTGCTCTTGAAAACCATTTGTCTTGGATGGAGAAAGTAGTGTGAATATATTAAGTTCTTTTTTCATGATCTAATCGCCGACGAAATACCAAAGCCGAGACAGCAAATATAATAAAAGATAATGTTGAAGCAGCAGTAACCATCTTTAACACATTTCCTATCGGTGGATTAAACCATAGAGCAACAGAGAAGATTAAAACGGCACCAGTTAAACCCATTCCCAAAATGGAAAACGCTAAAATTCTGTTCATCAAATCACCTCATATATACAGACGCAAATAAGAGGGGGACAGTTTCCTTTTTATTTTGTTTAAAACTCCAAAATAATAGTATAACCACCTATATGTACGACACATATGTACAACACACTGTGACAAAAAATTCTACATACTAAGTACGAGAATCCAACATAAAAGTATATCTTGTCCTAAATCGCTTGGTCGATTGTCGTAGTTCCAGTCCTCAAGCATACGTCAAAAAGTAAATTACACTTGCATTGCGTTGGTATGCTACAGAGATTGGGGAGATAATTTCAAAGAAGTCTTATTCACGAGTCTTGACGTTCAACACCTAACGTTTTAGACTAAACACATAATTGAATAACGAATACAATAACAAAAATAACAATAATGAAATAAGGGTCGAAATATTTATAAGGGTATAAGAAAGTAGAAGAATCAAAGCTATCATTGTAATAAATCACTTAAAACCAACAAAGCATGAAGTTCATGGAAGCCGTGGGAACCTAGACTCGTTTTAACTGCATTAAGATAGTTTCCCGTCTTTATTACTCCATTCTACAGGAGGCTCGCTCATGACGATTAAGGCTGAGAAACAGTATGTTTTTCGGGAAGGGCAGCATTTTCAGAGCAGTCATGCATCTACGGTTGCTGTTTTGCCAACTGGTTTAGTTATTGCGGCTTGGTTCGCAGGCTCGTATGAAAAATCCAGCGACACCGCTATCTGGATGGCTATTCAGGAGCAAGATGGCTCGTGGTCAACGCCGCGCAAAGTAGCGGATGAAGAAGGCATTGCCCATTGGAACCCGGTGCTGTATGCACATGGGGGTTCACTTGTTCTCTTTTACAAGGTGGGACACGAAATTACAGACTGGCATACTCGCATCATGCGCTCGGAGGATGGTGGACAGACGTGGACGGCTGCTCGTGAGTTAGTTCCTGGGGATGTGGGTGGTCGTGGCCCGGTGCGCAATAAACCTGTGCAGCTCGCAAACCGAACAATTCTGGCTCCGGCCTCCATTGAGCGATTGGATATGGAGAATCCGGGCAAACAGGTATGGGAAGCTTTTGTTGATATTTCAACCGATGAAGGCACGACATGGACGAAAAGTGAACCCGTGCCAATGAACCTGTCTGCTTATGTGGGGGCGGATCATTGGATTGCTAAAGGTCTGATTCAGCCTACTCTATGGACTTCAAGTGCGGATGATGTACATATGTTGCTTCGCAGTACGGAGGGGAGGGTTTTCCGCAGTGACTCGGTGGATGGTGGCAGGACATGGTGTGAAGCTTACCCGACAGAACTGCCAAACAACAATAGCGGAATTGATGTCACACGGCTGGAGAGTGGCTTGCTTGCACTCGTCTACAATCCCGTGAGCGGATATGCGACAGAGAGTCCCCGGACACCACTGGTGGTTACTTTTTCGAATGACAATGGTGCGAGCTGGGGAGATGAATGGGTGCTCGAAGATGAGCCGGGCGAGTATTCTTATCCTACCATCGTATCTCAGGGGCAGAACCTGTACATCTCGTATACGTGGAAAAGAGACCGGGTTGCGTTCTGGAAACTGAACGTTCAAACATGGGAATAAGCAAGGGCCGCAGAAACGCTGATCAAGCGTTTATTCGGTCCTTTCTGTCGTGGTTACTTGTGGGGAGGTGTTCCTATGAATAGGCGAGTTAACAACATAAAGCCAATATTGGAAGTCATAGCGGTGGACGCGGCAGATGCCCAAGCGGCTGAACAGGGGGGAGCCGATCGGATTGAGCTGGTATCGGCTATGTCCGAAGGTGGTCTTACGCCAGGCTATGGGCAGATTGAACAAGTCGTATCCAAGGTATCGATTCCGGTGTATGTCATGATAAGGCCTCATAGTCGCTCGTTCTGCTATAGCGCTGATGATCTTCAAGTAATAATCCAAGACATACGTGTGGCGCGGGAGCTAGGTGCCGCAGGCATCGTGATTGGAGCTCTCACCGATCAGGGAGAAGTGGATCGCTCCTTTTTACAAACTTGTCTGTTAAGCGCTCAGGGGCTGGGAGTTACGTTTCATCGCGCCATCGATTCGAGTGCATATGTGGTGAGAGCGCTGGAGAGCATTGGTAGCATCAATGGAGGGAGTGAGGGTAAGGGCAGGTTTGAGTATGAGAGGGAGATGAAGAACAAGAACAAGAACAAGAGCGAGAGTGATAGTGAAAGTAAGGACAGGAGTAGTAGCGAGAATAACAGCAAGGACAAGAGTGAGTGTGAGAGTAATAGCAAGGGTGAGAGCAAGAGTGCATGTGTGAGTAAGAGCGAGGAGAGTGTCGTTGAGCGTGTGCTTACATCGGGAGGCAAGCCTACTGCCCCTGAAGGTTTGCTCGAACTACAGCAGTTACAGGAGATGGGACAGACATTAAATATATCGATTATGGCGGGTTCGGGTGTCACGATTGAAGGGATTTCAACCATCGTGAGCCGAACGTGGATTACCGAGATTCATATGGGATCGGGCGTGCGGCGTGGAGGCAGTTTCGATCATCCTGTAGATGCTCAGCTTGTCGCTCAGGCTAAAGCAATGTTGATTCGTGCAGTACAAGAGCTGCGGTAATGGTAGCCATTGTGTGGGTGTATTCGAAGTATCCAACATAGCGGCGGCTATAGAAGCGGATGAATAGCTATATAAATTGAACTAAAGATTTTACACAGTCCACTCCGATGACAGAATAACCTTTCAATCGCTGTTATCCCCAGATTTTATGGATTTCCTTTTCCAAAGGGGAAAACCCGGTGATAAAGGCGAACGCTTCGCTTTTCCAGGTTTTTTCTGTCCTCTTCGTTAACGTGTAAAAGAATAGTTCAACTTATATAGAACAAAAAGTAATAAAAGCACTGAAAACAAAATGCACCTTTCATATAAGGGAGTGGGAAGCCATGAACTCAAAGCTTTCACCAGCACCAGCGGATTGGATTAAAAAGGCGGCACAAATCACTCCGTCCGAGCGCCAAATGAGATGGCAGGAGATGGAGTTTTATGCTTTTATTCATTTTACAGTGAACACATTTACGGATCGGGAGTGGGGGACGGGCGAGGAAGACCCGGCGATCTTTAACCCTATTGAACTACAGGCAGGACAATGGGTGAAGGCGTGTAAGGACGCAGGCATGAAAGGGCTGATTTTGACATGCAAACATCATGATGGATTCTGTCTGTGGCCCAGCCGTTATACAGATCATACAGTCGCAGCAAGTCCATGGCGAAATGGCTCTGGTGATCTGGTTCGAGAAGTTGCCGATGCTTGTCGTGACGCCGGGTTGAAATTTGGGGTGTATCTCTCACCCTGGGATCGTCATGAAGCATGTTATGGGGATTCGGAGCGGTATAACGCCTTTTTTCTTCATCAATTGCGCGAACTGCTGACGAACTACGGTGATATCTTCTGTGTCTGGTTTGATGGAGCATGTGGCGAAGGGCCCAATGGGAAAAGGCAGGTCTATGACTGGGACGCCTATTACGCGCTCATTCGTGAGCTCCAGCTAGAAGCGGTCATTTCGGTTTGTGGCCCGGACGTACGCTGGTGTGGCAATGAGGCAGGACATACGCGCGAATCGGAATGGAGCGTTGTACCGGCGCATATGCAGGATAATGAGAAGATTCAGGAGCAGTCGCAACAGGTGGATGATGGAGCGTTTGCGAGGAAAATCAACACACAGGACCATGATCTGGGGAGCCGTGACGTCATTCGTGACTATGCTGATCAGCTGGTGTGGTATCCTGCCGAGGTGAATACCTCGATACGTCCGGGCTGGTTCTATCATGCGAGTGAAGATGATCAGGTCAAAACGCTGGAGGAACTACTCTCCGTATATTACGGCGCCGTGGGCGGCAACGCGTGTTTTTTGCTTAACCTGCCACCAGACAAGCGTGGTCTGATTCATGAAAATGATGTCCAGCGGCTGCGCGAGTTAGGTTCGGTGTTGCGCACAACGTTCAGTGAAGACTTGGCGCAAGGTGCACAGGCGAAGGCTTCGGAGACGATGGACGAAGCACATGCAGCTTCACAAGTGCTAAATCCGGATGGAGAGCGCAAACCAAAAGCTTATTGGTGCCCACGCGAAGGAACAGAGCACGCGTGGATTGAATTGCTTTTGCCGGAAGAAAAGACCTTCGACCATGTGATATTGATGGAGCATATCCAATCGGGGCAACGGATCGAACGATTCACGCTGGAAGTATGCGGTGAGGATGGTCGGTGGCAGGACATATATGCTGGAACGGTGGTTGGATATAAGCGAATTTGCTGTTTTCCAAAAGTCACTGCAAACCGGGTTCGGCTGACCATTCAGGAGTCCAGATGGTGTCCAACACTATCGAAATTTAGCTTATTTTATAGTGAACGGGAGGGCATGTGAGATGACGGTACTGACGGTTCAGGGGTCACAATTCATACTGGATGGAGAACCGATTCAGATTCTATCAGGAGCCATTCATTATTTCCGAGTGGTGCCCGAGTATTGGGAAGATCGGTTGCTGAAGCTGAAGGCCTGCGGATTCAACACGGTGGAGACCTATGTGCCATGGAATATGCATGAGCCGCAGCCGGGAGAGTATTGTTTTGAAGGTATGGCGGACGTGGAGAAGTTTATACAGCTTGCGGGGAGCCTGGGGCTGCATGTGATCGTTCGTCCAAGTCCTTACATCTGTGCGGAGTGGGAGTTTGGCGGATTGCCGTCCTGGCTGCTTGCGGATGACCATCTGCGACTCCGTTGCAGTGATTCGGCGTTTCTGGCGCATGTGGATCGATATTACGATGTGCTTTTGCCCAAATTAAAACCCCTTCTGAGCACCTTAGGCGGACCCATTATTGCGTTGCAGGTTGAAAATGAATATGGCAGCTTCGGGAACGATGCAAGTTATCTGCAATATTTGCGAGATGGTATGGTGCAGCGGGGTATGGATGTGCTCCTGTTTACCTCGGATGGACCAACCGATCATATGCTGCAGGCTGGTTCCGTGCCAGGACACTTGGCAACAGTTAATTTTGGGTCGGGAACAGAGTGGGCGTTTGCCAAGCTGCGTGAATATCAAGCGGAGGAACCGCTTATGTGTATGGAGTTTTGGAATGGGTGGTTCGATCACTGGGGCGAGTCACATCATACCCGGGAAGCAGCAGATGTAGCCAAAGTACTGGAGGAAATGTTAGAGACGGGCGCATCGGTGAACTTCTACATGTTCCATGGCGGTACGAATTTTGCTTTTTATAATGGTGCGAATTGTCAGCAGAAGGATCAATATGAACCGACTATCACAAGTTATGACTATGACTCTCTGCTTAGCGAATCGGGTGAACCGACAGCGAAATTTTATGCGGTCAGAGAGGTTCTCTCACGTTATAGAAGTTTTGAAAAACAGGACGGTTACTGTGAAGAGAGAGATTTAGTTTTACCAGAGTCTATGGGGACAGCCGCTTACGGCAGAGTTGAGATGGCGCAGCACGCTAGTTTGCTTCAGCAACTGAATGCACTGGCTGTTCCAATGCACTGTACAAATCCGGAGCCGATGGAGAAGCTTGGGCAGGATTACGGATTTATCAGCTATCAGACCTCTATTTCCGGGCCAAGAGAGCGCCAGGAGTTGGTCGTTCAGGAGGTACGTGATCGGGCACTGGTGTTTGTAGATGGCCTTTTACAGGGAGTACTGGAACGTGGAAATCCCACGGCGACGATATCCTTTGAAGTACCCGCGGAAGGCGCAGAGTTGCTCATTCTTGTTGAGAATATGGGGCGGATCAATTATGGGCCGTATCTGAGAGATCCGAAGGGAATCACAGAAGGTGTGCGGCATGGCTTTCAGTTTTTGTATGATTGGACGATTCATTGCTTGCCGATGACCGATCTTTCGGGCTTATCCTTTGCTGTGCTGTCTGAGCTGGAGAGCAGCGCAAGAACAGTTAAAGAGGAGCCATTTTTTTATCGAGGAAGTCTTCATATTGAGGATGTGATGGATATAAAGGATACCTTTCTTCGTCTGGAAGGCTGGACAAAAGGGGTTGCATTTGTAAACGGATTCAATCTGGGTCGCTACTGGAATAAAGGCCCGCAACAGACGTTGTATGTCCCTGCGCCTCTTCTCCGTCAAGGGGAGAATGAGATCATTATATTTGAGCTTCATGGGACGGCAGATGCCGCTGTCATGTTCGTGGATCAGCCGGATTTGGGCTAGAAAAGGAAAATCGGTGAGCCATGCGATTATTGGCAATTGCTCTATGGAATGGAACACGGTATATGTTGGGTATGGACACCCATCACAGGAGAGGGAGAGGATGAGGAAGATGAAAGTTGGACTCAGCACGTACAGTTTGCAGCAAGCGTTGGATCGTAAGGAGCTAACTGTGCCGGATGCCGTTCGGTGGATTGCGGAGCAGGGCGGGCAGCATGTGGAGATTGTACCGATGGGCTTCAGTTTGATCGATAATCCAGCGTTAATTGAGGAAATTAAAGCTACGGCTCGGGAGGTTGGTATCGACATCTCCAATTATGCCATTGGAGCGAACTTTGCGGTTCAGGAGAATGCCGAGACTTTGGAGGAAGAAATTCAGAGTGTTATGCGCCACGTAGATGTTGCGGCTGCCCTGGGTGTGAAACGGATGCGCCACGATGTGGCTTTCCGGCCTGCACCGGAAGGGACTGTAGCACAGTTTGAAGCCGACCTGCCCGTGATCGTCAAAGCCTGTCAACGAATTGCCGACTATGCCGCAGGCTTCGGCATTACAACAAGTGTGGAGAACCACGGATATTATGTGCAATCGAGTGAGCGAATTCAGCGGCTTTTACATGAGACGGGGCGGGAAAATTTCAAAACGACACTGGACATCGGGAATTTCCTCTGTGTGGATGAAGATCCGGTGAGTGCGGTGAAAAATAATATTGCTCACGCGTCTATCGTTCATGCCAAAGACTTCTACTGGCGTCCTTCCACCCGGAATCCCGGCGAAGGATGGTTCCAGACCTCCCATGGCAATTATCTGCGCGGAGCTATCGTGGGTCATGGTGATATCGACATGCCTGAGGTGTTCCGTGTGTTGAAGCAATCCGGGTATGACGGATATATCTCGGTTGAATTTGAAGGCATGGAGGATTGCCGAACCGCCTCGTGTATTGCTATGGATAACGTGCGTCGTTTGTGGGATGAGGTGTGACATTGTGTCGTTATGTGCTTTGCTATGATCTGGCATCGCTATGCTATCCCGTGTCGATTGGTTTAGTGCTGTGAGATGCAGTGTAGTGAGTCTTTTATATAGAAGGTTTAGCAAGAAAGTAGGCCGTATGAAAGAAGACGCCGTTATCCGTTTTCTCTCAGATGAAATACATCGAAATGTGATCAGTATGAATGATTCAAGGTCGTGCTACTTTTTATAAAAAGCTGGCTCTGCCAAGCTGAACGGTATTCATTTTCATTTTTAACACTGGAGGGGTAGTAAAATGTCCAAATTAAAAGTCGCTGTCATCGGCGCTGGTTCGATATCCGATTGTCACTTGCAAGCCTATGCCAGCAACCCGGAAGTGGAGATTTATGCGATCTGTGATCTGAACGAGACTCGTGCCGCTGATGTGGCGAAGCAGTATGGAGCAACTCATGTGTTTACGGACTATAGAGACTTACTCGCTCTGCCGGAAATCGATTCGGTTAGCATCTGCACATGGAATGATTCGCACGCCGAGATCAGTATTGCGGCGCTGGATGCAGGCAAAAACGTGCTGTGCGAGAAGCCGTTATGCCAGACCGTAGAGGATGCATTAGAGGTAGAAAAAGCCGTTCATCGCAGCGGAAAGCTGCTGCAAGTAGGTTTTGTTCGCCGCTATAGTGACAACACCCAGATTCTGAAAAAGTTCATCGACGAAGGTGAACTGGGCGAAATCTATTATGCCAAAGCTTCCAGTCTGCGCCGTCTTGGCAATCCAGGTGGCTGGTTTGCGGATAAAAGTCGCTCTGGCGGTGGCCCGTTGATTGATATCGGTGTTCATGTCATCGACATCTGCTGGTACCTGATGGGCAGACCAAAGGTGAAATCCGTTTCCGCTAACGTCTCCAATCGTCTCGGCAACCGGGCGAACATTCGCAATCTTTCGTTCTATAAGGCTGCAGATTACGATGCGGAACAGAACACGGTGGAAGATATGGCTAATGCATTGATCCGTTTTGAAAATGGGGCAAGCCTGTTGGTCGATGTCAGCTTCACCCTACATGCAAAGGCTGATGAAACAACAGTTAAGCTTTACGGTGACAAAGGAGGAGCCGAGCTGGAGCCAGAGATTTCGATTATTGGAGAGAAGTTCGATACCATTCTGAACATGACACCGCAGGTCGATTTTAAATCCTTTGACTTCATGGGTTCGTTCCGTAATGAAATCAACCACTTTATCGACAGCACGCAAGGCCGAAAAGAAACCCTTAGCCCCGTCGAGGACGGCGTAGAGGTAATGAAAATGCTGTGCGCCATCTACGAATCCGCGCGCGAGGGCAAAGAAATCACGTTGTAAAAAATCCATTTACACGTGAAACGGAGAGTGCAGAACCAATCTGGAGAAGCGAAGCGCTCGCCTGAAAGATTTCCGCAGGAAAGCTGCATCGGAAGCATACGCTCCCCCCGGATTTCCCCATCAGGGAAATAATTCATAGGAATCCGGGGGTAACAGCGATTGAAAGATGGTACTGCAATCGGAGTGCCCCAGTGTAATCCGTCAGTGATCTTAAGGTCGTTATTCTACCCAAAACGGAGGGAACAGGTAACCCGACGTGACCAGTTACCCAATCGACGAGGTGAACCCGCCTTGGCCCGTTGTAAAAAATCCATTTACACGTGAAACGCAGAGTGCAGAACCAATCTGGAGAAGCGGAGCGCTCGCCTTTACCACCGGATTTCCCCATCAGGGAAATAATTCATAGGAATCCGGGGGTAACAGCGATCGAAAGATGGTACTGCAATCGGAGTGCCCCAGTGTAAATCCACCTTTTACAACGTCAGAAATTTCAACTAAAGGAGATGATTTATTTTGACTCAAACCAATCCCCCCCTGCCAGAGCAGGAAGAGCACATCGTTGAAGCAGGCGTACACAACTTTAGCAAAGAAGACGAATGGGTAAAGCCGGAAGATCCACTGCTGCTGGAGCGGCTGGAGTGGTTCAAAGATCAGAAGCTGGGTTTGATGATGCACTGGGGGCCATACTCGCAACTCGGCTTGGTGGAATCGTGGGCGCTGAGCGATGAGGATGGTGACTGGTCGCGGGATGATGTGGACTGGACGGACGATATGGAGGACTTCAAGCGTGAATATTTTGACCTGAACAAAACGTTCAATCCGATTCGGTTCCAGCCCGAGGAATGGGCACAGATGGCCGCCGACAACGGTTTTAAATACTTCCTGTTTACGACCAAGCATCATGACGGCTTCTGCATGTGGGATACCAAAACGACCGATTACCGAATTACAGGCAAGGACACGCCGTTCCACAAGCATAAATATGCCGATATCTGCCGGGTGTTGTTCGATGCCTTCCGTGCGAAGGGGCTGGGCATCTCGGCGTACTTTTCC
Source organism: Paenibacillus sp. 2TAF8 (assembly GCF_052114825.1). Lineage (NCBI taxonomy): Bacteria > Bacillati > Bacillota > Bacilli > Caryophanales > Paenibacillaceae > Paenibacillus > Paenibacillus sp. 2TAF8. The sequence continues at coordinate 124,807 of NZ_JBFRFN010000013.1, forward strand.
AAAGCGGACTGGCACACACCGTATTACTGGGCACCAGGCATGGAGCGCGGACGCCATATGTGGCGCGGCCCTTCTTATGATCCGCACAAGTATCCCTGGATGTGGGAAAAGTTCGTGGAGTTCACCCATGAGCAGATCATGGAACTGCTAACGAATTACGGACGGATTGAGTGTTTGTGGCTCGATGCAGGCTGGGTACGCGAAGGCCGCCACGGTCAGGATATTCGGCTTGGTGAAGTGGTCGAGCGGGCGAGAAAGAGCACGCAGCCTTGGCTTCTGTCCGCAGATCGCACCGTTGGCGGGGCGTATGAGAACATCGTCACCCCGGAGCAGACGATTCCGGAACATCCGATGAATATCCCGTGGGAGAGCTGCATTACCGTCGGGCATTCCTTTGCTTTTGGCTTCGATGATCAGTACAAATCGGGCCGGCAGCTTGCGCATATTTTGCTCGAAGTGGTATCCAAAGGCGGGAATCTGGCACTGAATGTCGGGCCGCAGCCGGACGGACGTCTACCCAAAGGGGCCATTCGAGGCATCCAGGGACTTGGAGAGTGGCTGAATACACACGGCGAAGGCATTTATGGCACCCGCATTTGCGCTCCGTTTTACACGAAAGAGTGGGCATTTACACAGAAGGAAGGAATCAACACCGTATATGCCTTCCGCATCTATCGCAACGAGAGCGAGACCCTAGAAGAGCGGCTGATCATTCCATATGTGGAAAAGGTGGAGCGTGTTGAACTCATCGGTACAAATGACGTACTTTCGTTTCAGCAAACCGAAGAAGGGCTACTCGTGGAGCTGCCACGAGCAGCCGCAAGCAACCAAGCACCGATCACTCATACATTTAGATTAATCACCAAATCATAAAATCACATGTCAATTCCGGGGGAGATATCCACACCTCCGGAATTTATTTTTTGTACATAGCAAATACAGATACCAACAATACAGTGGCCTAAACACTTGATCCACAAGGGTTTTTAGAATAAAGAGAGGTCGGAGAAAATTGCAAATTGATCAAAAAGACCCCGGCAAGGTACTATCAAATTAAGAAAGCGCTACCTGATATGATTGTTAACATTGATTGGATTCAAGGCATCGAACGGGCGTCGAAAACTAACGTTTAAGGAATCTGAATGTAATGTATTATTACACTTGAGGCTGAGAAGGAGTGACGCAAATGAGTCGAGGTACAGAAAGCATACCTGGGAACATGGAGCTGCAACAATTACGTCAGACAGCGCCCAAGAAGCAGCATCCGTTCATCAAAAGCTTCAAAAAGCACTGGGAGCTGTACCTGCTTGTGCTGCCTCCGGTGTTGTATCTATTGATCTTCAAATACATTCCGATGGTGGGTGTGCAGATTGCCTTTAAAGATTTCAGCGTGGTCAAAGGCATCTGGGGCAGTCCATGGGTCGGACTCAAACATTTTGAAGCTTTCTTCGATTCTCCGAACTTCTGGCTGCTGATCAAGAACACCATTGGTATCAGTTTCTATTCCCTCCTTGCCGGTTTCCCTATACCGATCTTGCTAGCCTTGGCGCTGAACGAGATTCGAACGGGTTACTTTAAAAAGACCGTACAGATGGTTACGTATGCACCGCATTTTATCTCCACCGTTGTCATGGTATCCATCATTATTCTGATGCTTTCCCCCCATGTGGGCGTTGTAGACAAGTTATTTAGCTGGCTGGGTTTCCCGATGACCAACTTTATGGGGATTCCCGAATATTTCAAATCAATCTATGTCTGGTCCGGGGTATGGCAGGGTATGGGGTACTCCTCGATTATATACATCGCGGCTCTGGCGGGCGTTGATCCTTCTCTATACGAAGCGGCCAAGATGGACGGTGCCTCAAGGTTGCGGAAAATATGGCACATCGACCTTCCAACTCTTGTTCCGGTCACCGTAATCATGTTGATTCTAAGTCTGGGCAGCATTATGGGCGTTGGCTTCGAAAAAATATACCTCATGCAGAATCCGCTGAATACGAGCGCTTCGGAGGTCATCTCCACGTACGTGTACAAGGTCGGTCTGATCGGAGCGAATTTCAGCTTCTCCGCGGCAGTTGGTTTCTTCAACTCCATCATTAACCTGATTCTGCTGGTCATCGTCAACAGCATTTCCCGCAAAGTATCCGAGAACAGCTTGTGGTAAAGGAGGAGCATGTCCATGTTTAATCTGATGAATCGGAACCGAATTAAAGACCCGGTTGGCGACCGTATTTTCATGACTATCAACTATATCTTTCTGATTGCCATTCTGTTAACGGTGTTCTACCCGCTCTTGTACATCGTCAGCTCCTCATTCAGCTCGTCACGCGCCGTAACATCCGGCCAAGTGTGGCTGTTCCCGGTTGATTTTAACATCAAGGCGTACATCTCCATTTTCAAAAGCCAGCAACTCATGCTCGGGTTTTACAACACGATCATTTACACCGTAGTCGGTACGTTCATCAACGTTGCACTGACTGTTATGCTGGCTTACCCGCTCTCCCGCAAGTCGTTCTACGGACGGGGAGCCATCATCATCTTCATGATGATTACGATGTTTTTTGACGGGGGTCTGATTCCGACCTACCTGCTGATGAAAGACCTGCACCTGCTGGATACCCGCTGGGCGATGTGGCTTCCCGGAGCACTTGCCGTGTTCCAGGTCATCGTTGCGCGCACCTTTTTCCAGTCGTCAATCCCCGAGGAGCTTGGTGAAGCTGCCGAGATGGACGGATGCCGGGATATCCGCTACCTGATCAGCGTTGTGCTGCCGCTCTCCAAACCGATTCTGGCGGTGATGACCCTGATGTACGCCGTCGGTCACTGGAATGCATACTTTGATGCACTCATCTACTTGCGCTCCGAGAAGTTGTTCCCGCTGCAATATGTGCTTCGTAACTTGTTAATTCTGAATGCGGCTGATCCGGCCATGCTCGCAAATACAAGTCAGCAGATGAGGGATCAAGGGTTCGAGCAGGTGCTGAAATATGCGCTGATTGTGGTCGCCAGTATTCCGATTCTGATCATGTATCCTTTTGTCCAAAAACACTTTGTCAAAGGGGTTATGGTCGGTTCACTTAAAGGATAGATGGTAGCCGGTTCTTGAAAGGAGGTGGGGGCACACGCCGGCTTCCGGGATTGGTTTTTGAAACTTATAGAACCTATATCAACCCGTACAGCTTAACCAAAGGTTTGCCGTTATGAACAAAAAGGAGGAGTCAGCTTGAGAAAATCCTGGATTTCAATTTTGTGTCTGATCTTCGCTTCGGTGACGATATTGTCCGCATGCAGTTCATCTGAAAAAGCGGGTACAGGTAGTGAGGGGAGCGGCGAGAGCGGCGGTCCTGTAACGATGACTTTTTTTGCTCCGCAAGGTAAAGCGCCGATGGAGGACAATGAATTCACCAAGTTTATCGAAAAAAAGTTCAACGTGACCTTGAAATGGGACCTGGCCCCGACAGACGCTTTGCAGGATCGCAGACAATTGCTGCTAGCCAGTGGGGATTATCCTGAAGTGTTCCTGCACGGCAAGTTCACCACCTCGGATCTTCAAACCTATGGTAAACAAGGCGTGTTCCTTCCGCTTCAAGACCTGATCAATCAATATGGCCCGAACCTCACCAAAGTGATGGAAGAGAAGCCTTATTTTAAGGATGCCATAACGGCACCGGACGGTAACATCTATGCACTGCCTATTTTTAATGAATGTTACCACTGTACGTATGCGCAGAAATATTGGATCAACAAAGAATGGCTGGATAAGGTGGGGCTGAAAATGCCAACGACGACCGACGAACTGTATACCGTTCTGAAGGCGTTCAAAACCCAAGACCCGAACGGCAACGGCAAAGCCGATGAGATCCCGCTCACAGGTGCACCGAACAAGTATGTGTGGAACGGCAACATTGATGCTTACCTGATGAACAGCTTTATATACAACGATAACGATAAATACCTGATCGTGAACGACGGCAAGGTCAGCTTTGCCGCCAATCAGGAGGGATGGAAGAAGGGGCTGGAGTACATGCACAAGCTGTACGCGGATGGCCTGATCGACCCGGCTTCCTTCACACAGAATGACCAGGCGATTGGTCAACTGGGGAATAAAGAAGGCGACGAAGTGGTTGGCTCCATTACAACGGCACTGGTCAGCTATCTGGTGAATACGTATGACAAAAAGATTACCCGTCACCAGCACTGGGAAATCGTGCCTCCACTCAAAGGGCCGGATGGTGTGCAGACGACGGGAGCAACGCAAAGTGTGGGTGAATTTGAATTTGCCATTACCAACAAAGCGACCGAAGCACAGCAGATCGCAGCCATCAAAATTGTAGATTACATGTTCAGTGAAGAGGGTGCACTCTACGCAGAGTATGGCCCGACCGAAGGCAAGGGATGGAAGAAAGCAGACCCGGATGAGAAGAACATCAATGGGGAGCCTGCCAAGTACAGCTATTACAACCTGCCTGAACGTGATCCAAACGTGGTTGTGAACGAGAGCTGGTCACAGATCGGTGCGCATGACTTGTCCAACACGTTCCGTAACTTGTTTGCAGAAGGTCAAGACCCGCTGTCTGCTGAAGGCTACGGTACAAGGCTTGCTCAGGCGACGAAAGTATATGCTCCATACGCTCCCAAAGAAGTATATCCTGCCAACGTATTTATTCGTCCAGAGGATACCGAGACCGCGGCTCAGCTGACCACCGCAATCAAAGACTATGTACAGACGAATATGGCTCAGTTCATCATCGGCAGCAAGAGCATTGATAAGGATTGGGACTCGTACGTGAAAGGTTTCGATGGACTTGGATTGAGCAATTATCTGGATATTTATCAGCGTGCAATTGAGAAAAAGTAGTATATACGGACTGTCCCGCCTGTCACCCGTGACCGGGGCAGTCTTCTCCTATGACAACCCCACGTCATTCGATATAATGAACGCATAATTATGAAAAATTTGTGAACAGAGGCAAGGTGCAAGTGGTTTGTCGTCATGCAACATGAAATGGATTGGTGGGGGGGCGCGGAGATGAACAACAATTGGTTCAGACGTTTGCTGTTATCGTATTTGCCTATTTTTTTTATTGTGACGACGATTTTATTTTTTATTTTCTTTCAGGTATTTAACGAACAGAACCGAAGGGAAGCACTTAAGGCCAATGARTTTTTGGCTTCACAGGTGACACAGTATCTGGATAATTCCTTGCGTTCCATTGATTTCAAGGTACTGCGCGAGATTTTGACCAACTCTAATCTGAAAAATTATTTCTCGGTATCTGGCAGCGAGGATGTCTATGCCGGCATTCAGGCAGTTAAGGTCATCGATGAATTGAAGATAGAATATCCGCTGATCGACTCGGTCTACCTGGTCAGGTACAGCGATAACACCGTTTTTAGCAATGGCAAGGCCGTTCCGATCAACGAGTTTCCCGATGCAGTCTTTATTGCAGACAGCCGGACGAGAGATGAGCAGAAGTGGGTCGGCGCACGGTCATTCAAGGCGTTTCCTTCCCAATCGGCGGAGCAGGTCATTACGATTGTGCGGAATGTCGGGAACGGTAGAGGTCTTGTAGTGACCAACGTTGAGTTGAACACGCTACAAAAATCTATTATGCAGATGTACGACCCTGAATTTACGTTTGTGAACATCTATAACCGATCCGGTGGAAGTCTCTGGCATGGTGGTACGCCTGATGCTGAGATGCTTGCTTCCAAGCCAGTTTCCGCTTCGGGAGAGGTATTCTCTGAATTCACGTCCAGCTATAGTGGCTGGAAGGTGCAGACGGGGCTAAATAACGGGAAAATCATCAAGTTTACGCTGCAATTTTATAATATCTGGTTTATTTTCGCTGTCGCTGTTGTGCTGATCGGGGTTGTATGGGTCGTCTATGTGACACGCAGAAACTATAAACCGATCCAGCAGATTGTTACCTTAATTCAGACTGTATCTTCACAGAAACCGTCAGCATTGAACTATGGCAAGGAGAATGAATTCCGTTTCATTCATACTACACTGGAGCGCATGATCGACCAGACGAAGCAATATCAGGAGGAGCATGAAGAGAATCTGATTTTGCAGAAGAAGGTCTTCTTTCAGGAACTGCTGGAAGGTACGCGGGATTACACATGTCATGAGTTATCTGCGGAGATGAGCAAGTTCAAGCTGCCGGAATTAGAGCATCGCTGGGCTGTGATGGTGGTGGAGATGGATCGATACGATGTATTTATGGATGAGTATCATCAGCAGGATCAAGCCCTCCTGAAATTCGTGCTGTCGAGCATTTTGCAGGAAAGTGCACGGCAAGAAGGAACCGAGGTATGGGCGGAGTGGGTTTCAAGTCAGCGACTGTACGCCATCCTCTGGCTGCCTGAGACGGAACGGTCGGAAGAGACGGAAAAGCAGTTGCTCAGCGGATATCTGGATCGGGTTGGTCAGTATTTGAACTTTACCGTCACGATTGGTGTGGGCAGGGTTGCCGTGGATATTCGCGGACTTCGGGCTTCGCTTAAAGAGGCTGTGCATGCCCTGGAGTACAAGGCGGTTCTGGGCACCAATCGGATCATACCGTGCGGAGATGTACCGAGTTCGACAAATGATGTGTATGAGTTTTTAAAGACTATCTCCTTGCTAGTGCAGGCGATGCGGCTATCAGACGATGCTTGGGAACAGCATTTTGAACGGCTGTTTAAGCAGATTCGCGAGTCCGTTCTGTCTCGTCAGGAGATTATGAACACGGTCCAGCTGTTGTTCCAGCATTATAATCGTGAATTTGCCGAGCTTCCACGCGAATATCAGGAGTCATGGGCGGCGATATTTACGCCATTGCTGCCACGGCTGGAAGGTTGGGAGACGCTGGATGATCTGCGCGAGCTGTGCCTGGAAGGGTTCCGTGAACTGGCGCGGCAGATGGAGACACTGCAATGCTCTCGTAAACATCGATCACATATTCTGGAGATTCGCAAATATATCGAGGAGCATTACAACAATCCCGATCTGTCGCTGAATTACCTTAGTGATCTGTTCGATATCAATCCGAAGTATCTGAGCAAGCTTTTCAAAGATGAGATTGGCGAGAAATTCGTGGATCTGCTCATCAGTCACCGGATCGAAAAAGCGAAACAGCTCATGCAACAGACGGACAAAGCGATCCAGGAGATCAGTGAGGAAGTGGGATATACGAACTACAATTCCTTCAACCGTGCTTTTAAAAATGTCGTTGGCATGGCTCCAAGTGACTATCGAAAGGCGATGTAAGCTCCACGTATGACCAACTCACAGGCAGGAGGAGAATGTGCATATGCAAACGCAAATGGGCTACAAAGATGTATCACTTCCCATTCAGGAGCGGGTACAGGATCTGCTCGAACGAATGACCATCGCGGAGAAGATCGGGCAGTTGATCCAGCCTATGGGGTGGAAAACGTACAAGAAAGCGGCAGATGGCTCGGTGCAGGTGACGGAAGAGTTCGAGGCAGACATGGCGCGGGGTGGTGTCGGCTCATTGTATGGTGTACTCAGGGCAGATCCATGGACGGAAGTAACTTTGGGGACAGGGCTAACGCCCCGGCAAGGTGCGGTGGCAACGAATGTCATTCAGCAATATGCGATAGAGCGTTCCCGATTAGGGATTCCGATTCTGTTCGGAGAAGAGTGTTCCCACGGGCATATGGCAATTGGTGCAACGGTCTTCCCTGTGCCGCTCACGGTAGGAAGTACGTGGAATATCGATCTGTATCGCAGGATGTGCGAGGCGATCGCTGTAGAAACCCGGAGTCAGGGCGGTGCAGCCACGTATTCTCCGGTGCTGGATGTCGTTCGTGACCCGAGATGGGGACGAACGGAGGAATGTTTTGCCGAAGACGCTTATCTCATCGGGCAGTTTGCTGTGGAAGCCATTCATGGATTGCAGGGAGAGCGGCTTGATTCAGATCGAACGGTAGTGGCGACACTCAAACATTTTGCGGCGTACGGCAGTTCAGAGGGCGGGCGCAATGCAGCGCCAGTGCATATGGGAATGCGTGAATTGCATGAAATCGACCTGCTTCCGTTCAAACAAGCGGTGGAAGCCGGAGCCTGCTCGGTCATGACGGCCTATAACGAGATCGATGGTGTGCCGTGTACGTCCAGTACGTATCTGCTTCATGATCTTTTGCGGGAGAAGTGGGGTTTCGACGGATTTGTCATTACCGATTTTGGCGCGATCCAGATGCTGGTGAACGGACACAACACGGCAGAGGACGGAGAGCAAGCCGTGGCGCAGTCCCTGCGGGCAGGTGTAGATATGGAGATGTCCGGATTCATGTACCGCAAACATCTGGCACAGGCGCTTGAACAGGGTTTACTGGAAGAGGCAGAGCTGGATGTGGCGGTGCAACGGGTGTTGGAGATGAAATTCAGGCTCGGTTTGTTTGAGCAGCCATATGTTGATCCTGATTTTGCAGAACAGGTTATCGGGTGTGAGGAGCATGTCGGGGTTGCGCGGGAGGTGGCACAAGAGGGAATTGTCCTGTTGAAAAATGAAGGACATTTGCTTCCGCTTGCTGCTCAGGGAACCAAACTGGCTGTGATCGGGCCGAACGCCAACCATATCTATAATCAGCTCGGAGACTATACCTCGCCGCAGCCAAGGGAGCAGATTGTGACGGTGCTGGATGGTATCACGCGCAAACTCGGTGGGACGGATACTGCTCAGGTGCTGTATGCACCCGGATGCCGGATCAAGGGTAATTCGAGAGAAGGCTTTGCACAGGCGCTTGCATGTGCGGAGCAGGCTGATGTCATCGTTATGGTGATGGGCGGATCGAGTGCTCGCGATTTTGGCGAAGGTACGATTGATCTGCGGACAGGGGCATCCGTGGTAACCGACGATCCGTGGAATGACATGGAGTGCGGGGAAGGCATTGACCGTTCCTCATTGAACCTGATGGGTGTACAGCTGGAACTGGTGCAGGAAATACATAGACTGGGGAAACCGGTCGTTGTGGTGTATATTAACGGGCGCCCTATTGCCGAACCCTGGATCGATGAGCATATTCCGGCCATTCTGGAAGCATGGTATCCGGGGCAGGAGGGGGGCAATGCCATCGCAGATGTACTGTTCGGGGACGTGAATCCATCGGGACGACTGACCGTATCCATTCCTAAACATGAAGGTCAGCTTCCCGTGTACTATCATGCGAAACGGACGCGCGGCAAGCGATACTTGGAGATGGAGCTAACGCCGCAATATGCTTTCGGACATGGGCTTAGCTACACGGATTTCAAGTACGACAATGTACGAGTGACACCGGAAGTGATTGAGCCGGACGAGGAGGCACAGGTGCAGGTCGAAGTGACGAATGTGGGTGCCGTGGCAGGCAAAGAGGTCGTTCAGCTGTACATTAGCGATGTGTCGGCTTCCGTTACCCAGGCTGAAATCGCCCTGAAAGGTTTTTGTAAAATCCATCTGGAGCCAGGTGAGACCCGAACCGTAACGTTTCCCGTGCAAAAGGAACATCTCGCACTGATCGACTCCCGTCTCCAGTCTGTGGTGGAACCGGGTGAATTCAAGCTCATGGTCGGACGTAGCTCTGCCGACTGGACGGCTTGCAGTCTGCATGTACAACAGGTGGAGGTGACCGTATGATTCGCATCCAGCGGTTTATCGAAGATTTGAAGCAGCGGCAGTGGCTAGAGGTTTTGGAGCTTCCCGAGTGGCAGCTGCAACGCGCCCGCTATATTCGGCCGGGAGAATACGAGTACGAGCTGGGATATGCGCATGAGCAGGATCGTGCATTTGAACAAGGACATGAGTATGCGGATGAACAGCAGTCTGACGATCGGCAAGAAGATGAAACTGGGCAAGTGCATCAGGAAGCAGGCCAGGCGTTACAACAGTCCCTGAATCCGTTGAACAGCACACAAGGAACAACTTATTTTCTGAGCAAAAGAGTGCAGATTCCTGAGACGTGGCAGGGGCATACGATTGGATTTGTTTTTGAAGCTGGCGGGGAAGGGTTATTGAAGGTGAATCGTGTCCCTTATCACGGGCTCGATCGCAATCATACTTTCGTACCTCTCCCAAGAGAACGTGTGGGAATCTCGCCACAGCTTGAGATTGAGCTGTATGATCCCATCCCCGAACCGCATGATCCACTCAATCGGCAAGCGGTGATCCAGCCACCGATTCAAGGAATACGAGCAGCACTGGTTCATGTAAATCAACCGCTGCAGAGCCTGATGTACAGCATAATGGTACTTTCAGAATCGCTGCAGGCTTTACCAGAGAAGGACCTAAAACGCATAACATTGGTTCGGGCTGTCCATCAGGTGATGGATGAGATGTACCATGATCCGGTACGCTGGCAGGATGGTGTGTGGCTGCGTGAGCTGGAACAGAGAATCGCCCAGACCGTGGAGCGGGAAGACCCAGAGCAGCATCGAAGCGGGTTCATGCATCTGGTCGGACAGTCTCACATCGATGTGGCTTGGCTCTGGCCTGTACGGGAAACCGTACGCAAGTCGAGCCGGACGTTCTCTACAATGTGTACGTTAATGGACACGTACCCAGATTTTGTGTACTCCCAGAGCCAGCCTCAACTATATGCTTTTGTGAAGGAGCACTATCCCGAGCTGTACGAAAGGGTGAAGGCACGTATTGCCGAAGGTCGCTGGGAGTTGGTTGGCGGCATGTGGGTGGAGCCGGACTTGAACATTCCAAGTGGTGAGTCCTTGGTGCGCCAGATTTTGTATGGACAGCAGTTCTATCAGTCAGAGTTTGGCAAACGTTCGAATATCGAATGGCTGCCGGATACGTTTGGATATTGTGCATCGCTGCCTCAGATACTGAGGCTTGCCGACATTCCTTATTTTATGACGACCAAATTGAACTGGAATGATACGAATGTGTTCCCGTATGATCTGTTCGACTGGGTGGGGATTGACGGTACCTCGGTGCTGTCTTACCTGAATCATGGTGTAAATGAACATACACGTCCCAAAGATGTGCATGAACACTGGCAGTCCTACAAGCAAAAAGACGTTCATGCAGAGCAGATGTTGTTGTATGGGCACGGTGATGGTGGCGGCGGTGTGACGAATGAGATGGTGGAGTTTGCGGAGCGTTCTCACCTGATGGCAGGGCAGCCGATTAGTCAATTTAGCACGGCGGCAGCCTTTTTTGAAGGGATTGCAGCGAGCCAACCGATTCTGCCGAAGTGGCACGGTGACCTGTATCTGGAGCTGCATCGGGGTACGTATACCACCCACGCGCGGAATAAACGCAGCAACCGTAAGGCCGAGGTGCTCTATCGCGAAGCAGAAATCTGGAGCCAGTGGGATCATGATCACGGCCGGATGTTAGAACGGAAGGAAGTGCTTGATGAAGGCTGGAAGCTGATCATGCTGAACCAGTTCCATGATATTATTCCGGGTACGTCCATTCCCGAAGTGTATGTAACTTCTGCTGAAGAGTATAAGAAGGTGTTTGCACTTGGTAATGAAGTCTTACAGGATACACTCGGAGTGATCACGGATAACATCACTACAGATGAAGTATTGGGCGTGCCATATGTCATATTCAACAGCCTTGGCTGGGAACGGAGTGAAGTGATCTGTATCGCAGGGGATACGGATTGGGATGGCTTGGCGGCATATGATCGGTATGGGAATCGTTTGATTAGCGAGGTAGAGCGGGAAGAGCAAGAAAATAGGGTTAGACTGCATGTTCTTGTTCCTTCGATTCCTGCCTTTGGGTACATCACCATATGGCTGCGAGAGGCAGAAGAGGAAATGTTGCGTGCAGAAGTAGGAGAAGCAGAGCTGGAAGCCGAAGCAAAAGAAGAAGTAGAACGATATTCAAAAGAAGAAATAGCGGTAACCGTAGAACAGGGAGCGGATAGCGCATTAGGAGCAACAGGTGAGGGCGACATCACAGTAGGGAAAAGAACAACAAATGCAGTTCTAGAAGTGTGTTCAGCGATTCAAAAGACAGCTAAGTTTGAGCAGATACCTGCATGTTGGGAAACTGAGTTCTATTTGCTCGAATTCAACGACTTGGGTGAGATCACAAGATGGTATGACAAGACCGTAGAGCGTGAATGGTTGAAGCCGGGTGACCGAGCGAATGAGTGGCAGTTTTTCCATGACAAACCGACGTACTGGGATGCATGGGATATTGATCCTCGGTTTGAAGCTCAACGGGCGGGTGCTGTACAGCTGATCTCCAGAGAGGTTATCCAGCGCGGCTCTGTACAGGATGTACTTCGGTTCCGCTGGAAGCTGAATGATTCCGAGATTAGCCAGGATGTAATTTTGTCTCATCATCAGCGGCGCGTTGATTTTAAAACTCGGGTAGACTGGAATGAAAGTCATAAGCTGCTCAAGGTGGCTTTCCCGGTAGATTTGGTGGCATCCAAAGCAACCTATGAGATTCCATTTGGTGCCTTGGAGCGGGCAACGCATAATAATACAAGTTGGGAACGGGCGCAGTTTGAGGTGTGCGGGCATCGTTGGGCTGATCTTTCCGAGGGCAATAGTGGCTTTAGTTTGCTGAATGACTGTAAGTATGGCTACGACATTAAGGATTGCATGATCCGTCTGTCCTTGCTACGTGCGCCAAAATGGCCGGATATACAGGCCGATCAAGGGAAGCATGAGTTCACATATTCGGTACTACCGCATGCGGGTGACTGGCGTCAGGCTAATGTCGTGCAGTGTGCAATGGAACTGAATCATCCGGTACAGGTGGTTGCATCCACACCACATGCGGGTGTAAAGCCTTCGGAACACAGCTGGGTTCAGTTCCACAGTGAACATATTATTTTGGATACGATCAAGGTATCGGAAGACGGAACAGGAACGGTACTGCGTTTCTACGAATCAACCGGAGGCCGGGAGACTGTAAAGATACAGTGGAATGAACCTAATGTGAGTGCATCCATAATAAATCTGCTGGAAGATGAGCTTGCGCCGCTCGTTTGCCAGGGTGGGGCATTTAAACTGACATTTAAACCCTATGAAATCAAGTCGGTAAAGCTTGTGCCATCTAAAGGACAGCATAACTCATCTAATCTCATGGGAGGTACGACATGAAATTAACGAATAAAATCGGTGTAATTGTGGACAGTTTTGGCGTAGGTGTACGGGAAGGGCTGTTGAAAGCCAAGGATGCAGGGGCAGAAGGCGTGCAGATCTACGCGGTGAAGGGGGAGATGGACCCGACAAATCTGTCGCTTGCGGCTCGTAAAGAGCTTCGCAGTTATATAGATGGTCTCGGTCTTGAGATTTCAGCATTGGTAGGTGATCTGGGCGGTCACGGCTTTCAGGTTAAGGAAGACAATGCATGGAAAGTGGAAAAGTCCAAGCGAATTGTTGATCTGGCTCTTGATCTGGGCACAAATATTGTGACCACTCATATCGGTATTGTTCCACATGATGCATCTTCTGAAGTATACGAAACACTGCACGTGGCTTGTGAGGAACTGGGACAGTACGCCAAAAGTGTCGGTGCCTACTTTGCCATCGAGACTGGGCCGGAAACCGCTGCTGATCTGAAAGGGTTTCTCGATACTCTCTCTACGAACGGGGTATCCGTTAACTTTGACCCGGCGAACATGGTAATGGTGACAGGAGATGATCCGGTGCAGGGTGTGAAGTTGCTTAAGGATTATATCGTACATACCCATGTGAAGGATGGCCTGCGTCTGAAAGAGGTCGATCCACGGGACGTGTACGGTGCCGTGGGTTACGCTCCGATGGATCATGAGAAAATTGCCGAAATGGTAGCTTCCGGTGCCTTTTTCCATGAAGTTCCGTTAGGTGAAGGGGCTGTTGATTTTGATGCTTATTTTGCCGCGCTGCAGGAGATTGGTTACACAGGGTATCTAACCATTGAGCGCGAAGTGGGAGACCAACCGGAAGTGGATATTCGCAAAGCCGTGCAGTTCATCAAACAATATCGATAGGAGTGGAGCAGATGAAGGTAGGTCTGAGCACGTACAGTTTGCTGAATGATCTTAATTCGGGAGCCATGACGGTGCTGGATGTGATTGACTGGATTGCCGCAAACGGCGGTGAGCATATGGAGATGGTTCCCTACGGATATACGGTGGAGGATAATCATGAGTTAGCGGAAGCGATTCGGGAGCGAGCCGCAGCAGCAGGGATTGAGCTGTCGAACTATTCGATGCCGRCCAATTTCGTGCAGGAGACGGAAGAGGCTTTTGAAGAAGAGATGGACCGAGTCAAAAGACATGTGGATGTTGCACACCGGATGGGTGTACGTCATCTGCGCCACGACGTTACCGCATTCAAGCTACCCAAGGAGAGCACAACCATAGCCTGGTTTGAAGAGCATCTGCCACTCATGGTCAAGGGAAGCCAGATCATTGCGGATTATGCAGCGCAGTACGGGATGATCACAACGATTGAGAATCATGGGTTCAGTGTGCAGGCAAGTGATCGGGTTCAGCGAGTATTGCATGCCGTAGACCGGCCTAATTTCAAAACAACGCTGGATATTGGCAATTTCATGTGTGTGGACGAAAATCCAATTATCGGTGTGATGAAAAATTTGCCTTACGCTTCGCTCATTCATTTCAAAGACTTCTACTTCCGTCCGTATGACGAGCATCCGGGGGAAGGGGAGTGGTTTACCACGACTTATGGTAACTTCCTGCGCGGTGCAATCGTGGGTCAAGGTGATATTCCCATCCGTAAAATCGTCAAACTGATCAAAGACTCCGGTTATGATGGCAACATTACGGTGGAGTTCGAAGGCATGGAGGAATGCAAAGCTGCTTCCAAAATCGCGATGGACAATCTGCGCCGTTTCTGGGATGAAGCATAGGGGAACGTTGTCCATTAGGTATGAACTACATCTATTAAATAATAGAAGGCGTTTATCTCATAGATAAGCGCCTCTTGTTTGAATTGTGAAAATAAATTTCACATAATAGTATACCCGCTTACGATCCATAACACTCGATAAACTATCCGGCATTTCCGAGATTGGCTACATAGGGTGGTTTAGATTTTTTACTACATATCCATAGCAATTAACTTTGGCCCAGTTCTCCTGATAATAAGGCCAAGTATGGCCGTACGCTGATGCAAGAGGAGTGACTAGATCGTGATGCGGAGAAATGATAATGCTGATAATGCTATTGTTATCAACAGTACCATATTTGTTTGTATCATCAGGCAATATTACATTCGTTAAGGCTTTTAGCTCCCCTAGCGTAGATTGATTTCCTTCTTCATCCATAATGATGGTTGCATCGCCTTGATATTTCCCTACTTTAGCTTTTGCCATCCCGGATGTTTGTACCTCTGTAAATTTCTCCGATGTATTCTGATCTGTTGTTTCGGGTGATGCCATAGCTACTGATGCGATGCTCAAATTAAGTATTAGAGTAAAGGTAAGTGCTGCCTTCAGAATCTTCTTCAAGCGTCATCTTCTCCTTTAGATAGAATAAACAAACACTAACATATAAGTCCATTTAATTCCATATACAATGGTCGCAAAATGATCCGGATTGTGAATACATGTCAGATGATAATGGGTATGTTCAGCTTCTCCCCTCCCTACATAGGAAGCTAAGTTTAACAATAAGGCTATTTAGGGGAAAAGACTCTTTTTGTCATATGAAGCGTACGAATCAGGAGAAAATTTAGCAGTGCCATAAAGAGGAATAAGTGACGATAATCACAAGTATGCTATACTGAACATAAGCAGCCTGAAAATAACTGGCTATGGATAGGAGAGATTGTGAATCTATGCAGGTATTTGAGGACTGGAACCAAAAGGTGAAGAAGACGTTCAACGCAACAAATCCCGAAGTGGTACTGACGGTGACTGAGGCGGGCAGCCTGCTGGGACTGAGTAAAGACCAGATGAAGTTATACGTGGATAAAAACAAACTCACCAAAGTACCCATTATGAGAAGTGTGCATCGATACCTTTTGTTAAAAAGTGAAATTGATCGCATCGTGCAGACACAATAAATATAGGGATGAGTAGCGCAGCCTTGGCACTACACAGGTAATAACTGAATAGAACTTATATAGCCATTTGACCGGGAAGTACTCGGGAGAGTGGCTTTTTTCTTGAATAAAGAGGAGTAGTCAGGCGTGCTCGGTAGATTATCGTCAGGGTTATAAATGAACTAAACGTTCTATTTTTTTACTTGGTTGGAGCGGGGATGAGAGAAGAAGATGTTGGGAAATATAGCTCTGTAACGGTCACCGATTAGAGTGGAAGTTTATGCTTGTCAAAAGCCAATCCGTTACTATATACTCATGTCGCAAGTGACCTGACCCATAAACTACAAGAATCCAGGGAGATGAACAATCCATGGCAATTAACTTGAATGTGTACCTTGTTACCAATGGTAACGGGCGTGAAGCTGTCGAATTCTACAAAGAGGCATTTGGTGCGGAAGTGCTCGCGATGCAGACTTTTGGGGAAGGCCCATCTAGTCCGGATCATCCAATCCCACCAGAGGCCAAGGACTGGATTATGCATGCTTCTCTGCAAATTGGCAGTTCGGTACTAATGTTATCTGACACACTTCCTGGTATGCCACACACGATTGGAGACAACATCACGGTGACGGTTAATACGGACACGGCGGAGCAAGCCAAGGACATTTTCGGTAAACTTGAAGTGGGCGGTAAAGTGAATATGCCGATTCAAGAAACCTTCTGGAGCCCGGCTTACGGTAATGTTACTGATAAATTCGGTGTGCAGTTCCAAATCAGTGCAACTCCTGGACAAGCGTAGTTATACACGGTAAATCTATTGTGAATGCAGGGTGTCTATCTGGTAAACTGACTTTACAGACTTTTTGTGAAGTCAGTTTTTTGGTGTGAGGAGTGGTGTATATGAAGGTGTTCGAGGACTTTAAAGCATGGTCTGAGCAAAATGAAGGTCGTACAGAGATACTTACCCCTGCTGGAAGAATGACAGCTATACATAAATTTAAACCCGGTGCTTCGGAGGAGAAGATCAGAGAACTCTCCGATTTTTTCTCTACCCCGCTGCCTCCAGACTACATCAAATTTCTACGATTCTGCAATGGAGCATCTCTGTTTGAACATCCTGAGTATGGAGGAGAGAACTTCTTATATTCGGCACAGGATGTTATTTATTATAACGAGGCGTCTGACCGTAAGATTGTCGTTGCAAATATCCTTGATGATCAAATTATCATTGATTTGGATCGATGGCAATCTGGTGATATGGAGTATCTGCTGCTTGGCGAGAGTTTTAATCCTGCCGAAGCTGCAGGTCGCTTCTACAGTAACTTTGAAATCTGGATGGAGCGGTTTGTGATTTCTCAAGGAACGAAGTTCTGGTATTGGAAAACGGATCGCCGTTCTTCTGAATAAGGGCAGGTTTGGTGCCCGTATAACAAGCTTTCTCGCAAAAAACCTCCAGCTGCTGCTTACTACAGCGTGGAGGTTTTTAGGGTTATTTTTTTTAAATAGACTAATCTTCCTTCTGAATCTTGGAGGGGTTGTTGATTTTGTAAGGTACCGGATTGCGGGTCAGCTTTTTCTTGATGATCTTGGCTTCAAAAGTAAGCACATCACCGACCTCCAGCTCATGCTTTTTCATCGTTGCACTGTGACTTGACCAGGCTTCACCAACTTCAATCACTTCGGGCTCGGTGATCGTTAACGCTTCATAGATGATGACCTCATCGTCATTGTCTGAGAAATGATTCGGTACAGTCGTAAACTCCTTAACCACTGCGCTCATCTTCACTTTGCCATCCGGCAAGTCGATTTTAACGGCTTTCGCTTTTGGGGCAGCTTTGGTTTTCGGTTTGGCTCCCGAAGACGTTTCGGTACTGGCACCTGTCTGAGGGCCAGTGTATTCCTCCACCAATCCGTCAGGATCACCTTTGAGACCAGAGAATGGATCTGGTTCATCCATGTCATCCTCTGAATCATACAGCTGGGCAGGAGAGTCGTCCTTAACTGGTGGATCAGCAAGATCAGGAGCTTGTGCATCCGTAGATCTACTGCTTGCAGAGGCTGACGGTTCATCAACAGCAGATGTCCCAGTACTTTGCCCTGAGGCATCCTGTTCCGTGCTTGCTTCTGCTCCAGCTCCGCTTAAACCTCTAGTACTATAACCAGAAGCCTGCATCTCTTTCAGATAGGAAGGATGAATGCAGTGTTTTTTTCCGTTATCCAGCTCAATTACAGCCGTCATGTGATCTACAAAGCCTAGAATCGTGCAGGGCAGGTTCAGTCCGTTTCCTTTATAATAGAACGTTTTGAGTTTGGTCGCTTTGGCCGAAATGAGGCCCCATTCCTGACACTTGGCAATTAACTCGTCTTCGTTGTCCAGTGCATAATAATCCGGTGGTTCAATCGTAAAAGCGTATGTCATATTGAATTTCCGCCTTTCAGCTTCTCTTATGTTCATCGTTTCCAAATTACCATCAGTGTATCACAATTACGTACCCGAAAGATGCAGATTCTGAAAGCTTGGGTGTAGGGCTGTGCTATAATTTGAACAAAATATATAGGTGGGAACTCTATTATCACAATGTCTGTATTTATCTCTAATTAACTTATATAGCTCAAATACATGTTAGCGAAAGGATGATTATAGTGGAGAAAAAAGTTAACCATCAAGCACTTTGGCTCGGCGTGGGTGTGGCACTTGGTGCAAGCTTTGGTACAGCTACCGGGCAGTTCGGACTGGGCATTGCTTTTGGTGCTGCTCTTGGTGTTGTAATCGGTTCGGTGGTCAGTAAACGTACAGGTGCTGATTCCCATGACATGTTAAGCGAGCATGTGCTGGAATTGCATAAACTGGAGGATTGGCAAGAGGTGCTTCAACATTCACAGGAGCATCCGGTGCTGCTGCTGAAGCACAGCACAACTTGTCCCGTCAGTGCAAGAGCATATAGAGAGTTTATGGCTTTTGTAGGCACGAATGCATCCGATCCGAAACAGACAATGGAATATCGTATAGTGAAAGTCATCGAGAACCGTCCGTTATCCCGTCACATTGCGGAAGAAACCGAGGTTCACCATGAATCGCCGCAGGTGCTGCTATTCGACCAGGGACAGGTGATCAAACACACTTCACATGGACACATCACCAAAAAACGACTGACGCAGTGGGCGCAGAATCCTTTTGGGTAGGGAGATGAGGGAATGTCCCTTTGGAAAAAGCAATTGATAATATATCTGGAATGTATAGGGTTTTTGGTTATTGGCTTCATTGTTACAGAAAACGTTTTGAGATACATTTATGAAAATTTCGGTATTCCTTTTATGGGTAACGTATGGGTTAACTGGTTTGGAGTCTCCTATATTTTGTTTTTCCTTTATACACTGTTTTGTGCGCTATGTATAAAAGAGAATGCTAATTTCTTCAGGAAGCGTTTCAAATCATTCATTTTCTGGGTGTTGCTAATGGGCTCTTTTTATGTTGTTTTTATTCCATTTGTTAAAGGAGAAAATCCATTCTGATGAAATTCAAGGAGGTTTTACGAATAGAAAAGCGCTCACTATTATCCTGATTGTTGTTGGTATCTTAGTCTTGTTGTATTTTGGCGATAGCTATCTTTATGATCAGTTTGAAATGAAGTAGTAGATTGATATACATCTACGATAGACCTGTTCTTTCAGCTAACCGCTGAGAAGAACGGGTCTTTTTTACGCTTTTTTTACAGCCATAGCAGCATTTCTTTACCCCCTTTTTACAGCGATTCATATTACGATTTTACCTGTAGCAAGGGAGAAGAACGGTAGAGAGGGATGAAGGGCGCATGGTAAATGATGCAACGATGATTGGACTGATTGCACTGTTGTTTGCGGTGTTTTGGGGATTTGTGAAGTTTTGCGAGAAAGCCTGAGGGGAAGGAAAGGTGGGTTCTAAAGGATGATCTTCATCGGCATTATTGTTCTGGCTCTGATGCTCTACCTCGGGTATGTACTCGTGAAGCCTGAGAAATTTTGACACAGTTATTCAGATTTTTGACCTGTTGCTCTGATCGTGGTCGGAAGCGAGTAACAAAAAGCAAAGACACGTTTACGTTCAGTTGATTAGGGAGGATATGCAGATATGGGTATCGGTGTAGTACAAGTGGCGGTTACGCTACTAATCATTATGTTGCTGGTGAAGCCGACGGGCAGTTATTTGGTCAAGGTGTTTAACAGGCAGCGAACGGGACTCGATCGCGTGTTTGGTGGGCCGGAGCGGTTATTGTATCGGCTGATGGGCGTACGGGAAGATGAAACAATGGGGTGGAAAAAATATCTCGCCGCCATACTCATCTCCAATGCAGTTATGCTGATCCTGATGTTTCTGGTGTTAAGGATGCAAAAGTTCCTGCCACTCAATCCGGACGGGATCGATAATATGCCGGCAGCGCAGGCCTTTAACACAGCCGCATCGTTTATGACCAATACCAACTGGCAGTCCTATACGGGCGAGAACGCTCTGTCGTATCTGTCACAATTACTGGCAGTGACATTTCCCATGTTCACCTCGGCCGCAACAGGATTCGCGGTGGCGATTGCCTTTATTCGCGGTTTAGTCGGACGAATGGATGATCTGGGCAACTTTTATGTCGACCTGGTTCGGTCAATTACTCGTATTTTTTTACCGCTCAGCTTCATTGTGGCCTTGTTCCTTGTATTTCAAGGGGTGCCGCAGACGCTGGCCGGTGCGGTGAACGCAACCACATTGGAAGGTGCACAGCAGACCATTACGCGCGGGTTGGTGGCTTCGCTGGAGTCGATTAAACATATTGGGACCAACGGCGGGGGCTGGTTCGGTACCAATGCTGCTCATCCATTCGAGAATCCGACGGCGCTGAGCAATCTGGTGCATATCGTTTGTATGCTGCTGCTGCCTACGGCGCTCGTCTATGCATTTGGTTTGATGGTGAATAACCGGAAACAAGGATGGGCGCTGTTTGCCGCCATGGGTTTTCTGTTTGTGGTGATGCTAACAACGGTGTTTGTATCCGAGTACCGCGGGGTGCCTGAACTGGATGCGAATGGACTACAAACCAATATGGAAGGTAAAGAGGTCAGGTTCGGTATTTCCGAATCAGCGCTGTTCACTGCGGTGACTACAGCGGCAACGACGGGGGCGGTGAACAACATGCATGAGTCACTTACTCCGCTTGGGGGACTCATTTCTCTTGCTCAGATGATGCTAAACAACGTGTTTGGCGGCAAGGGTGTAGGTTTGTTGAATGGCCTGCTCTATGTCATTATCGCTGTATTTATCTGCGGATTGATGGTCGGTCGGACACCGGAGTTTCTGGGCAAAAAGATTGAAGGCAAAGAGATCAAGTTGGCCTGTATCGCACTGCTGATTCATCCGTTGATTATTCTTACGCCAACCGCGCTTGCTTTGATGTGGCCTGAGGCTGTGGCCTCCATCACCAACAGCGGCACACATGGACTGACTGAGGTTCTGTACGCCTTTGCCTCCGGTGCTGCCAATAACGGATCGGCCTTTGCTGGACTGAATGCCAACACGGACTTTTACAACATCGCGATTGGCATTGTGATGTTGCTCGGAAGATATATCTCGATGATTGCCATGCTGGCGATAGCAGGTTCACTTGCCGTGAAACGCGTTGTCCCTGTTACCACTGGCACACTACGGACACATACACCGCTATTTGCTGGCATTCTGGTCATGATGATTGTGGTCGTAGGTGCGCTGACGTTCTTCCCTGCGCTGGCTCTTGGTCCTATTGCAGAGCATTTGGCGATGGTGCGATGAGTGGTGCGTAAGCGATACGAAATGAGATGGTGATGTGTGAAGAAATGGCAGGCGAATAAGCTAGCGGAGAAACAGCGACACACCTAACAAATATGGAAGCAAGGCAAAGGGTTGAAGTAAGCACGTACAGTATGGAGGTGGCATTCACAATGAAAGCAGTGGAACCAAACAAAGAACAAATTCATCAACGTATCAACCACGTTCAGCATCATCCCGGGTCGAAACGATCTTTAAATAAACCAATGCTGCTCCAGGCCACGCGAGATGCATTCAAAAAGCTGAATCCGATGGTCATGATTAAAAATCCAGTCATGTTTATCGTGGAAGTCGGCACATTCATTACGTTGCTATTATGTATTGATCCCAATCTATTTACCGCTTCGGATGCAGGGCGAGGATACAATGTGGCTGTATTTTTGATTCTGCTCTTTACGTTGCTATTTGCCAATTTTGCCGAGGCGCTGGCTGAAGGGCGGGGCAAAGCACAGGCGGACACCCTGCGTAAGACCAAATCGGATACGATGGCTAATCTGGTGCAGAAGGACGGAACATTAAAATTAGTGGCTTCGACTGAGTTGAAAAAAGGGGACCTCGTCCGTGTGGAAGCCGGGCAGCTCATTCCAACGGACGGTGAGATTATCGAAGGTTTGGCCTCTATTGATGAATCGGCCATTACAGGGGAATCCGCCCCGGTGATCAAGGAAGCGGGCGGCGATTTCTCTTCGGTCACCGGAGGCACACGGGTGACCTCCGATTACATCATCATGCGGGTGCAGACCGATCCCGGCGAATCGTTTCTGGATCGAATGATCTCTCTCGTGGAAGGCGCACAGCGTCAGAAAACACCAAACGAGATTGCGCTAACTACCCTGCTTGCCGTGTTAACGCTGATTTTCCTAATCGTCATTTTGACGATGGTCCCTATGGCAAATTATCTCGGCATCCGGCTCGATCTGGCTACCTTGATTGCTCTGCTTGTCTGCCTGATTCCAACCACGATCGGCGGCCTGCTGTCCGCCATCGGGATTGCTGGCATGGATCGGGTGACACAGTTTAATGTGCTTGCCATGTCTGGGAAAGCGGTGGAAGCGGCTGGCGATATCGATACGTTGATTCTGGACAAAACAGGCACGATCACATACGGCAACCGGATGGCTTCTGAATTTATTCCGGTTCAGGGCGTGACTGTACCTGAGATGACACGGGCGGCACTTCAAGCTTCAGTGCGAGATGAAACACCAGAAGGTCGTTCTGTCGTCGAACTTGCAAATAAGCAGGGGCATAGCTGGGAGGAGGGCAATTACAGAAATGCCGATAGTATTGAGTTTACTGCGGAAACACGCATGTCTGGCCTGAATCTGAGTGATGGAACAAAAATCCGCAAAGGCGCGGTAGATGCAATCAAGCGGTATGTGACCTCCGAAGGTGGACGTGTACCGGGTGATCTGGACGAAATCGCGACACGGATTGCAAAGGCCGGGGGGACACCGCTGGCGGTAGCGATCCATAACCGAATCTATGGCGTGATTTATTTGAAAGACACCGTGAAGCCCGGTCTCAAGGAGAAATTTGCCGAGATGCGTGCCATGGGCATCAAGACAATAATGTGCACCGGCGACAACCCATTGACGGCAGCAACGATCGCAATGGAGGCGGGTGTGGATGATTTTATAGCGGAAGCGAAGCCTGAGGACAAGATTGCGGCGATCAAAAAAGAACAGCAGGAGGGCAAACTTGTCGCCATGACAGGCGACGGGACCAATGATGCTCCTGCTCTGGCACAGGCCGATGTGGGCCTGGCGATGAACTCGGGGACCATGGCAGCCAAAGAAGCGGCTAATATGATTGACCTAGACTCTGACCCGACCAAGCTGTTGTCGGTAGTCTCCATAGGCAAGCAGCTGCTGATTACGCGTGGCGCGCTGACCACCTTTTCCATATCCAACGATATCGCCAAGTATTTTGCTATCATTCCAGCGATGTTCATTCTCGCCATGCCACAGCTTCAGGCACTGAACATTATGAATCTCTCTTCACCGCAATCTGCGATTCTGTCCGCACTGATCTTTAATGCGATTATTATTCCGTTGCTCATTCCGATTGCGATGAAAGGCGTGAAATACCGTCCGATGTCTGCCGAACGGCTGCTGAGCCGCAATGTGTTCATCTATGGTGTTGGCGGTGTGATTGTACCGTTTATCGGCATCAAGCTGATTGACCTGGTTTTGTCAGGCTTGATGTGAATGTCATTGTAGCTGTGATGTACAAGTGATGTCATTCATGGTGAAGATAACGGGGTTTCCCCTTTTTGATGAATACATTAAATCCGTTCAGGAAGTGATTTGTATGAATATGTTTATACGCGCGTTGCGGTTGTCTATTGTGCTCATGCTAGTCTGTGGTCTGCTCTATCCGCTCGTCACAACGGGGGTTGCTCAGCTGCTGTTTCCTTCACAGGCAAACGGCAGTCTCATCACTCAAGGTGGGAAAATCATCGGTTCATCTCTGCTGGCGCAGGAAGTGAAGTCACCGGGATTGTTCCAGCCTCGGGCATCCAATGCGAATTTTGATCCAACCGCTTCCGCAGGGTCCAATCGAGCGGTGGCCTCACCGGAGTATATCGCAGAGATGAACCAAAAGCTGGCTACACTCCGCCAAGAAAATCCTGCGCTGCCGCATCAGATTCCTCCCGATCTGGTTACCGGTTCCGGTTCAGGACTTGACCCGGACCTGTCTCCTGAAGCGGCTGAGGCCCAGATTCCGCGGATTAGTCAAACGACAGGACTCAGTAAGCAGAAGTTGGCCCAGCTCATTCAGAATCATACACAGGGTCGCCAGCTAGGTATATTTGGTGAGCCGCGTGTCAATGTGATGGAGCTAAATCTGGCACTTACTGCAGCACAGAAGAAGTAGAAGTGGAATTCATCACAGGAAGGGGAGGAGGGGAGCGATAGCATGGAAGACAGCTTCAAACGGAAATCGCCGGAAGAGATGCTGCGCATGATTTCGAAGCTGCAAGAGGGTACGTTTAAAATCTACATTGGCCCGGTCAGTGGCTCAGGTAAAACGTATCATATGCTCAGAGACGGTAACTATTTGCGCGAGCAGAGCGTAGATGTCGTCATTTGTGCAGTCTCCACGATGAGAAGGCCGGAAACGGTAGAACAGCTCGGCGAGCTTGAGCGTGTGCCAAGCATCCATTGGATTCGGAGCAGTGACGGAGCGGAGATGAAGGACTTGAATCTGGATGCATTGCTAGTTCGCAATCCCGAGGTTGTGCTGGTCGATGGATTGGCACATCGAAACCGGACGGGGGCGAGACATGCGACCAGACTAGAGGATATCCGTTTTCTATTGCGCCATAACATCAGTGTCATAACTACCGTGAACGTATATGAACTGGAGGGGTATACCGAACTCGCCAGACAGCTCACGGGAATTAAGGTTGCACATACCTTGCCGGCGGACACACTGGAACTGGCGGATGAAGTAAAGCTGATCGACGTTACGCCAGAAACCATTTTGAGTCGTCTTGCGGAAGGTCATCTGCAAGGTCACGGGAGTGCAGACGTTTTCCGCCATGGTAATCTCGGGATTTTACGTGAGCTGGCACTGAAACTTGTTGCAGAAGGGGTTAACGAGTCTTTACGCGAGCATCGCGAGGAAATGGGTCTTCCGCCTGCAACAGGCATCATGGAACGCATTCTAGTCTCCGCGCAGTACCACTGGAACGGTTCGATCTACATTCAGCGTGGACAGCAGATTGCCCGGCGATTGAACGGGAACTTGCATGTTGTTGTCTTCCGTCCAATGAAACAGAAACTAACGAGGGAAGCGACGGTATTTCGCCGCAACATGATGAAACTGGTGGAGAAAATCGGCGGACACATGGAGGAACTTCCGGTCATACATCACCGCTACATCCCGGCCACGTTGGCGCAGTATGCGATCAAACAGCAGATTACCCGGATTGTTATGGGGCATTCGCGGCGTACACGCTGGCAGGAGTTATGGCAGGGCTCCCTTATTAATTCGCTACTTCGCAAACTGCAAGGGGTGGATTTACTACTGGTTGCGGATCGGTCAGCGCAAGAGGGCGAACGGGTTGTGCCGGCAAAAGTAAGTGACACGGAGCAGAAAACCTATCGCAGACTCAGTGAGCAGGAGATGGAGGAACAGATTGGACTGATTCGGCGTGGTACGTTCAAAATCTATATTGGGGCTGCTCCGGGGGTGGGCAAAACTTATATGATGCTGCGGGAAGGCAATGATCTGTTGCGCAAAGGCATCGATGTGCAAATTGGGTTGCTGGAAACCCATGGTCGAGCAGACACGGTGGAACAAATCGGCTCGTTGTCTATCATCCCGCGAGCACAGAGTGTATATCAAGGCACATGCTTAGAGGAAATGGATACGGAAGCGATATTACAATTGCATCCCGAAGTGGTGCTTGTGGATGAGCTTGCGCATACCAATGTGCCTGGGAATGCTCGGCAAAAGCGTTATGATGATGTGCTGCGACTGCTAGACGCAGGCATATCCGTCATTACAACCGTGAACGTACAGCATCTTGAAAGCTTGAATGATGCCGTTGAGCATATTACGGGCGTGCGGGTGAGAGAGACGATACCTGATCGGATCATTCAATTGGCGGACGAGGTGCAGCTGATTGATGTCGCTCCCGAGGCCTTGCGGCAGCGCATGCGAGAGGGTAAAATCTATGCAACTGCCAAGGTGGAGCAGGCGCTTGCGAATTTTTTTAAAATAGGTAATCTGATCGCTCTGCGTGAGCTGGCTCTACGCGAACTTGCGGACGATGTGGATGAGCGGCTGGAATCGCAGCGAGCGGCGCGTACACTACGGGGCCCATGGCGCCGTGAAGAGTCGGTTTTTGTGTGTGTCAGCAGTGACCGTCACGCCGAGCGGTTAATTCGTAGAGGTTTTCGCATGGCTTATCGGCTGAAGGCATCCTGGCATGTCCATCATGTACACATCGGCACAGGCATGGTAATGACTCCTGAAGTGAAGGAGCACCTGGC
Source organism: Paenibacillus sp. 2TAF8 (assembly GCF_052114825.1). Lineage (NCBI taxonomy): Bacteria > Bacillati > Bacillota > Bacilli > Caryophanales > Paenibacillaceae > Paenibacillus > Paenibacillus sp. 2TAF8. The sequence continues at coordinate 151,598 of NZ_JBFRFN010000013.1, forward strand.
AGGATTGGAGCAACTCACTGTGCGGCTGGGGGGCCATTTTCATATCCATCAAAGTGCAAAGTTGCGGGAGGTACCAGATATTTTGGCTGCAAAGGCTACGGAAGCGAAGGCGACACAACTGGTGGTGGGGCAGGCGAAACGGGTATGGTGGCTGAATGGTCATCGTGGCTCGGGATCGGTGGTGAACCAGCTTGTTCGTCTGTCGAGACATCGTGATGTATTAATCGTAGCGGATGATGATTATTAATAAAGCGGGTGGAATGGAATTTGTCTGAACATAAGGAAGAGGGCGAAGATCAGGAAAGCTTACAGGGAATCTCTCGTTGGAAAAGGGTTCCCGCCTATATATGGGTAACACTTGCCATCATCCTGTTAACCGTACTGCTTCATATCATCGGGATGAGTGATGATCTGGTCAACGTTGCTTTGGTGTACCTGTTTCCTATACTGATCAGTGCTGTATATTGGGGAATGGGGCCAGCAATATATGCAGCGACCCTCAGTGTTGTCATGTTTGATTTCTTTTTTGTTCCACCTTATCTCAGTTTTACGGTAGAGGATTTGAGATATTTTATTTCGTTTGCAGTGTATTTGGCTGTCGCCATCATGACGGCAAGTCTCGCCGGACGTTTACGGCAACAGCTGGATCGGGTTAAATCTCGTGAAGCCACAACCAATGCCCTGTATGATCTTAGTCGACAGATCACTGCCATTACCGATCTGGATAACTTATTGGATAACATGACGAGCCAAATATCCCTTATGCTCGGAAGTCCAGCTGCCATATATCTGCCGGATCAGCAGGGTGAACTGAAGCTTGGGGTAAAACAGAAATCTGTGTCTGAGTTCGGGACAGATAAGAGTGCCTGGGGGAGCCGTTCTTCGGAGCTGGCTATCGCCGATTGGGTCTATAAACAGGGACAGATCGCAGGCAAAGGTACACCAAAGCTTGGTGAGTCGACGGGACTGTATGTTCCGCTGCGAACGGAGAATCACATTCACGGTGTACTTGCCGTACACATGACAACTAATGAGCCGGAGAAGCAGCAGGAACAGCGCCAGCTACTGGAAGCCTGTGGCAGTCTTGCGGCAGGTGCGATCGCCCGGGTAAAGCTGGCTGAGGAAGCGCGCCTCGCTCAAGTTACCGCTGAATCAGAGCGCATCCGAACTGCGCTACTGGATTCGGTATCGCATGAGCTGCGCACGCCGTTAACCGCCATTATCGGTTCAGCTACAGGGCTGATGGAGAACGATACTCTTTTTACACCCGAGGACCGCAGAGAATTGACAGGCAACATCCGTGACGGAGCACTGCGCATGAACCGTCTTGTGACCAACTTGCTTGGTATGGTGCGGCTGGAGAGCGGTATGCTGCAACTAAATCGCAAATGGTGTGACGTAGGGGATATGATTAGCGTTGTTTTGGCAAAAGTCAGAGAATTCAGCCCTCACCGTGAAGTTACGGTGCAACTGCCGGAAGACCCCGTCTTTTTTGACGGAGATGAGGTGTTGCTCGAGCAGGTGCTCGTGAACATCGTCAGCAATGCAATCAAGTATTCATCTAACGAGAGCATGGTGGTCATACGGGTTGAGAACGATGCGAGTCAGAGCTGTGTGACCTTCATCGTAGATGATAAGGGTGTTGGGATTGAAGAACCGGAGCGTACTCGCGTGTTTGATAAATTTTATCGCTCACCCTCCACGCAGCATATTACGGGAACTGGATTGGGGCTTGCCATCTGCAAAGGCATTGTGGAAGTTCACGGAGGTACAATCCAAGCTGAGGGGAATCCAGATGGAGGAACAAGAATACGAATAGAGTTGCCTGTGGGAGAGGATGAAAGGCCATTTTCCTATACAGCACTAGGAGAGGGTGGAGATTAGATGAATGCTGGATTAGGAGCACGTATTCTGGTCATTGATGATGAACCGCAGATTCGTAAACTGCTTAAAGTGACTCTTCAGGCCCACCAATATGATCATTATGAGTGTGCTGATGGAGAAGAGGGAATTATTCAGGCAAGTATGGTGCATCCCGATTTGATCGTTCTCGATCTCGGTTTGCCAGGCATGTCTGGCATGGATGTGCTTCACCGGATAAGGGAATGGTCGCAGGTGCCAATTATTGTGCTGACGGCGAAGGATCAGGAAGTAGACAAAATTGCTGCATTGGATGGAGGCGCAGACGATTATGTAACCAAGCCATTTGGCATGGGTGAACTGGTTGCCCGGATTCGGGTGGCGCTGCGGCATGTGGCCAAAACAACAGATGAACCCATTTTACGATTTGGTTCCTTAGTGATTGATTTGGCTTTAAGACAGGTTGAGCTGGACGGAGAGCAGGTCAAGTTAACGCCAACCGAATATGAGATGCTGAAGGTGCTTGCCTCCAATGCAGGCAAAATCATTACCCAGCGCCAGCTTTTGCAGCAAGTATGGGGGGCGCATCATCATGAGTCGGACAGCCACTATTTGCGGGTGTATGTGGGTCATTTGCGTAAAAAATTGAAGGAAGATCCCACCCGGCCATCCTATATTCAGACGGAACCGGGGATTGGATATCGTTTTCTACTGCCTGCGGAATAATCTGAAAATAAGTGATAAAAGTGAAAAAGAAGCACCGTCCCCTTCGATTTCGAAAGGCACGGTGCTCTTTTTGTATATCTTAGTTATGCATTCTGGTTACATATCTTGGTTTGTATGTCTTGATGTTTATATTATGAGAATTTTGGTAGCCAATCGCCGTGGGCTTCAATCAAGTCATCGCACATCGCCACGATGTCATCCATGGACAGTTCAGCAGCCGTATGCGGATCGAGCATCGCTGCGTGATAGATATGCTCTTTTTTGCCCGTCATAGCGGCTTCAATGGTGAGCAATTGAGTGTTGATATTAGTACGGTTCAGCGCTGCCAGTTGTGGCGGCAGGTCACCAATATACGTCGGGCTGATTCCGGAGCCATCGACCAGACAAGGGACCTCGACACAAGCTTCGCGTGGCAAGTTGGTAATGAACCCGTTGTTCATGACATTGCCGCCAATTTTATACGGACGATCTGTCTCCATCGCTTCCATAATGTGCGAAGCATATTCATGGCTACGGGTATGCTGAATATTTTCACTCGCGAACAGCTTCTCTCGCATTTCCTTCCATTCAGCAATCTGATTCACACAGCGGCGTGGATATTCATCGAGTGGAATGTTGTAACGATCGATCAATTCCGGGTAGTTGCGTTTGATAAAATACGGATGATATTCTGCACTATGCTCGGAGGACTCTGTGACATAATAACCGAAGCGATGCATGAGTTCATAACGTACCATATCATCATGAGTCTCTTGCTGTTTCTGTCTCGCAAGACGTTTGATCTCTGGATACAGATCGACGCCATCTTTTGTTACTTCCAAGAGCCATGCCATGTGGTTAATACCGGCGATTTTCGCAACGACACCAGTCTGGTCAATCCCCAGTGCATCGAACAGATGAGGCACGCAGACCTGTACGCTATGACACAGACCAATCGTTTTAATTCCGCCATGCACATTCATGACGTTGGTGAGTACAGCCATCGGGTTCGTGTAGTTCAGAAACCAGGCATCCGGGCATACCTCTTGCATATCCTTGGCGAAGTCCAGCATCACCGGAATGGTACGCAGGTTACGAAAGATTCCGCCAATACCGAGCGTATCGGCAATTGTCTGACGCAGGCCGTATTTCTTCGGAATTTCAAAATCGGTAATCGTACACGGATCATATCCGCCCACCTGGATAGCATTGATTACATATTTAGCTCCGCGCAGCGCTTCCTTACGATCATGGTATGTTTTTACGGAACAGCGGCTTCCCAGTGATTGAGCCAGACTTTTTAACAAACGCTCCGAATCACTTAGACGTTCAGCATCAATATCAAACAAGGCCAGTTCAAAGTCCTGCAAGGCCTCCGTCATCATCACATCACCCAATACATTTTTTACAAAAACGGTGCTGCCTGCACCGAGAAACGTAATTTTGTTCATCTCAAGTTCATCCTTCCCGAAAAAAATGTTGTACCCCAACTATAGGCCGAACAGGCTCATATCACTATGGCTCAACCCCTTTCAAACATGGCATAATCCCATTTCTGTTTCCGTTTTCAATGACAAATAGCGTTATATACCTGTTATAATTTAATGTAACGGAAACGGAAAGATATATGATATTAGTTTGAAGATGGCTGGATCATCGTTGGTCGTAAGGAGGAGGAACATGAGCCGGAAGGTTGAAATGAATGTAGTTTCTGCGGGCTGGACGCAGATGGAGCTGGTCTTGTTATTCTATGGATGGGAGGCATGTGACCCTGCCCATTATTGGGGGCCGGGGGTGCGTGACTCTTATATCGTGCATTACGTTCATGAGGGCCATGGTACGGTATATATGGGGGATCGGGAATATCCTCTGACTCAGGGGCAAGGATTTCTCATTTTACCCGACACGGTCATCCATTATGAGGCGGATACACAGGAGCCTTGGACGTATTCGTGGTTTGGCTTCAGAGGTGTGCAGGCGAAGGCCTTCATGCAGCGTGCGCAGTTAAGTGAGGAGCACCCGGTGTTTACTGCTCATGATAAGAATGTGCTGGCAGCACTGTATGACGAGATGCTTCAGGCTGGAACGAGCTCTGTTGCAGGGGGGGATGTCCTGCATCAAAGCTTGTTATACCGACTTATAGCGGCATTAATTGCATCCTCACCGAATAAAGAAGAAGAAAACCCACTCCTTTCAACAAAAGAAACTTATATTCGGCAGGCTGTGCAGTTTATGGAGAATCGGTATAGCCAGCGTACTTCTATTATGGATATCGCACAGGCTGTCGGGCTGGATCGAACATATTTATCGGGGTTATTCAAAGAGCGATATGGCAAGTCGCTGCAAGCCTTTTTTCTGGAGTATCGCATGAATCGTGCAGCGGAGCTGCTTCGTAATCCGATGTTGTCTGTGAGTGAAGTAGCCCACTCCGTTGGATACACCGATCCGCTACTCTTTTCCAAAATGTTCAAACGTGTGACAGGGGTTTCACCCAAGGGTTCGCGAGTGCGAGATTAGCCGCATTCATGATTTTAAATTTTGAAAGAAAAGTTTTGAACATTATTCCTTATGCCGCTATACTGATACAGAAGTGTAACAGATACCCACTTTTAGTGAATTGAATACGTGGAACTTGGTGCTCTACCCGCTGGGGTAGAAGCTTAAAAGGGAAGTCCGGTGTGATGCCGGCGCGGTCCCGCCACTGTAACAGAGGAGTCAGGCAGCATATCCACTGGTCTTAAGAAGATCGGGAAGGAGCTGCTATGACAATGATGCTGAAGCCAGGAGACCTGCCAGGTTGGACAAACACAGCAGTACCCTACGGGAGATAGGAAGGTGTTTAAAGAGCATGATTTTTTCTGAAAATCTGTTTATTTAAGGCGTCCTCATCCAGTAAAACGGAGAAGGACGCCTTTTTGGATTGAACCGAATGAGGCTGATGGCGTACATGCGCATGAACCGGGAAGGACGTTTTTATTATTGGGCAGATATATCGCTAAACGATTATTACAACTGGTCGCTGTTCTGTTTGGCATCACATTTCTGACATTTCTATTAACATATCTGTCTCCCGGAGATCCTGCCAGGCTAATGCTGATGTCGACTGGAGTCACACCTTCGGATGAATTGGTTAGGCAGGTGAGGTTAGAGCTTGGATTAGACAAACCTTTTCTGGTTCGGTATGGGACGTGGCTGGGACAGGTATTCACGGGAGACTTTGGTACGTCTTATAAATACGATCGTCCGGTGCTGGATGTGTTAATGGCACGTCTTCCGGCAACGCTCAAGTTAACCGGGAGTGCCATGCTTTTGGTGATTCTGATTTCTTTTCCGCTGGGAGTTCTTTCGGCTATACGCCAGAACCAATGGCTGGATTATATTATTCGCCTGTTTTCGTTTGCTGGTTTATCGATGCCAAGCTTCTGGCTGGGCATGCTGCTGATGCTGGTGTTTGGTGTGCAGCTGAAACTACTGCCCGTGATGGGCAATTCCGGATGGTATAGCCTGGTCTTGCCAGCTGTCACACTGGCTATTCCGCTGATCGCCCAATATAGCCGGCAGATTCGTGCAGTCATGCTGGAGGAGACAAGCCAGAATTACGTAGTGGGCGCAAGAGCGAGAGGTGTGAAGGAATCGATAATTATTTGGCGGCATATTTTGCCGAATTCACTGTTGCCGATTGTGACCCTTCTAGGCATGACAACAGGAGCGTTACTTGGCGGGGCAGCGATTGTGGAGAGTTTATTCGTATGGCCAGGAGTAGGCCAGATGGCGGTGGATGCCATTTTCACCCGGGATTACCCCCTGATACAGGGTTATGTGATCTGGATGGCGGTCATTTATGTCACACTTAATCTGATCGTGGATCTCTGGACACATCTGCGTGATCCACGCATTCAACTGGATGTGGATGTCTAGATGATGATGAAGATTCGATCATATCTGACACAACGCCGTCTATTTCTTTTCTTGTTAACACTGACCACGGGCTGGATCGTTCTGGCTCTGATTGCACCGCTTCTGGCACCTCACGATCCACTTGCCACGAATTTTGCCAAAGTGTTGCAACCATCCAGCCCCGAATATCCACTCGGAACGGATCAGCTTGGGCGGTGTGTTCTGTCTCGACTTTTATATGGAGCACGCACATCTCTGTTGCTCACATTTATGATGATCGGGATTGTTTTCAGCTTAGGCGTAGCGGTTGGTGTTGTTGCAGGTTTTCTGCGGGGATTGGTGGATACGGTGCTGATGAGGCTGTGTGATACGTTGATGGCATTTCCGGGTTTGATTTTTGCAATCGCCGTAGTAGGGATGTTAGGGCCGGGACTTTTTAACACGGTGGTTGCACTTTCAGTGGTCTGGTGGGCAAAGTATGCACGGATGGCCCGAAGCCTGGTCATTTCTCTTCAGCAAAAAGAGTTCGTCACTGCCGCTGCGTTCAGCGGTGCGCGTAAAATTCAAATCATTAGCAGAACGATTCTGCCCAATATGTTACCCCCTTTGATTGTCATGGCAATGATGGACGTGGGCGGCATGATGCTGTCCATCTCGGGCTTGTCCTTTCTTGGACTCGGCGCACAGCCGCCTGATCCGGAGTGGGGAGCGATGTTGAATGAGGGCAGAAGATATCTGCAGACTGCGCCTTGGCTGTTAATCTATCCGGGGCTTGCGATATTTAGCACGGTTATCATTTTTAATTTGCTGGGGGACAGTCTGCGAGATGTGCTTGATCCCACGAAAAATACAGCTTAACTGAAGGGAATGGGAAGCATGAGCAGGATTCAAAAAACATGGCTGCTAACGATCGTGTCCATCATGGTTGTTCTAGTGCTCGCAGCTTGTGGTAACAACAAAAATGTAACAACGTCATCATCAGATGCTGCGGGGAAATCAACAGATGTGGATGCAAGTGGTGCGGCTAGCGCGACAGGTGCGGGTAACAAATCACATCTGAATGTGGCCTTATTCTGGCTGGGCAGCAGTCTTGATCCCGCGGAGGAATGGAATGGCTGGACGCTGACGCGCGCGGCTATTGGGGAGACGCTGGTTCAGTTTGACGAGCAGATGAAGATGGTTCCCAAACTGGCGGATAAGTGGGATCGAATCGATGATAAAACCTGGCATTTTCATATTCGGGACGGGGTAACGTTCCATAATGGCAATCCGGTGACTGCGGATGCGGTGAAAAAATCAATCGAACGCTCTATCTCGCTGAATGAGAGAGGTCAATCCACACTACCGATTGCTTCGATGACTGCCGAAGGGCAGGATCTGACGATTAAAACCACACAGCCAGATGCCTCTCTACTAGGTAATATTGCCGAGCCGTTGTTTATTATTGTGGATACGAGTGCTGACACATCGAAATTCAAGACTGAGCCAATCGCTACCGGGCCGTTCATGGTTACAGGATACACGCCTGACCAAGAGATACAGGTTAAGAAGTACGATAAGTACTGGGGCAGCGCGGCTGATCTGGATACGATGACACTGAAGTACATTAAGGATGACAGCACGAGGGCGCTGGCGCTGCAATCAGGGGAAATTGATGTAGCAAGCAATGTGGGACGTAGCAATATGCCTCTTTTCCAGGACAAAACACAATACACCATCGATGAGATTCCGAGCTTGCGTACACAGTTCGTGTGGTTTAACACCACCCATCCGCTGCTAAGTGATCCAAAGGTTCGCCGTGCTATTTCTTACGGAATTGACCGCGAAATGTACGCGAATACACTGGTTGGTGGACAAGCAGCCAAAGGGCCATTCACCTCTGCTTTGCCTTTTGGATATGACAAAATCAAGGGTTACGATTACGAACCTGAGAAAGCAAAACAATTGCTGGATGAAGCCGGATACAAGGATACGGATGGAGATGGCATTCGGGACAAAGACGGGAAAAAGCTATCATTACAACTCATTTTAAACTCAGCATATGAGTCGGATTCCATTGTGGCTGCTGCGATGCAGTCCCAGCTTAAGGAGATTGGTGTTGGTCTGGAGCTAACTTCGTATGAGGACCTCACCGACCATCAGAAGAGCGGGAATTATGACCTTGCTCTGACGAGCATTAACACAGGGATCACGGGTGATCCGCAGTATATTCTGGACTTTTATTTCAAAACGGGCGCGGAGTGGAATGTTGGCGGATACAGCAATCCGAAGTTAGATCAGCTCATTGAGCGTCTTCACTCGGAGTTCGATGTGGAGAAAAGGTATGCTCTGGCAGCAGAAGCGCAGCAGATGATTCTGGACGATGCGGCGTATATGTTTTTGACATACACTCCGATTAATATTGTCAGCAAAAATAATGTGAAGGGCGCCACAATGTACCCGATTGATTTTTATCTTCTTGACCGCAATATCAAGGTTGAGCAGTGATGATGCAGCTGCGTGCAGAAACAACACCTTGGCTTGAGGTGAAGGATTTGTCTGTTAGTTACAAGGAAGGGATTCCTTCCTTGCGGGATATATCCTTTTCCATGAAACAGGGAGAGATTATTGGCATTGTAGGTGAAAGTGGTAGTGGAAAGTCTACTCTTATCCGGGCTTTACTGGGACTGCTGCCTGTAGGTGGACAATACAGCGGAGGAGAGATTACCTTCCGTGATTGGGTGTTGCTACGGGACTCACAGCAGAATTGGCGGGGGATGCGCGGCAAACGAATCGCGATGGTATTTCAGGACAGCGGTTCCTATCTGAATCCGATTCGGAGTATCGGGAGTCAGTATGTGGAGGCGATTCGTGCCCATTTCCCCATGTCCCGGAAAGAGGCCTGGGGATTGGCCGTCCGCACACTTGCCCGCATGGAGCTGGATGATCCTGAACGAGTCTTGCATTCGTATGCTTCCCAGCTTAGTGGGGGCATGAAGCAGCGGACAGCGATTGCGATGGCTGCTGCGCTGGAGCCGGAACTGCTGCTGGCGGATGAGCCGACCAGTGCGCTGGATGTGACCACCCAAAATGAAGTGATGAGCCAATTGAGCAAGCTTTGTGCCGACAAGGGGACAGGTATGATCCTGGTAACGCACAATATGGCTATTGCTGCTCATATGGCTGACCGCATCGGTGTGATGTTAGATAGCAGATTGGTGGAACTGGGAGATACGCTGCGTGTCATCTCGAATCCTGAACACGCGTATACCCGCAAACTGCTTGATGCTGTACCTGAACTGGAGGGGAACAAGCATGATCAATGACAGATCACCCATTCTGAAACTGAGTGACGTATGTAAAACCTATGGGTTGAAAGGGCGGCAGGGTGTCCAAGCTCTACAGAATGTAGATCTGGATTTATATCCGGGTGAGTGTTTGGGGATTGTCGGGCAGAGCGGAAGTGGCAAAAGCTCTCTAGCCAAGTGTGTAACTCATCTGGAACAGGTGACTTCAGGAGAGATTTGGTACCGTCAGCAGCAGATCACCCGTCTGAAGGGCGAGAAGCTGCGTCAGATGCGCAAGCAGATTCAGATGGTTTTCCAGGAGCCTGCGGCAGTTTTTAACCCACGCATGAAGGTGGGTATGTTTATCAGTGAGCCTCTGTTGAATTACAAAATGATGCAGAGCCAGCAGGCCATTCAGGAGACACGAAGATTGCTGGAGCGAGTTGGATTGTCTGCTTTGGATGCAGATAAATATCCACATGAATTAAGTGGCGGTCAGCAACAGCGAGCCGTCATTGCTCGTGCGATTGGCGTACGGCCTGAGATCATTCTGTTTGACGAAGCTACCTCTGCCCTTGATGTGTCCATCCAGCAGCAGATTTTGGATCTGCTCATGGAATTGCGTATGGAGACGGGGGTTTCCTCCATATTCATATCACATGATCTCGCGGTGGTACAGCAGGTGAGTGACCGTATTGCCGTCATGCATCAAGGGAAAGTGGTGGAGGTAGTGGACAGTTCCAAGCTGTCCAGTGCGGCGAATCATCCCTATACCCGAAGTCTAATGTCCTCCGCTCTATCGCTTAGAGAGTTGAAGGGAAAAATGCAGGTGCGGGAGCGTGTGGAGTAACCCTTAAACAATCGTAGAGCCTGCCGATCAGGCAATTGGCGTTCCGTTCGGTAACGGTTGATCCGGAGAGAGCAAAACGACATCACCTTCTCCGGGTACACCGCCCAGCACAAGCACCTCGGAGACGAAACCAGCAATCCGCCGCGGCGGGAAATTAACGACAGCAACAACCTGTTTGCCAATCATCATGTCAGGTGTGTAACGGTGGGTGATCTGGGCACTGGATTTTTTTATACCGAGTGGCCCAAAATCTATTTTCATCTTAATCGCAGGAACACGAGCCTTCAGAAAAGGTTCAGCCTCCACCACGGTACCTACTCGAATATCATGTTGCTTGAACTCTTCAAAAGTAGCCATAGATAAACTCCTCTCAACGAAACGATGTCATATAGTATAGATGATATATCCATCCCCGAAAACAAAAAATCCAGATTACGCTGTATCGTAACCTGGATTTCCGTCTGAAATCTTCTGATGGGATTTTTTCCAAAGAAATGCTCAAAGGCATATTACCTAAAAACCCCTGAAAACTCCTGTTATCCGTTATGCAACTGTGATTAAGATCTGTTCCAGTTTTCTCCCGTGAGGTACTTCTCGGTAAGAATGGACAGCATCTGAATCCCTACTTCATTATGCCCGCCCTCAGGGATGATGATGTCCGCATACTTTTTGGACGGTTCGATAAATGCATCATGCATCGGTTTTACCGTTTCGAGATACTGTTTGTACACGGATTGAATCGAACGTCCACGCTCTTCCATATCCCGCAGTACTCTGCGCAGAATGCGTACATCGGAATCCGTATCTACAAATACCTTGATATCCAGCAGTGTACGAAGGTGCTCATCAATCAGTACGTGTAACCCTTCCACAATGACGATGTGGTTCGGCGCAAGCTCAATCGTTTCGCCTGCAACGCGGTTATCTATGGTGAAGTCATACACGGGAGCAAATGCTGGTTGGCCCTTTTTCAAGAGGGTAAGATGTTCGATCAACAGATCGTTATCAAAAGCAAACGGGTGATCATAATTCGTCAGTCTGCGTTGCTCAGGTGTGAGGTCTGACTGGTCTTTGTAATAATTGTCTTGGGATATAAATGTAACTTTGGCTGATCCCAGACGTTCGATAACGGAGCGGGCTACCGTCGTTTTGCCGGAGCCGGTTCCTCCGGCGATACCAATAATGAGCATGGTTGTTCCATAAACCTCCCTAAAGTGGCAGCATGATCAATCGATAAAGAATGCCCAAAATGTTTTATTTTTAAGCGCGATCTGCATGTCTGTCTGCGAATACACAATTCCTTCATTGTACCACAGCTCGCTGACTTTTTCATCTTAAGGAACAGCCCATGTTTTGCCTCTAAGAAGGAAGTTCTTTTTCACTATGGCAACTGAATTTTTAGTTCCATCCCTTTAATGAATTGATCGTTTTTAACCTCTTCGGCAAAATCATCTCTCATCTTAAAAGGCTTCACAACCAGGTTTTTCACGTCCGTAATACAGGTTACATAGGAAGCAGGCTCTAATTTTACTGATACTAACCAATTGACTTTTCAAAGGATGTGCCTATAATAAAGGTATATTGTTAACACGGACTGTTACTGGGGAAACCAGGCATGACCGAATTCGATTGCTTTCGTGTAATCGCTTTCGGTCTTTTTTTATTTCCAGCGGGGGGGTGAGAACATTGAAGGTTATCAAAAAAGTAAATAATAACGTGGCGATTGCCATTAATGAACATAACGAAGAGGTATTCGTGGTGGGCAAAGGTGTAGGGTTTCTCAAAACCCCATATGAGCTGACCGAGACGGACCTGGTGGAGAAAATTTTCGTAGCCCCGAAGAACATCCGGATGTATGATCTGCTGAACAGCATTCCGATTGAGGATATTTATCTCGCGGAGGAAGTGATGAAGCTGGGCAGTGAGATTTTGAACAAAACCTTTAACCCGAATCTGCTTCTCACCCTGTCCGACCATATCAGCTTTGCCCTTTCCCGAACGAGAGAAGGCATTAACATTAAAAATCCGCTGGAATGGGAAGTGCGGACACTGTATCCGAGTGAGACCCGGGTAGGGGAAGCTGCACTGAAACTGATTCAGGAGAAAACAGATCTGGTTCTGCCGTCAGCCGAGATCACCCTGCTGGCCCTGCATTTTGTGAATGCACAGGTAGGGTCTGGGGAGATGAGTGATACAACCAAGGTAACTACTGTGACGGGAGAGATCCTTTCCGTAATTAAGTATGCACTCAAGATTGATTTCCAAGAGGACTCCATTCATTTCATGCGGTTCGCCACACATATAAGATACTTCATCATGCGACAGATGAGCGGCAAGTCGCTGAAAGATGAGAATGAGTCTCTGTATACGATGGTGAAGGAAAAATTCCCGAAGGAACTCGCTTGTGTGGAAAAGATTGCTGATTTCCTGAAAACAAACTATGGATGGACATGTTCCGATGATGAGAAATTGTATCTGATCCTGCATATCCAGCGATTAACCACCAATGAACCAGTAGAATAACAGCTACTCTCCAGGTTCTTCTGTCATCGAAGTGTCTGTGTAAACCATTCTTGTTTAACTAGTATAACAACTGAATACTCATTAATGGACTGTTACTGATTCGATCAGGCATGACCAAGCGTAGGGAATGACGATTCCCCGGCTTGGTCATTTTTCATATATATCTAATTATCCATCTTGAAGCAGAGGAGAAGAGTGTTATGAATAACAAAGACTTGGCTAAAAACGTGCTTGAGCTCGTTGGCGGCGAGCAAAATATATCTGGACTTACACACTGTGCTACCCGGTTACGTTTTGTGTTGAAGGATGATGGCAAAGCCAATTTGAAGGAACTGAATCAGCTGGAAGGTGTGCTTAAAGCGCAGAATTCCGGGGGACAGGTCCAGATCATCATTGGAGCAAAAGTGGATGCTGTCTACAGTGAGGTAAAAAATTTAACCGCAGATCGATTGGAAAATTCCGAAGAATCCGCAGCAAGCAGTGGATCGAAGAAAAAACGCAATCCGTTCAATGCGGTACTTGAAACGATTGCCGGTATTTTTACGCCGATCCTCCCGGCTCTGGTTGGTTGCGGGATGATCAAATGTTTTGCGACGGTAATGGCAGCACTCGGATGGCTTGAAGGGTCTGGGTTCATGGTCATTATCAATATGATCGGTGACTTGATCTTTTATTTCTTGCCGTTCTTCCTTGCTGTCAGCGCAGCACATAAGTTCAAAACGAATCCTTATCTTGCGGTAGCTCTTGCCGCTGGACTGATGCACCCGACGATTCTGAATGCGGCAGCTAAAATTGCGGAGACAGGTGTCAGCACAGTTGATTTTCTGGGTATGCCGATCCTGCTCATGAAGTATTCATCTTCGGTTATTCCTATTATTCTGGCTGTTTGGATTATGAGTTACTTATATCCGCTCGTCAATCGAGTGATTCCTAAGTTTTTGCAAGTGTTGCTTACTCCAATGATCGTGCTCTTTATTATGGTTCCGCTTGAACTTATCGTATTTGGCCCTGTGGGCTCACATATCGGTGACTGGTTGACGAATGGCATTAACTCGCTCTTCTCCACCGCAGGTGTTCTGGCAGGGGCGATTCTCGGATTCTTTAAACCGATTATGGTTATGTTTGGTATGCACTATGCCATCATGCCGATTCAGATTCAACAGGTGGCTACACTGGGTGCGACGGTGCTGATTCCTACAGCACTTGCAGCGAATCTGGCACAAGCTGGCGCGGCCTTTGGTGTATTTGTCCTGACGAAGAACAAAACGATGAAATCTGCTGCGGGATCTAGTGGCATCACGGCGTTATTCGGAATTACGGAGCCAGCAATCTATGGTGTAACGTTGAAATATAAACGCCCTTTCTTCGCAGCTTGTTTGGCTGGTGGTATCGTTGGTGGATTTTACAGTCTGGTTCATACCACGGCTAACGCAATTGCACTTCCAGGTGTATTGGCGCTAGGCACGTACACAGCAGATCGTTACATCTATGTCATCATCGGATGTATTGCTTCAGTGGTATTAGCCTTTGTATTTACCCTGATTGCGGGCATTAAGGAGGATACAGACGGAAGCCCGTCGCAGAAAACTTCTGGCACAGTCAACACCGATCAATCGAATACAGTAGGAATCACAGCACAATCAGAAAAGTCTATTTTGAACGACACTTCTTCTTCAGACATGCTCATCGTAAGTCCGATGACGGGTGAGATTAAACCGATCTCCGAAGTAGAGGATCAAGCTTTTGCACAAGAACTGATGGGAAAAGGGATTGCAATCGTGCCAACGGAAGGCAAGGTATATGCCCCGTTTGACGGAGTGGTTGAAGCTCTTTATCGCACGAAACATGCTATTGGCTTAAAGGCAAATAACGGCGTAGAGATTCTGATCCATATCGGGGTAGACACCGTCAGTCTGAAAGGCAAATATTTTAACGCACACATCAAACAAGGAGAGACCATCCAAGCAGGAGATTTGTTGGTGGAGTTTGATCCAGACGGCATTAGATCAGCAGGTTATAACACGATTACATCGATTGTTGTTACTAACATGCAACAATATGGAGATGTGTTAACGACAGCGAGCAGTGGCCCGATCCGGGAAAGCGAAGCTTTAATTAAACTTATTCCGTAAATAAAACACAGGAGGAAATTACAATGACGAATATGAGCAAATCCCACTTTCCAAAAGATTTTTTATGGGGCGGTGCACTATCTGCTTGTCAGGCAGAGGGCGCTTATGATGTAGACGGCAAAACGTTGACCATTCCCGAGGTCATGAAGTTTAACGAGAAGAACGACCGCAAGGTAACTAAGCAGATTCGGGTAAACTGGGACATGATTGAGGAAGCTCGAAACGATCCGAATGCGGCGAACTATCCGAAGCGGCGGGGGATTGACTTTTATCATCGATTCCGTGAGGATATTGCTTTGTTTGCCGAGATGGGCTTCAAAGTGTTCCGTTATTCGATTGCGTGGGCAAGAGTGTTTCCGGGCGGGGATGATACAGCTCCGAATGAAAAAGCATTGCAGTTCTACGATCAGGTCATTGATGAATGTTTGAAGCACGGCATGGAGCCGTTGATTACCATCAGTCATTTTGATACCCCGATTGTGCTGATGGACAAGTTCGGCGGCTGGTACAACCGCAAGCTCGTCGATCTGTATGTGAACTATTGTGAAGTGCTGTTCAATAGATACAAAGGCAAAGTGAAATACTGGGTTACGTTCAACGAAATCAATATGAGTGTGAAAGCCTCAGCCAAAACGCTTGGTATCATTGATTATGACGCGCCTAATTATGAGGAAATGCTCTTTCAGGGGCTGCATCACCAGTTCGTAGCTGCGTCCAGAGCAACGAGGCTGGCACATGAGATTGATCCGAATAATCAGATTGGCAGCATGGTGGCCTATTTCACCACGTATCCGTACACATGCAAGCCAGAGGATGCGCTTCAGATGCAGCAAGATGATCAGATGAAAAATCAGTTTTATCTGGATGTGCTCAACAAGGGAGAGTACCCGTACTACAGCAAGACGTATTTTAAAAATAAAGGTATTCAGCTCCGCATTGAGGGTGGCGACCTGGAAGGAATTCGGGCACATACGGCTGATTTTGTAGGCATGTCGTATTACAACTCCATGATTTCTAGTAGCGATACCGAGCAGCTTGAACTAACGGCAGGCAATGTGCATAGCGTCTACAAAAATCCACACTTACCGGCGAACGAATGGGGATGGCAGATTGACCCAATTGGCCTACGTTATACATTGAATCTGGTCTATGACCGGTATCAAAAGCCTGTATTTATTTTGGAGAACAGCTCAGGTTTCTACGATACATTGAATGAAGATGACACAGTAAATGACCCATATCGAATTGATTTCTTGAGCAAACATATTGAACAGATGGGGCTCGCCATCGCGGATGGCGTCGAGGTGCTGGGGTATACGATGTGGGGTCCGATTGATATGATCAGTTCAGGTACATCGGAGATGAGTAAGCGCTACGGATTTATCTATGTGGATCAGGACGACTACGGTAAGGGTACGCTTAAAAGGATTCGCAAAGACTCGTTCTATTGGTATCAGAACGTAATCCGTACCAATGGGGCAGAACTGTAACCGCATCGCACCTGTATCTATAGTGAAGGCGTGGTTAATTCCTAGTATTTTCCAAAATTATTAAAGCAAGGGGAGTACTAAAACGGCACGTATCCATCAGATTATGACGGATACGTGCTGTTTGTGTTGTGTAGATCCTTGCAACATTTATTTATATAAAAGCTCATGGGGGAGCTGAGGTATCTTACAGACTAAGCAATTCTTTGACACTTTCGGCTACCGCTTTACTGGATTGCGGATTTTGTCCCGTAACCACACGTCCATCCGTAGTTACATAGGAAGTGTAAGGAGAGGATTTAACGTACTCGGAAGCACGTTCCCGAAGTGCATCTTCGAGCAGGAATGGAACATATTTCGTTTGTTGTGCCAGTTCTTCTTCCTCATTCGTGAAGCCGGACACTTTTTTATCGTTAATCAGAAGCAGGCCATTGGACAGCTTCACATTCAGCAGGGCAGTAACCCCGTGACACACGCCGGATACCACGCCACCTTTTTCATAAATATCACGTGATAGCGCTTGAAGTTCGGCATTGTCCGGGAAATCCCACATTGTACCGTGTCCACCTGTGAAGTAGATCGCATCATAGTCGCTTGCGTTTACTTCGCTCGGTTTCAACGTGTTTTTCAATTTATTCATGAAGGATTCGTTCTCGAAATAAGCTTTGGTGCTGGCATCCAGAGAATCGCCCAGACTTTTCGGATCAAGTGGCACGTTGCCTCCGTTCGGGCTGACCAGATCAACCTGTACATTCTCATTATGGTCGAACTCTTCAATGAAGTGAGTAGCTTCACTCAGCCACAGACCTGTAGGTTCATCCTTGGTTGCATATTTATCGACATTGGTCAAAACAACTAATATTTTTTTCATCGTAAAAACCTCCTGTACATGCTCGTGATTTAAATTGTGTAAAATATAATCGTTAACAACTTCATGCAGACAATATATCATACTCATTTGTTAAAGTAAACTAAATTCATTAAATTCGTATAGTTTGTATACTCCGTATATATTGTCTAGACATGGTATACTCATTATATTGTCCAATTTGGAGCAATTGACGCAGCATGAAGGAGGTAAACCCTTGAAACGTTTGGAGAATTCACAAAAACTACTGACTAAAATCATTCCGGTTCTGCGTACAAAGTCGATCAGTTCCCTACGCATGGAGGACATCGCGAAACATATGGATATCAGCAAGGCAACCCTATATAAATATTTCTCATCCAAAGAGGAAATTATCCAGAACGTACTGAACGTGTATATTGAGGAGATTCATGATTCCCGGACGACAATGGAGGATGATACGATCTCGTACGAGCGCAGATTTCAGATTGCCTATGAGCATGCGATGACCCATGTGTTATATCTGCCCGAGTTTTTTTGGAGCGAGGTGAAGAAGCTTTATCCTGCATTATACGAAGGTATTGCCTCCGCTCTGCAGCACCATAGTGAACAGTTATGTTTCTTTTTTGAGAAGGGAATGAATCAGGGCATCTTTAATCGAATTAGTCCAGTGCTGTACATGATTCAGGATGAAGCGGTAATTCGCAGAATTGCTGAGCCGTCATTTTCCATTACACATGATATGACGATCCGTCAGGCCTTGTTTGAATTTTATGTGATGAAGAAACATCAATTGATGCATCCGTCTCGTTTGGGGAATCTGGATGATCAGCCGGTAAAAGCATACATTAACGAGCTGATTCAACAGCTGTCACGGACGATGTAACGAGCAGATATGAGAGGGTTATTGGATGGTCAGTCCTGGAGATAACAATGGGGAGTATACATTTTATTTAAAATTTAAAATAAATAGATTTAAAGTCCTAGGTCTTCTGATATAATCATGTCGAAAGATGTCAATTACGACCAGATGTCTTCTACATACTTTGGGAGGTCTACCCTATGAAAAAGTCAACAAAGCTTCTCTCTTCAACGGCTATCGCCGCGATCGCAGCGGTATCAGTCGTTACTTCTGCTTCGGCAGCAAGTGCTACTGTGGCAAAGCCCGTTTCTTCTTTGTCCAGCGTGAACCTCTCCTCCATGGATATTGAAACGGCATTGATGATGGTTCAGCAGGAGCGTACCAAATTGCTGGATGCTCAGTTGCAAGCGCAAATCCAAGAGGTACAGAACCGCAATCAACAGATCACTGATCTCAATGCAAAGTTGCAAGTGGCTCAGCAAAACGGTGACCAAGCCGCAGTGCAGACACTGAAAGGCCAGATTGATGCCCTCAGCAATTCGCAACAAATGGATATGCTTCGTTTGCAGTCCATGTCTAACAAACGGAATGAAGCTTTTGATCTGATGACTAATTTCATTAAAAAGATGCAGGACTCCAGATTCTCCATCATCGGTAACATGCGTTAAGACCGGGATCTAAAACAAGGATTAGAATTGTACTTTCATCAAGAAACACAACGTTACAAAAGCAAAAAGAGCAAAGCCGGAATCAACATTCCAAAGCTTCGCTCTTTTTTTATTTTACCCGGCCAGCTTAACCCGACCAGTCGCGACGCCGAGTAAATAGATCCTTCAGTTCATCCGTCGGCAGTTCGGTAATCCAGTTCTCGGAGCTGGTGATGATGTTGTCGCTAAGTTGCTGTTTGCTCTCTAACATCTCATCAATGCGTTCCTCGAGTGTACCGAGGGAGATGAATTTATGCACCTGCACGTCTTTGGTCTGTCCCATCCGGTACGCCCGGTCCGTTGCCTGATTCTCAACCGCGGGGTTCCACCAGCGGTCAAAGTGAAAGACGTGATTAGCCGCTGTCAGATTCAGGCCAACACCGCCAGCCTTAATGGACAGAATGAAGACTGAAGGTTGCTTGTCCGCAGGCAGTGTTCGAGACTGGAATTCCTCAATCATACGATCCCGTGCGGTCTTCGACGTGCCACCATGCAGGTAGAGTACAGGTTCTTGCAGCTCCTGACGCAGCACTTGCTGTAACATCTGCCCCATACCGATATATTGTGTAAAAATAAGGCAACGCTCGCCCTCGTCACGCAACTCGCGAACGAGCTCCATTAGCCGTTCCAGCTTGGCCGAGCGGCTGATCAGCATCGCCATGTCCTGCGGGCTGTACACATCATAAGTTGATGTTGCTGGGTCGTCCGCAGGCAACTCTTCAGGCAACGTTTCCTTAGTAAGCAACAATGGATGGTCACACAGTTGCTTCAACTGAGTTAACGCGGAGAGAATCGCGCCTTTGCGCTTGATGCCCTCCAGCTCTTTCATTTTATCCATCAGAGCTTGCACCGATTGGTCATATAATGCACTCTGTTCACCTGTGAGGTGAATATACGTTTTCATCTCATTTTTGTCCGGCAGATCGAGCTGGATATTCGGATCTTTTTTCTTGCGGCGAAGCATAAAAGGTTTCACCAGCTGCTGCAAATCCTGCATACGCTGCTCGTCCTTGTCCTTCTCAATCGCACTGATGAAGCGGGTCTGGAATGCACGAGCACTGCCCAGATAACCCGGATTAATGAAATCGTAGATCGACCACAGTTCGGATAACCGATTCTCGATCGGTGTACCTGTGAGCGCAATGCGATGTTTGGCCGGGAAGCTGCGTACAGCCATGGACTGCTTGGTTTGGGCATTCTTGATATTCTGTGCCTCGTCCAGACAGATGGCAGACCACGTGTAGGTTTCCAGCAGTTCCTGATCCAGTGTCGCCGTAGCGTAGGAAGTAATAATAATATCGGACTGTTCTGCTTGCTCCCGGAATTCTTCTCCATTTAACCTGCGTGGTCCGTAATGCAGACTCACACGGATGGAAGGCGCAAAACGACTGATTTCTTTCTGCCAGTTACCCAGGACCGATGTCGGACAGATCAGAAGGGCTGGAGCCTGTCCTGGCAGCCTTGGCTCATGATCCTTGATGTAAAGCAGATACGTAATGAACTGGATCGTTTTCCCCAGACCCATATCATCGGCAAGACAAGCGCCTAGGCCGAACCTGCGCAGAAAACCAAGCCATGCGAAGCCTTCCTTCTGATAGGAACGAAGCTCCGCATGAAGTCCCTCCGGAACGGGCAGGGAAGGGGCTCCTCCTTGTCCGCCGCCAAGCTGAGCAATGACCTTATTCAGATGTTCATTCAACTCCACCTCAAGCCGGATGCTTTCGCTGTTCTGAGATAACTCCGGTTCCTGCTCGGCTTCGGCCTGTTGACCTTCCTTCCATTTCTGCTTGGCATATTCCCGCTGTTCATTGTGAAGCAGATGCAAGTGCAGAATATCCTGGAAAGAGAGTCCTTGCTCCCGATCCACACCGCCCATGGCTCTGCGAATTTGCTCCAGCAAATCGGGGTCGAGCGGCACCCATTCACCGCGGAAGCGGACGAGCCGTTCGTTGCGGGCGACGAGATCTGCAAATTCCTCTTCACTAAGATCGGTATCCCCAATGGCGATGCGCCAGTCAAAATGAATGATCGAGTCCAATCCGAAGAAGGATTGGCCACGTTCGCTGCCTTCCTCCGGTTTCACCTTCGCACGCAGCTTCGGTTTTTTCTTCCGGGCGGCTTCCCACCAGCCCGGCAAAAGGACTTGCCATCCGGCAGCTAGCAAGCGACCGCTCTCTTGGGTCAGGAACTGCCAGGCTTGCTGATCATCCAGCGGATCGCTTAGTATATCTCGTCTGCCGCTGATGGAGCCGCCAAGACGCGGCAGTTGCGCACGGAGCTGATCCAACCAGCCAGCCGAGCGATCCAGAACAAATGGCGTCCATCCTTCGGGCCATTCGCCCTCCAGTCGTCCGCGTGAATCAAGCATGACTGGCACGAGAACCGCGGCGTCCAGCTTGTTCTGCAATACCAAGCGCAGTCGCCATGAGAAGTCGTCCTCATCTGGCTCCTGCAATTGCAGCATCGGGCGAAAGGGTGCAGCATCGGCTTTCCAGCCGATGGACACCAGCCATGACCGAGCATCAAGTCCTCCTGTTCGCGGAAGCACTCCACGCTCGGGGAACAGCTGCGGGAACTCCCTCCGCAGGTCGGTAGCAGCCTCTTCTTTGCTGTAGCATTGCTGGAACACGGCGGCGGAATAGGCCGCGCCAAGCCCTTCGGCGTAGCTCTCGTCTGTCTGTTGAATCGCTTGGTTAAGGGAAGCCAGCTCTTGTTTTTTCATACTGTCCGTATCCCAAGTCCATTGCAGATGTCCAGCGCGATGAGCCTCAAAACTAGGGACATACTTACGATTTTCAATGGATGATGCAAGTATCGGAGCAAGTCGGATAAGGTGCTCTGCTTGCTCATCCCACTTCCACTCGATGTGGATCAGAGTATGCATTTCCGCAAAGAATGGAATGACTTCTTCTGCAGGCAGCACTACAAGCTCGACTTCTTCAATCTGCCGGATTTCCAGATCCGTACCGTAGAAGGAGGGGGCATGCCAGGCAAAAAGACGCTGCTTCAACGACTGGCCTGATACAAAGTGGTGTGTATTCAGCGCACCGTAAAATAGCGCATCGCCATAGCCGGTCAAAGCCACATGTACCTCAATCGTTTCCGTATAGGGGTGAATTAGACTCATGGAATCAGTTTACCTTTCCGAAGCTCCTCCTGCAGGGCGCGCAATCGGCTGTTGCGAACAGCCAGTGCAGTAATGAACTGCTCCCATGGCTCCTCTCGCTTCATTTTTTTATATAGTTTGGACAGTCGTTTCAGCAGCTTTACAGCGGCTTTATAACCATCTCTGTTCTTGTGTGTGATATAACGCTCTACCGCCTGATGATAGAACGGCAACAGCAATTCAGGGGCATCCTTCTCGATGGGTTGCAACACGGCCACGCGGAATTCGAGAGGTTCTGTGCCTGTACTCAGTTGAAAATCAATCCATCTGCGCCACTGCCCCCGAGAATGCATGGCGTCCTCATAAGCAGGCCGAGAGTGGGGAAGCATGCTGACCAGCGTGTCCCACATCCGGTGCTCTGCGTCCGGGACATGTTGGATGGCGACATCCCACAATCGCATATAGTCCTGCAAAGGAGCATTGCGGCGACCCGCCAGCAGGGGCCCGAGCTGTACCAGCCATTCGGACAGACGTGTCCATTCAGCTGCATCGGTCAGTGTATGGAGAAAGGACAACAGATGTTCCGGCGGAATACCATAGGCTGAGCTGCCATGGACAAGTTTCTGCCAAGCCGATGTGTCTTGTTCCAGGTGGTAGTACATCCAGCTTTGTGCCAGAACAAGCGGTAATGGTAAAGATGCTTTTCTGACGTTTTTATCTGTGCCGGGCACGGTTCCTGCAGACGAAACGATCTTCGCTTCTGCTTCGTTCAGTAGATTAAGTTCTGACTCCAACATCGCCTGTTTACCTTGAAGCCATGGCACAATCCAGTTTAGCCACAGCTTGGAGTAAACGGGCGTGAAGAACATCATATTAGCGGTCTCCGGCAACATCTCTGTCCGCAAATAAGCCGCAGTTTCTTCGAGCCTTGCCCAGACATGTTCAAGTGCCGTGCCCTTCAATCCGGACAAGTCCAGATCCCGAAGCAGAAGGGCTTCAATTCCTTTTTGGAGAGCGTCTACCGCCAGTTGGGCAGGGTAACTTAAATACACAGGAGTATGCGTAATAGAGTTGCGCGCGGGTGGTATACAGTAACGCATAAGGTAAAGCTGAACATGAAGCTCAAACAGCTGATCCATCGCCACTGACATCTTAGGTTTGATCGCGTATAGTTCATCTGCAGCTTCCTGAATGTAGGCCGTCGTTGCTGTTCCTGTCCCGAGTCGCTTGAGGGTCGCTCGAAATAATTCATGCCATTCAACAATGTCCATTCCAGCGAGTTCGGTTGCCCGCTCCTTAATTGTGCTATACTGGGGTCCATCCGAGGAGAGGGTGTCTTGGAAAGCCTCCTCTTGTTCCGTAACATCGCTGAAGCTATAAGCTCTCCCAGAAGTCGAAACTGCCGGCTTGCTGGTTTGCTTCAAGGCAGTACTTGCATGTGCATTGACCAGTGCAGGAACGGGGCGTCCTTGCTGTTCAGCATAACTCATCAATACAGCAGCCATATGTTTGCATGGAGAGTTGACCGGACAGGCACAATAACTCGTGGACAAAGCCTGCATACGGAGCACAACTTCGTAAGACTCGGTTCCTTGCACTTCAGACATAATGATCTGAGACTCATTGAATTTTAAAGCTCCAACACGTTTCTGCTTATAATATTGGAATCCACGCATGATCGTCAGGTTGTTAAAAAGCTCTGCAACCTCACGGATTAATGCTTGCCACTGCGTATCATCCATGATCTGTTCCTTAGGTATGTTCATCATTCCATCTCCTGGGGTATACATGGTTAATAACGATGACGTCCTCGACGTCACGGCCTAGAGCTTCAATGCTTCTATCATATCAGTTCTGGAGAGGCTCGTGCAGACGTCATCCGAATCTACTGCACGAATACTCCATATTGTGTATGCTTATCTTATAACGTATGTATTCATTTCAGGAGCAGTACTGGCTGCACGGCGGCCATATGAAGACTATATTCAACAACAGGAGAGAGCATAGAGATGAAAATCCTTACATTAAATGTCCATGCCTGGGCGGAAGAAAATCAACGGACCAAGATCAGTCAGCTGGCTGATTTTATCAATACACATCAATTTGATATCATATCGATGCAAGAGGTGAACCAGCCGATTCAAGAAACGGCGCTGACCCAAGAGGAATTGCAGACGTATACAGCAACCGAAGCGGATGTGACGATCAAAAAAGATAACTACGCTCATGTCCTGCTGCAGCAGTTAAGCGACACGTATTACTGGACCTGGATTCCGACACATATCGGGTTTCGTACATACGATGAGGGGCTGGCGGTTCTAAGTCGGACACCGATTACGCGTTCGTTCAGCGAGTATGTGTCCCACCTGCGGGATTATAACAACTATCGAACACGCAAAATCGTTGGAATCGAGACCAAGCTGCAAGGTGAGTCCA
Source organism: Paenibacillus sp. 2TAF8 (assembly GCF_052114825.1). NCBI lineage: Bacteria > Bacillati > Bacillota > Bacilli > Caryophanales > Paenibacillaceae > Paenibacillus > Paenibacillus sp. 2TAF8. The sequence continues at coordinate 176,276 of NZ_JBFRFN010000013.1, forward strand.
CATCAACATGGTTTGTGAATGGACATTATAACTGGTGGGATGATGCACAGGAACCTTTTAAGGGGCAATGGGATTTGACCGAGCTTGTGCTTGCACCTTATATGGATCAACCGTTGTATCTGATGGGTGACTTCAACAATGTCGCGGAGATTCGTGGACAAGGCTACGATTACATGATGGAGCATGGCTGGAATGATCTGTACACGACAGCCAAGCAAAAAGACGACGGGGCTACTGTTGTCAAAGCGATTGCTGGCTGGGCGAATAATGAACAACCGCTAAGGATTGATTATATTTTCTCGAATCGTCCTGTCCAGGCGCAAACCTCGAGCGTTGTGTTAAATGGTAAAAATGGCCCTGTTGTATCCGATCACTTCGGTGTTGCGGTAGAGATATAAACGATTTTACGAGTTTATGCTTTCGCGTTCACCTACTCTTTCTGGTGTACGCCAGAATGTGAGATTCGATCAAGCAGACGAAAGCCTCCACTCATTTCCCGAACAGGGAATGACAGTGGAGGCTCTTGGTATGTTATGAAAAAACTCATTTCTTATGTAATTCGTGATAGCTAAGGTAAAATGTTAAATTACTCAAGTTTACTCAAGTGCCAGCATTTGCTGTACAAACTTTTTCAGATTTGCACTGGTCTCGGTCAGTTGTTCAATACTCTGCATAAACTCAGTCACAAGCTTGGCTTGATCCCCCGTTGCTGTCGAAATCTGGCCAATCTCTTGCTCCATATGTTTCATTGAATTCTGTACACTGCCCAGAGAGGTCTCAATATCCGATGCAGCTTGTTTCGTATGATCGGAGAGTTTGCGGACTTCACTAGCTACGATGCCGAATCCGGCTCCTTGCTCGCCAACCCGAGCGGCCTCAATCATCGCGTTCAAGCCGAGCAGGTTTGTTTGCTCCGAGACTTCGCGGATCACGTTGGTGACTTTAGTGACGTTAATCGAGTTTTCGGAAGCCTTTTGGGAATTTCGCAAAATTTCTTCCGAGGTTGCCGACAACTGCTCCGAATGGGCTGCAATTTGTTGGATGCCGCCAACAAGGGCATTAATGGTTGTTTCATTTTCGTTGATCAACGTTTCCAGTGTTAGATGATTATTGAGTGCATAGTTGACTCCAAGGATACCGACGACTTGTCCGTTTTCCTTCACGGGAATCAGAATGGAATCAAACGGTCTTCCCTGAAGATCGCCAGGCATACGTACGATCGTGCGGGATTCTTTATTCGCCAGCATTTTGAAATGCTTGTAATCCTCATGTAGTTCATCCCCAACCTTTACACCGATCTCCAGACTTTGGGCTTCGGAGAAATAGAGTACTTTCTCATGATCATTAATGGATATAGAGATATCATCACGGAACATTTGACGGACAAACGGCATTGCATTAACCAGTGATTCCAAGGTATTCAATATAAATCTGTCCTTTCCAAAATAGTATGGGTTATTATTGAACTACCAAGTATATATCGGTTATTTTTTGTGTTTGTTTAAACCATGACTTGCTTTAGTTCTATATTTCGCCTTATTATCCGGAAGGTTAAGTAATAAATCCAGACTATAGTGTAAGCGTAAACAAAAATCTGTAGCCACCATGGTCTATGTCAGTTATACTAGGATTATTAATCGGTATGAATGGTAAAAGGGGTGCAGATGTTCTCCTCACAAAGGGGTATCCTTACTGAGGTTAAGCGCTATATCTTTATCATAAAAATAGGTGAATAACGTCCTGTAAACAGGCATGGGCTTTTATAAGATTGAGAAGTACTCCAACATGAGAGGAATGTGGCATTCGATGACAACGTATTTCAGTGAACCGCAGAGCATGTATTATCGATTCGGAGAAAATCAGGAGCAGGTATTGAAGGTGCTCGCTGAGAGATATATTGGTGCCAATGCACAGGCCGATTTTGTGTATCGGGCGTTTCAGCAATCCGGAATTTTGCAAAATGATAAAGGGCTTTATGATCTGAACCTTGGTAAACGCTTTCCAAATGCACCGAAGGATCATATCTCCTATGCTGCAGCTCTGGTCTGGGGTGACGAGAACCGCAATCTGGATGTGCTCGTTCGTTGTTATGGCCCGGTGCGTTTTTATTTTAACAACGAGATGATCTACCGTTCTACTGTAATCGATGAGATTACGCCGGACGCCACAGTAAAGCTTGGAATCGACATCCAACCTGGCTGGAATACGGTATGGCTGGAGATGAAAAATACCCCCGCCGGATTCGGATGTCAGTTCGGTTCCGATGAAGGGAAAGTGCGTATTCTGAATGTACTTGCTCCTTTTCAGGAGCGTTCGGGACAAGCGGGTTGGGTCTTCTCTGAACCTGTATCCTCGTCAAACGGGCAAAAACAACCGAACTTGCTCGCAGGTCAAGGGGAGAGTGGCTTGAATTGGCTACCCGAAGTTCACTGGTCTGCTTCCCAACAGAATAAATCGGCTCTGGAACGAATCTATGGGTTGCTTCCGGGCAGACATGCTTATGCGTGGACTCACCTGAACAACCGTGATGCATCTGGACGTCCTGTTCGTTTGTCTGGACAATCTTCTGGTCCACTAGATATCTGGCTTGGCGGTAAATTGGTTGCGGAAGTGAAACAAGCAGGGCCGTTTGAAGTAGAGGTGGCGGCTTCCTTTGGCCGGAATGATCTTTTGGTTCGAAGTGAATGTCAGGCTGACGCTAATTCTTGGGGGTTCGACCTGAAGGCATCTGTTGGCGCGGAGTCACTTCCATTGGAGCTTCCACAGCGAGTACAGGGAGCACTGGAGGAATGTTGGTTCTATGCAGGGCCTTTCGAATCCGGCGCTGAACCAGAGCTGGCAGACCTGATGCGTATGGATCGCGTTTACAAGACAAGTGCCGGTCAGAAGGGTGCAGAGGCGAGCAGCAATGCTACGGGAGCGGAGCGGACATACTGGCGACTGGATCGGCCGGACGCGTTCATCCGACCTTATTATGAAAATGCGATGCTGAGCAATAAATGGACCGTGGGTAGTGTAACCAACTATGGACGTTGGGACTACCCGCTGGGTGTCACAGTCTATGGTCTGCTCCAGGCAGGACGATATATGCAAAGACCAGATATTACGCGTTATGCGGCTGAACATGTGCAGGCTTGTACACAGATGTATGAGTATTCTCTCTGGGATCGTGAACAGTATGGGTTCCCGGCTATTAACCAGCAATTGATTATGTTGAAAATGCTGGACAACTGCGGTTCCTTTGGCTCAGCGATGCTGGAGTCTTATACCGAATGCAAGGAACCAACCTACCTGCCGATTGCTGAACGAATCGCGGACTTCATGCTTTCCCGATTGGAACGCCGGGCGGATGGAGCATTCTATCGCACATGTGCAGGTGAATATGCCGAGAATACGATGTGGGCAGATGATCTATACATGAGCACACCGTTCCTTGTGCGGTATGCCCGTGTGACAGGAAAGTCAGAAGCGCTTGATGAAGCGGCAAAACAGTTCTCGCTGTATCGCAAATATTTGTTTATGCCTGAGTACAAGATCATGTCTCATGTGTATGACTTCAAATATGAACAGGCAACGCAGATTCCTTGGGGGCGTGGTAATGGGTGGACGCTGTTCTCCTTGACGGAAGTGCTGGAGGCATTGCCGGAAGACCATGCGGAACGTCCTGCTTTAATCGCATTTTTCAACGAGCTGTGTGAGGGCTATGCGGCACTGCAAAGTGAGAGCGGACTCTGGCACCAAGTGTTGAATCATTCGGAAACGTATCTGGAAGCTTCCTGTACAGCCATGTTTGCCTACGGTTTTGCTCGCGGAGTACGGTTTGGCTGGTTCAAAGACCCTGCTGCATATGTTACAGCGGCTCAGCGAGCATGGAAGGGACTGGTCAGCAAAGCCATTGATCGTCAAGGCAATGTGCATGGCGTCTGCAGTGGATCGAGATATGCATTCACGGCTGAATACTATGATCAAGACTTACGTACGGTAACCAATGACAACCATGGCATTGGTATCATGATGCTGGCAGGCACAGAGGTAGCTAAGATGGAAAGGCATTTGTCGGAACGCACGGCGAAGTCTACAGCGTCTGCTGTGCACTCGGGATAGAACTAGTTGTACCAGCTTCCTACCTGCTTCATTTTGTAGCCATGTTCATAATGAAGGAATAAGCGCCACCGGGAATGTGGTTTCCGGTGGTTTTTCTTTCCAATGAACCCCTTACTTTTTTGACAGGATAGCTTACTTTTGTTTATGTCATGTACAGAGACAGGCGATTACAATAGTTTTGTAAGCGATTTCATATATGCAAAAAGGGGAGGAAATTCATTCATGATCATCAACAAAAAGTGGGTAACCCTGTTCTGCCTGTCCCTGTTATTATTCGCTACAGCCTGTTCTGGAGGAACCTCAAGTACGCCGGCATCTTCCGGTGATTCAGGCCAAGGCAGTGCTTCTGACAAAATTGAACTGCGCATGACCTGGTGGGGATCACAGACTAGACATGATCTGACAACCAAAGTGATCAAACTGTTTGAAGAGAAACATCCAGGCATTACGATTAAAGCTGAATATTCGGGCTGGGATGGATATTTTGATAAACTTACGACTCAGGTTGCTGGCTCGAACGCTCCGGATATCATCCAGATGGACTATGCGTTCCTGACGGACTTTGCACGGCGTGGTGCTTTGCTTGACCTGACGCCGTATGCAGATAAAGAGCTGCGGATCAAGGACCACGACAAGAGCATGATTACAGCCGGATCGATCGACGATAAATTATATGCCATCACCCTTGGGGTGAATGCGCCAGGTGTCATCTACGATGCAACATTATTCCAGCAGCTCGGCATTGAAGAGCCGAAGGAAAGCTGGACATGGGATGACTTCTCAGCGACTGCAGCCAAGATTGCTGCAGCGAAGGGGGACGGATTCTACGGTTCGGCTGATATTTCCGGTGCTACGAATATGTTTGAGGTATTTGTACGCCAGTCCGGCAAAGGTTTGTTTGAGGATGGCACTATGACAGCGACAAGTGACCAATTGAAAGAGTGGTTTGAGATGTGGGCTGCGCTACGTGAGAACAGAGGAGCCACATCTGCGGAAGTCGCTGCTTCCACAACAAATGCACTCGAAACCAGACCTATTTCTTTGGGTACAGCGGCTATGGACTTTGCGTGGTCCAACCAACTGCTTACGTTCCAACAAGTGAACAAAAACCAGGATCATAAGCTTGGCATTCAAGTGTTGCCACATGGTGTGAACGAAAAACGAATTGGTGAGTATCTGAAGCCAGGCCAGTTCCTATCCGGTTATGCCAAATCGAAACATCCAAAAGAAGTAGCCATGTTCATTGACTTTATGGTGAATGACCCTGAAGCGACAGCGATTCTAGGATCAGAGCGCGGTGTGCCTGTCAATGCAAGTATTCGTGAGCAGATGCAACCGAAACTGTCCGATGCAGAGAAAGTTATTTTCCAATTCATTGATACGGTATCGAAACATTCCAGTGAGATTAGCCCGCCATACCCGCAAGGATTTTCTGAAGTGGACACGAGTTTCAAAAGTACAAGTGAGCAGATCGCTTTTGGTCAAGGCAGCATGACAGACATCATTGCCCAGTTTATTGAAGGGGCCAAAGCAACGCTTGGATCAAGCCAGTAAAGAGAGTAGAGCTTGTAGCAATAGACGAGTTTTACCTGCAGCTGTATCTGTAGATATATCTTGAAGATATACCTACAGATACAACTGGCACTCTCGTTCCGATGAACTTCAAATACTGCGGGGAGGTTGCGAAAATGACGACATCACAGGTCAGTCAAGCCAGAATCGAGAAAGTAGCCGCCCGGCGTGTGAAACGTCGATACGCCCATAATGGAGCCGCTCTGCTCTTTCTCGCCCCTTGGCTTGTCGGATTAGTATTTCTGACCCTAGGTCCAATGCTTGCTTCGTTATACATTTCCTTTACCGACTACAGTATACTGGCCGCCCCGAACTGGGTTGGTCTGAATAACTACGTCACCATGTTTACGTCCGACAAGCTGTTCACCAAGTCGCTTCAGGTGACATTTACCTATGTTGCTGTGTCCGTTCCGCTCAAACTGATTTTTGCCCTGTTTGTCGCGATGTTACTCAACAAAGGTATTCGCGGACTTGGCATATACCGCACGGTGTACTATATCCCGACATTGCTGGGAGGCAGCGTAGCTATCGCAATGTTGTGGCGCAAAATGTTGGGCGGTGACGGATTGCTCAACAGCGTACTTGCGATGGTAGGTATTAAAGCACCGGACTGGGTGGCAAATCCGAAGTACGCACTGTATTCCATTGTTCTGTTGTCTGTATGGCAGTTCGGCTCATCCATGATCATATTCCTGGCAGGACTCAAACAGATTCCACCGGAGTATGATGAAGCTTCTGCGGTAGATGGTGCGGGTCCGATGCGGAGATTTTTCTATATCACGTTGCCGATCCTGTCACCTGTCATCTTCTTTAACTTAGTTATGCAGCTGATTACGTCCTTTCAATCGTTCACACAGGCCTTCATTATCAGTAACGGCAGCGGGGGTCCGGTGAATTCCACATTGATGTACTCTCTCTATCTGTACAAAAAAGGGTTCTCCTTCTTCCAGATGGGTTATGCTTCTGCCATGGCGTGGGTGCTGGTAATCCTGATCGGCGTATTTACATTGCTCGTATTCCGCAGCAGCAAGTTGTGGGTACACTATGAGGATGGTGGAAAATCATGATTGGACAACGTAACTCCGTAGCATGGATTGTCACCAAACATGTACTGATTTCAGGCATCGCTCTTCTTATGCTCTATCCTGTTCTATGGATGCTGGGTAGCTCTTTCAAACCGGGGCATATGATTTTTACGGAAACCTGGTTCTGGCCAAAGGAATGGAATTGGCAAAATTACGTGACGGGCTGGTCCGGTGCTCAAGGGAATGCCTTTTCCAAATTTCTGACCAACTCCATCGTCCTGTCGCTGGGAGCCGTGCTGGGCAATGTGATCTCCTGTTCAATGGCGGCCTATGCCTTCGCCCGGTTGAACTTTCGCTTCAAGGCCATCTGCTTCGGGCTAATGCTGATGACGATTATGCTGCCACACCACGTTACGCTAATCCCTCAGTATATTCTCTTTAATCAGCTGGAGTGGGTGAATACGTACTTGCCGCTGATTGTGCCGAAATGGCTCGCGACTGATGCGTTTTTCATCTTCCTGATGGTACAGTTTTTCCGGGGCTTGCCTCGAGAACTGGATGAAGCAGCGACCATTGACGGATGTGGTCCGGTGAGAATCTATACCAAAATCATTATCCCGCTCGCTTTTCCGGCACTTGTAACGACAATGATCTTTACGTTCTTGTGGACATGGGATGATTTCTTCAGTCAGTTGATCTACCTGAGCGATGTGAGCAAGTATACCGTTCCGCTGGGGCTGCGCCTGTTCCTGGATTCGAGCTCACAGTCCGATTGGGGTCCGATGTTTGCCATGTCTGTTTTATCCCTTGTGCCATGTTTTATCGTATTTATCGTGTGTCAGAAGTACTTCGTGGAAGGAATCGCGACCTCTGGGCTCAAAGGGTAATTCCAAGACGAAACGAGTTGATTCCGTATGCGAAAAACAAGATGGTCTGCCTATATTCATCAAAAGCTGCAACAAAGCAAGCTCTCCACATTGATGGTGACTTGCTTTATTGCGTTTAATCTGTTGCTCGTCTCAATCATTGTTTGGCTTGCCTATCAATCTTTCTCTGCGGTCACATTTACCGAAATCAGCAAAGCACGTCTTGCTCTCTTGAATGAGAGCACTAGGCGGGGCTTTGATTTTATTACAGGGGTAACGGGCACGGCCTATGGACTCGCAAGCAACAGGGAGTTGTCTAACTTGCTGGATACATCTAAAACGGGTAGGCTGGCACAGATACATCAGCGGAGAGAGGTTTCACGAATTCTGGATCATACCATGGTGGTGAGTGATGGGATTACCTCGATTGAGCTGTATACGGATGCTTTTAATGAAGTAACGGTGACGATGGCTGATCGTATTTTCCCTGTAGATGTTATATCCAATGATTCATGGTTTGCCGCACTGGAGAAGGCCGATGCAGCCTGGGTTCCGCTTCGTGAGAATGAATCGGGACAATCCTTAGTTGGATATGCTCAGCGAATCTATGACAGCCGGGGTGGGACGGTCGCTTATGTGCTCATTCGTCTAAGCAGAGCTGATATCGTACGCAGGTTCGCCGATGTACCGATGGTGCTGGATGGAAATGTGCTGCTGGTTGATACCGCTGGCAACGTAGTGATGCAGATGGGAAAAGCTGAACCGTCAGGGGGAATTGTAACCCGGTCTGATCATCAAGAAGATCAAGCGCTCCCTGGGGAACAGGCAATTACAGCTAAAGGGGCGATGGACAGTATTACCTCATCTTCTTCTATTATAGATAGTGCCTGGATTCAAGAGCATGCAAGTCCTGAAGAAGATGGATTCGAAGTAGTATCGGGTCAACCGGGTGGAGCCCAATTGGTGCTGTATTCCAGACCTGCCATGCTTCAGTGGCGTCTTGTACAAACGATTCCTGTATATACCTTGTTATCCCCAGTTCGCCAAGCAGGGTGGCAGATCCTTGGTATCGCTGTGCTTGGGCTTCTATGCTCGGCTGTGCTTGCATATTTGTTTGTACGGCAGATTATTCGGCCTCTGCGCCAACTGATCAAACGAATGAGACAGCTTGAAAAAGGGGACTTCGATACTCGTGTAAAACTGTCGTTTACAGAGGAGTACGCCCATCTGGCATATGGGTTTAACCATATGGCTTCACAGCTTACGACGCTGATGGAGCAGGTCAAGGAAGAGAGTCGAGCGAAACGGGAAGCACAAACCAGCTTGCTTGAAGCTCAGATCAAACCTCACTTCCTGTACAATACGCTTGATATGATTCACTGGCGTGCACTTGATTATGAAGCGAAGGATATCAGTCGTATGATTGTGCAATTGAGCAAGCTGCTGCGGATCGGGCTGAGTGGGGGCAGGTTGTTTATCCGTGTAAGGGATGAATTAGAGCATGCCCGTTGTTACGTCAGTATTCAATCTGAACGCTTGCCATTCTCCATTCAATATGAGGAGCGTATCGATCCACGTATACGTGGGTGTCACATTCCCAAGATCATCTTGCAACCCTTTATTGAAAATGCCGTGATGCATGGGCATCCATCGGAAGGAACGTTGCGTATCCAAGTATGTATTTCCCCGGCGGAAGGTTCTGTTGCTGACATCACGATACGAATCACGGATAATGGACAAGGTTTGCCAGAGGGTTGGAGCATGGAGGATGCACGAGGCATCGGTGTTCGTAATGTACATCAACGCATTCAGTTGTATTGTGGACAAAGGTATGGCGTGCAACTACGTAATGGAAGTTCAGGCGGTGTCGAAGTGGAGATTACACTACCGCGCATTGAGACCGAAGGGCAATTAAATCTGTGGCTGGACGGTGAAAAATGATGAAAACCATTATGCTTGTCGATGACGACCCGCATATTATTAAAGCGCTGACCGAGCATATCAACTGGCCCTCCTTGGGCCTGAGTATTACTGGTACAGCGGCAAACGGGGTGGAAGCACTTGAGCTGTTCCACCGCGTGCATCCGGATCTTGTCATGACCGATGTGTATTTGCCGGGCATGACCGGACTTGAAGTCACGCAGGAGCTGCGGCGTGACTATCCCCATCTGCCGATTATCATCCTTAGTGGATATGACGAGTTCGAGAACGCCAGAGCAGCTATGCGCTGGGGCGTGAATCATTTTTTGCTCAAGCCGGCGGAGGTGGAGGAGATTGAGTCTGTGCTGCGAGAGGTGCTGCTGGAACAAGATGTGCGAGAGCGGCATGAGCGGCTGGAGCGGACATACAAACAAGAAGCAGGGCGCGTGCTCCCTTATCTGCGTAAACAGTTTCTTCATGAGCTGCTGACCACACGTTATCGGGCAGATGAATTACCTGAAGCTCGGATGGAATATATCGGATTTCATATGTACGCTCAGGTTCGTGTCGTCAGTTTGCAACTGAATCGTCCGGGTTTTATGACACGAATGAAAGAGCGGGACTGGCAGCTTTTGCGATATGGGGCGGCAGATATCATTCAGGAGACTGTGAAGGAACGGGCTGCTCGGATGGCGGGTTGCCAGGTGGAGGTTGTGGATTACTCCGATCAACTATTTGTGCTGGTTATGCTCGGAGAAGAGGATTACTTTGAAGAATTGCAAGCATTGGTGAGTCAGATCATGGATCAGATCTTTACGTATTTGAAAATTGAGGTTAGTGCTGGCATAGGCCGGGTGAAACATCATGCCTGTGAGGTCATCGATTCTTATCTGGAGAGTAGAGAAGCGGTAGAGCGAGCAGAGTTTCAGGGCGGGAACCGTATTTATCATGTGGAGATGCCGGAAGCGGCGGAGCGGAGTGCGACGGATTATTCTTTACTGCTTCATCAGTGGGATGAGGCGTGGGCTGACCTGCGGATTAATCTGGCGGAGGAGGTCTGGCTTCAACTTTTCCAAACGCTGCAAGAAGGGAACTGTGCAAGCATTCAGGATGCGCAGGTGGTTGCTGTCAGTTTGTTTGATACGATGATGCATAGCTGGAAAAAGCAACATCCGATGCTGACACCGCCTCTCACGATGAGCGACTTCCTGCGCGAAATACAGTCGAAGTATGCTTTGCATGATCTGATAAACTGGATGGATGGCGTCATTAAGGGATGGTTGGAGCAGATCCGTAAAGAGATGGGGGAGAAGAAAAGCAACAAACTCATCGCACAAGTGAAACAATATGTAGAGGAACATTATGCAGAGGAGATCAGCTTCGAGGCTATCGCAAAAGGCCTTTTTGTGCACCCCAAGTATTTAAGCCAGTTGTTCAAAAGAGTGACCGGGGAGAATTTTGTAAGTTACCTTAATGGATATCGCATACAGCGGGCGCTTGAGCTTTTGCAGTCAGGACATTATATGGTGTATGAAGTTAGTGAGATGACGGGATTCCGCAATGCGACGTATTTTAGTCAGGTGTTCAAGATGGTGACGGGGAAAAGTCCGTCTGAAGTCGATTAAGATAGAAGTTTTGCTTGATATGCAAAGTGATGATTGAATTTTGAGCCACAGTGAATCAAGTAAATAATATGGATGGAGAGAGAGAGGTGTATTTAAGTAGAGGTCAGCAAGGAGGGCTTGGAGTACGTTCTAAGCGAAACGGATCACATATTAATTTTACTATGGAGTGAAGGGTATGATTAAATCGAGATGATTATTAATGTGCGGGAATATGAACTCAAAGGGATGCAGTATATCATTCGTTCAGCTGAGGAAAAGGATGCGGATACCTTATGCTCACTTCGTGTGCGCCTGGATGGGGAAACGGAAAACATGGATCGTGAAGCAGGAGAGGCTTACATTGATGCTGCGGGTTTCAAAGAGCTCATTCGCATGGACTCAGAAAAGCGTAACAATCTGTTTCTGGTTGCTGTGGCATCAGGTAATATTGTCGGGTACTGCAGGTGTGCCGGTTCAGAATTGAAGCGTTTCTCACATCAGGTAGAGTTCGGTGTATGTGTAGCCCAGTCTTTCTGGGGATATGGTATAGGCGGAGAGCTACTGAAAATGTCATTGCAATGGGCAGACGAAAACGGGATCGAAAAGGTAGCATTAAAGGTACTTGCAACGAATGATAAGGCAATACGATTGTATGAGGCGAACGGTTTTGAAAAAGAAGGTGTTCTAAAAAGGGATAGAAGACATGCTGACGGGCAGTATTACGATACCGTTGTGATGGGCAGATTTGCCGATAGAGTTAGATAGGATGGGGAAGTAAGTGCGGTTGTTTGGAGATTAGAATAAACGAAGTACATGCTACCATGGATAGTTTTATCTATAATAATGGATGAGAGGGTTGTGTGATGAGTATAGGCTAGAGGATAATCATTAAGTAAACAATGGCTTGTCTATTCTATTCGGATTACTTGGATGGATTTAAACGGTAAGTCTTTCGCAGGTGTAATTGATGTGTAAGTGGAGTAGTAAGGTATGAAAAGAAGACAGCACAAGGCGGAGCTTCAATAGTCGTTATACAAGATTGTTGGAGTTGATATATATTATTTATCTAATAGAAGAATATTAGTTGGGATTTTTTACAAGTTGTCAAAGGGTTGTAGGTTATGATATATTCTAAATCCGGCCAAGAAAACACAGTTTACACGGTGCGGCAAGCAAATGAAAACAAGCTTCGAAAGAAACTTAAAAAAAGAGCTTGCAAAGTTGGTTCGGAAATGTTATGATATAAAAGTTGCTGAAGCGAATGAGTGACGGTGACTAAATAAGTTTGATCTTTGAAAACTGAACAACGAGTGAGTGAAACATTCTGCTTGCAGAATGAACGTGAAGGTTTTGGTACATGCCATCCGGCTGTATGAAAACTGGAACACAATTGAGATTTTTAATCTCGTCAGATTCAAAATGAGCTTATC
>NZ_JBFRFN010000014.1:0-156960 GCF_052114825.1 Paenibacillus sp. 2TAF8
ACTAATCTGTACCCCTTGTCAAGGACACTTGAAAAAAAGGACTTGAAGTTCATATTAAGCCACAGACAAAAGATGATTTCTGTATTGCACAGGAGTCATCTTTTTACGTCCCCATTGATATCTGTGGTTATTGTAGTAACGTATGTATCGATGGATTTTCTGTTTAAGGATCTCCAAGGAAGGACAGTTTAAGTGATCTACATGGTCTTTCAGATGACCAAAGAAGGATTCCTGCGGCGCATTATCCCAACAGTTTCCTCTTCTAGACATGGATTGTCCTAGCTTGTATTTTTTCAGCAATTTTTGAAAAACAGGGCTTGTATAATGGCTGCCTTGATCGGAATGGATAAAGGCGTCTTTCGGAAGTTTAATTCTTCTCTTTTTAACCAGCTTTTCTATGGTATCTGTAGCTAAATCCAGGGTGATTCGGTTCGATAAATGGTGAGCTAACACTTCACCCGTAGACGCATCCAGTATGGTTGACAAATAGGCCATCTGGGAATGGCCATAAGGGAGGTAGGTGATATCCGTCAGAAGAGCGAGACCTGGGGTTTCTTTTCGAAAGTCCCTTTGCAACAAGTTGGGTAGTGTCCGGTGCTCCTGAGTCGCCTTCGCCATCCGTTTGTATGGATTAGGTTTCCGGTGAGGACAGACCAAACCAAATTTTTTCATTAATCTACGAATTCGTTTGAGATTATACACGATACCAAACTCATGATGGAGTGTCATTTTGATGGAACGTGAACCTTTCTTAAAACCTCGACGATGAAAGGCTTTCTTCACCCATTTAAAGGCGTCCTCATCCCTCTGAGCCTGCTTTAAGCGTGTATCGGCTGCTTGAAGATAGCGATAGTAACCGGAGCTGGAGACCCCTAAGAGCTTACAAAAGTACCGGGTCATCCGCTTTAAACCAAGGCCTATGGCTTGATGGATAAGTTCAAATTTAAGGCTTAAGCTTAGATTTTTTTTCTCTGAGGATAGCCTCCTTTCGTTCTTGTCGAGCTTTTTTAGTAGATCAAGCTGAGATTCGAGAAGTTTAATTTTAGCTTCCTGTTTAGCAATGATTTCAGCAGAAGTCAGTTCTCTTTGCCTAGGGCGTCCAGAGGCTCCTTTTCTGGAGTCGGAGAGCCCAATGATGCCATCTCGTTCATACGCTTTTTTCCAGCGGTCTGCACATTGCTCTACCCGTGTCATGCCAATGAGAGACAGGTCAAATCCCGCCGTCTCAAAAATATCTCTAGGTGTTTTTCCAAGCAAATATTGATCCATGAAAAGGTGTTTGAATTCATCTGTATAGGTCAACGATTTTTCACTAACCTTAGCAATATATGAATTCATAGATAGCATCTCGCGCTCCGTTTTACTAAATAATTTTTTGCTCATATGTCATCCCTCCGATGTATCTTCCAGTATACAAAAAGTACCCATAGCCAGGCACTTTTTTTTTCAAAGTGTCCAGTCTATGGGTACCAGTTTAAAGGTATAGATTCGTCTGATACGCCATCATCAGCAGGATGAGACAGCGGGGATAGACCGAATTGCCAAGAAGTACAAACGCGAAAAGGAGGAGTTGTTGAGATGAAAACGTGGATGAGCAAGTTCCGAATCCTGAGTTTAAGTGTGGCTATTGTTACAGCTTCACTGGGTGGTCTGGGGATGGCAGGAACTTCAGAGGCAGCGCCAAGTGAGGCCTACGAATGGAAAAACGTCGTTACTGGCGGAGGCGGAGGTTTTATACCCGGCATCATCTTTAATGAATCTGAAAAGGACTTGATCTATGCGCGCACTGATATAGGAGGAGCTTATCGCTGGAACCCGGTGGACAGTAGCTGGATTCCGCTTACTGATTTTGTAGGCTGGGACGACTGGAACAATAACGGGGTAGATGCACTCGCTTCCGACCCTGTTGATCCAGATCGGGTGTATATGGCTGTAGGGACGTATACGAACTCATGGGTGAAGGACAACGGATATATCTTCCGTTCCACTGATCGCGGAGATACGTGGGAGAAAACCGAGCTACCTTTCAAGGTAGGGGGGAACATGCCTGGACGTTCCATGGGGGAGCGTCTGGTTGTTGACCCGAATGATAACAGCATTTTGTATTTCGGAGCTCGCAGTGGCAACGGATTATGGAAAAGTACGGATTATGGGGTAACCTGGAGTGAAGTAACCAGTTTTCCGAACCCAGGTAATTATGTTGAAAACCCAGCCAACGAGTATACGAGTGACATTATAGGCTTGGCCTGGATCACCTTTGATGAAAGGAGCGGTTCTGCGGGACAGGCTTCACAAACCATTTATGTCGGCGTAGCTGATAAAAGTGAAAGCATATATCGCAGTACCGACGGGGGCTTGACCTGGAATGCTATTACCGGACAGCCTACAGGTTATCTGCCCCATCACGGAAAAATGGATGTGGATGGAAGTTTGTATATTACGTACAGTAACGGTGCTGGACCCTATGACGGAACGAAAGGGGACGTCTGGAAGCTGAACACAGCAACCGGAGTATGGAAGAATATCAGTCCTGTACCAAGCAGCAATTCGGATAACTATTATGGATATGGCGGTTTGGCCATTGATGCACAGGAGCCTGGCACAATTATGGTTGCTACGCTCAATTCCTGGTGGCCAGATGCCATTTTGTTCCGAAGTAAAGATGGTGGGGACACCTGGACACGCATATGGGACTTTGAAGGGTATCCTGACCGCAAATTCAGATATACGCAGGATATTTCCGCAGCACCTTGGTTAACCTTCGGTGTGAATCCTGCTCCGCCCGAAATTTCACCGAAGCTGGGCTGGATGATTGCTGCGCTGGAGATTGACCCGTTTGATTCGGATCGGTTGATGTATGGAACGGGTGCGACGATTTACGGAACCAACAATCTGACTGATTGGGATGACGACAAGAAAATCAACATTTCGGTCATGGCCAAAGGCATTGAAGAAACCAATGTCATCGATCTGATCAGCCCGCCAAGTGGGGCACATTTAGTTAGCGGATTGGGTGACGTTGCCGGGTTCCGTCATGACGATCTGACTCAAGCTCCAGTCACCATGTTCACCAATCCCAACTATCCTTCAACGGAAAGTCTTGATTTTGCTGAGCTTAGTCCGAACACGATGGTACGTGTGGGCAAAGCAGATTATACTGTTGATCCCAACGCAAAATCGATTGGTTTATCCAGTGATGGAGGAAAAACGTGGTACAAAGCTAGTGCGGAGCCTTCAGGTACAGCAGGAGGCGGAACAGTAGCCATTTCAGCCACAGGCAATCGTCTGTTATGGAGTACATCGGATCGCGGGGTGTTCTACTCTGCTGGCGGTAATTCATGGACGGCAAGTACAGGTATACCTGCGGGAGCCAAAGTGATTTCCGACCGGGTCAATCCTGACAAGTTTTATGGATTTGCCGCAGGTAAGATCTACGTTAGTGTTAATGGTGGAGCAACATTCACAGTATCTCCGGCTTCCGGGCTTCCGGCTGAAGGCAATTCGGATCTCGATGCTGTGCCAGGTGTAGAAGGTGAACTGTGGTTTGCAGGAGGAAGCGAGGAGCAGGGGCCGTATGGCTTGTGGCACTCAACAGACTCTGGAGCTACCTTTACGAAACTTGCCAATGTAGAGGAAGCGGACAGCGTTGGTTTTGGTAAAGCAGCTCCAGGACAAAGTGTTGTCGCCTTGTATATCGTTGCGCAAATCGATGGAACCCGCGGGTTCTTCAGATCGGATGACGGTGGGGCGAACTGGGTGCGGATTAACGATGWTCAGCATCAATACGCGCGCGTAACTACAATTACAGGTGACCCGCGCATTTATGGCAGAGCATATCTCGGTACCAATGGACGAGGAATATTTTATGCGGATCCGGTAAACGGTAATGGCGGCACACCAACGGTACCGAACTCGACAATTACCCCGGTTACAGCTCAATTTGATCTGAATCCGGTTTATCAGGCTAACATCCCTGTCGCGTTAACTCTCAATGGCAATACACTGACTTCGATTCGTAATGGAAACATGTTACTTACGGCTGGCACTGACTATACCGTCGCCGGTAATGAGGTTGTGCTTCAACAAAGCTATTTAGCCACATTGCCTAAAGGGGCTGCTGTGTTGACATTTCAGTTCAGTGCAGGCAATCCTGCAGCGCTGAATCTGACTATTAAGGACACAACGGTTGTGATTCCAGGTGGAACGATTCGCATTGAGATGTACAACGGTACAACGTCAGCTACGGGCAGTTCAATCACTCCCAAATTCAGATTAACCAATACCGGCACGACTCCACTCGATCTGTCCGATGTAAAAATTCGATATTACTATACAATTGACGGTAGTCAGCCTCAAAATTTTTTCTGCGATTGGGCTGCTGCTGGAAGTGCCAACATTACCGGTACGTTTAGTTCCATTACTCCGGCATTGCCAGGAGCGGATCATGTGTTAGAGGTCGGATTCAAGGCTTCAGCTGGGACACTGAACGTAGGACAGAGCACGGAAATACAGACTCGCTTTTCCAAAGACAATTGGACTAATTACAATCAAACAGACGATTACTCCTACGAAGGAACGCGTACCTCTTATGCTGATTGGTCTAAAGTAACAGGATATGTTGTCGGTCAGCTTGAATGGGGAATGGAGCCGTAACATTCTGTTCGTGAATGAATTGACAAAATAAGAATGAAGAAGAGGTCCCAAGATGCCTGAGTAGGTCACGGCGTTTTGGGACTTCTTGTTTTGTCGAATTATAGTGTAAACTATAGGTAGTAACTATTGCTTAAACATAGGATTTAAGATATAACAATATGTACGATTATTATATTGTTCATGTAACCGCTAACAAGGGGAGAATTTGATAACCAACATATAGAGGGCTAAACCGTATAGATATAGAGCGATAGATGAGACAGGGGGGTCGCGATCATGAACCGGTTATGCAAGGTACTGATTGTTGACGATGAATTTTTGGTTAGACAGGGCATCAAACATCACATGAATTGGGAAGCTGAAGGATTTAATATTGTTGGAGAAGCATCCAATGGCGAAGAGGGCTTGCAACAAGTGGAGCGTTTAAAACCGGATATTGTCATCACCGACATTGTAATGCCTGTTATGGACGGTGAAACGTTTGTTCGTACACTCAAAGCGGGGTATCCGCATATTGAGGTCATTGTGCTGAGCAGTTTCAGTGAATTTGAATATGTTCGATCCACGTTGCAGCATGGAGCGGCAGATTACATATTGAAGCCCAAGCTGGACACCAATGAACTTCTGGAAGTGCTAAGACGCACTGCTGGCAAAATACCTGAGCTTCAATACGAGCCTTCTCATGATGGATGGCGGCTTGGCCAATTAATGGAGAAAATGTTGTCTGGCTTTACGCTGGATGAAGACAACGAAATGCCGGTGATTCGGGAAAGTTTCCCGTTAGGTGCTTTTCGTTTACTGGCATTTCAGCCTGCTGATCGCAATTTGAAAAATCAGGATCATGAACAGATTGAAGCCCAAGTCCGGAGTCGTATGCCTGAGATCAAATGTGCCGTTTTACCAGCAGATAGCCGGCTGCCTGTTATGTTGTTAAATGTAAAACCTGAACAAGACGTTGGTATGGTGGACCAGATCAAGAGATGGGCTGAGGAAGCAGGATCTGGGCAAAATACTCCAGTGTGGGTGCTCAGTGAGAGATTTAACTCCTTTGAAAAGATGGGTGGAATCTATCGTGATCGTCTGATTAAATTAATGGAGTTTTCCTTCTATTATACAAATCGTGCAATTTTGATTGATGGTGAGCTTCCCCCGATGCATCCTGCTGGGTATCAATTCAACGTTAATATGTTTTTGCAGCATGTAAAACGCAATCGGGTGGAAACGGCCAAAGAATATTTGCATGAACATGCAGCGACACTCGGGAGAGACTATATTGCTGATGTATTTGAGATCAAATCGTTTCTGGGTAACTTGATCTTCAATGTCACGATTACCCTGGCAGATATGGATGTGCAGTCAGCTGGGCTCGAAGAGAATAAATATACGTACTTTAAAAATGTGGATGGAGCCTCGACCCTTACCGAAGTGATGCTGGTTCTGGATCAATTCATGACGGAGGTTCAGGAATGTGTTTCCGGTTCAGGAGGCAAACGAAGTGACCCGAATATGACCATGTTGCTCGATTACATGCATGCACACTATGATCAGCCATTGGGGCTGTCCGAAGTGGCTAAACATTTCCATTTTAACCCTTCATACCTATCCAGTTACTTCTCTTCACATAAAAAAGAAGGATTTAATGAATATCTGAACAAGATTCGCATTGAAAAAGCGGAGGAATTGCTGCGATCGGATGATGTTACGATATCGGAAATTAGCAGCATGGTGGGATATTCAGATCACAGTTATTTCTGTAAAGTATTCAAAAAATTCACAGGACTATCTCCAAGTCGTTATCGGCGTAAATTTTGGGCTTAACTAGAAATGGATGAGATTACTTCATGAAAAAGTTGAAAAATGGCTTGTCGCGTCTCGGATTATTCCCCAAGCTAATTCTCGTTATGGTTGTAAGCATTGTCCTGGTTTCGGTGCTTATATTGTGGACAACGATTCATATGTCAACCAACCTGTTTACAGAAACGTTCAGTATCACTAATTCGAAGGTGCTCAGTCAGATCAAAACGAATTTTGATGCGTTTAACGACTCCATTGCCGCGGTGACCAACAATGTGGCCCAAAGTGGAGCGATTCGGGGGTTTCTATCGGATGGAGATGGAAATTCGGTTACCATGTCCAGATCGTATTACAGTATGCGTGAAACGATGAAGCGGGTTCAATCCATCATTGAGTTTTATGAAGTAGGTATTACCATTGCGGGTGTCAATGGACGAAGTTTTTCAACCAATCCTTCATACATTCAGAAAACAGCGGAAGAATTAAAACAGGATCAGATCACGAAGGCAGCGACCGAGTCACCGAGCCGTCTGATCTTTGATGACTATCAGGCCCAAACCAAAGAGGGTACATTGCAAATGATCTCTGCGACCAAAGCGCTGACGGATCGAGCGAGGAACCGGATTTACGGTACCGTTTATATAACGATGAGAGAAGAGTCATTTCGTAATTTTTATGCCAATTTTACAAGTCGAGGCAATGATGTCGTCATTATGAACGAAAAAGGGGAGATCGTATCCTCGAACCGGGAAGACTGGATCGGTACGACTCAACGTGAACTGTTATCTTATGCCAAGACGATGAATGAGACAGCACCCAAAAATATTACGGCACGAGTCATGGGGCAGGAAAGCATCATCGTATCTGAATATTTACCGTTTTACCGTTTGTACATGGTGAACATCGTGGATAAGGAATCTGCGATGGGACAGCTGATTGATATGAAAACGGTCGCCTTGATCTGCGCTGCGATTGTGTTTGCGGCTCTGTTGCTGGTGTTCCTGATTACGAGTCAGATGACGAAGTCGCTACGTAGACTGGTCAAACAGATGTCCAACATTACGAAGAGTGATCTGGATAACTATATCCCGATCAGTGGAAGTTATGAGAGCAGACAACTGGGTCATGCATACAATTACATGTTAGATGAACTACATGATTATGTGGACCAGTTGGTACAGACGCAGCGGGAGCAACGTAATGCCGAGCTCGCGGCGCTGCAAAGCCAGATTAACCCTCATTTCCTGTATAACACCCTCGCTTCTGTCAAAGTTCTGGTGCAGCAAGGCAATAAAGATCGGGCTGCGGAAACGATTAATGCGCTAATTGGTTTGTTGCAAAATACGATTAGCGATGTCAGAGAAACGGTACCGGTAGAGCAAGAGGTCGAGAACCTGAAAAATTATGTCTTCATCAACCATGTGCGTTATGGCGGACGGATCAAAGCGGCTTTTTACGTAGCTCCGGATTGCACGCACTATCATGTCCCCAAGCTGGTGATTCAGCCATTTATCGAAAATGCCTTCTTCCATGGGTTTATCAAAAAAGAAACGGGCACGATCCATGTGATGGTTTCCCGCGCAGGGGAATCACTGGTTTGCGAGATCATGGATAATGGAGATGGTATTGAAGGACTTAATATGGAGGGGGCACTGCCCAATCCAAAGAATAACCGTCAGCTGTTCAGCGGAATAGGTATCCGAAACGTCCATGACCGAATTGAACTTCTGTATGGCTCACCTTATGGTGTGACGATTATGAGCACCGTTGGCGAGGGGACGAGAGTCACTGTAACGCTGCCGCTGATTACAAGTTAAAAAGATTATAGAAATTCCAAAATGACATGAACCCTTCATTTCTGAAGTCCAGAGATGAGGGGTTTTTCGCATGCAAATTCATGGACTTTTTGCATAGTTGTAAAATTTTCAGCTCAAAATAGTACAAAATCAAAAGAAAGTACAAAAAACTAAAGTATGTGCAACCGTTTTCTGTAAAGGTTTTCATTGTGGCAATAAGAAGACAAATCTACACAAAATTTTTACTAACGAATGGAGAAATGGGAATGATAAGATGAATACATCGAAAGCAACCGCTTTCAGAAAACGCAAACAAATTTACAAACAAAGAGGTCGAAGGGGAGTTGAATGTTTTGAAAAAAATGTGGGTATTGATGCTCGTAACCGTATTGCTTTTGTCCGCATGTTCATCCGGCGGTGGAGGTAAAGAAGCTGCTAACGGTGCTGGCGGAGAGAAAGCAAAAGAAATTACGATCTGGGCTTGGGATAAAGCATTTAACGTCGCTGCTCTGGAGCAAGCTAAAGCCATTTATCAAAAAGAAAACCCTGATCTGAAAATCAACATCATTGAGAACGCTCAAGATGCGATCATTCAGAAGCTGAACACTGGATTGAACTCCGGAACAAGCAGCGGTCTGCCAAACGTAGTTCTGATTGAAGACTATCGTGCACAAAGCTTCCTGAGCGCTTATCCAGATGCGTTCAAGGATTTGTCTTCAACAATCAAAGCATCCGATTTTGCAGAGTATAAAATTGGACCAACTTCTTATGAAGGTAAACAATACGGTATTCCGTTTGACTCCGGCGTAGCTGGTTTGTACTACAGAACAGACTTGCTTGAGGAAGCAGGCTACAAAGCTGCTGACCTGCAAGATATCACGTGGGATGATTACATCAAAATCGGTGAAGCTGTAAAAGCAAAAACAGGTAAAGAGCTTCTTTCTCTTGACCCGAACGATCTGGGTATCATCCGTATGATGATCCAAACTGCAGGTAAATGGTACACAGCTGAAGATGGTAAAACACCTGATCTGAACAATAACCCTGCATTGAAAGAAGCTTTTGAAACATACAAAAAAATGATGGATGCTAACGTTGTTAAATTGCACTCCGACTGGAGCCAATTCGTTGCCAACGCAAACAGCGGTGCTGTAGCAACAATTCCTACAGGTAACTGGTTCTCACCATCCGTTCGTCAAGAAGCTTCCCAATCCGGTAAATGGGCTGTAGCTCCAATGCCAAAAATGGCTGGTCAAGCAAACTCTGTACACGCATCCAACTTGGGTGGTAGCTCATGGTATATCATGAACGATGTTCCAGGTGCAGATCAAGCGGCTGACTTCATGGCTAAAACGTTTGGTTCAGACAAAGAGTTGTATCAAGAATTGTTGACTAAAATCGGTGCAATCGGTACGTACACACCAGCTGTTGATGGTGATGCATACAACAAACCAGACGAATTCTTCGGTGGTCAAAAAATCTTCGCTGATTTCGCTAACTGGACAAAAGAAATTCCAAAAGTAAACTATGGTAGCAACACTTATGCAATTGAAGATATCTTGGTTGTTGAAATGCAAGCATACCTGAACGGTAAATCAATCGACGACGTTCTGAATGATGCACAAAAACAAGCTGAGGCACAATTAAACTAATATCCCAAGGTAACTTATAGAACCTAGGAAACAACGGAGCCGTCTCCCTTGTCTAGCGCAAGTCGAGCTGGACATGGCGAGAGGCTCTGTAGGTTCTAACCATGTTGCATGGAGAGAGAGGAGCCATACTGTGAAAGCCATAAATACAGGAGACAGTCTCCAAAAGAAAAATAATTTGACTGGATGGGCTTTTGTTTTGCTGGCTGTTGTCGGAATTGTAGCATTCTACTTCTATCCGATGATTCAAGCGCTGCTCTTATCATTCAAGTCAGGCAAAGGTGCCAACCTTGAGTTTTCGGGCCTCGCAAACTACAAAAGATTGCTCGTTGATACCACGTTCCGTACGGCATTATCCAACACGTTTATTTACTTAATCATTCAAGTACCTCTAATGATCATTCTCGGTTTGTTCATTTCCGTATTGCTGAATGACAGCACACTGCGTTTCCGCAGCTTTTTCCGTACTGCAATCTTCTTGCCTTGTGTAACTTCACTTGTTGCTTATTCGGTTGTATTCAAATATTTGTTTGCACCGGATGGTATGGTGAACCAGGCATTGCTGGGGATGCACATTATCGGCACTCCAATTCAATGGATTACTGACCCGTTCTGGGCTAAAATTACGATCATAATCGCCGTTACTTGGCGTTGGACCGGATATAATATGATTTTCTATTTGTCATCCTTGCAGAACATTGATCAATCGATCTATGAAGCAGCGAAGATTGACGGAGCGAATGCTTTCACTCAATTTTTCAAAATTACTGTACCATTGCTTAAACCGATCATTCTCTTCACGTCCATTACATCAACGATTGGTACATTGCAAATCTTCGATGAAATTATGAATATTACCAAAGGTGGTCCGGGTAACGCGACCATGTCGATCTCACAATACATCTACAACCTTTCGTTCAAATATTCACCGGACTTCGGTTATGCAGCAACCGTTTCGTATTCTATTGTAATTCTGATCATTATATTGTCCATCATTCAGTTTAAAGTGGCAGGTGATAATAAAAATGGCTAAACCAAGAGCAAAACGCATTTTCACATATGTTTTCCTGTCTCTCGTCGCTTTTATTTCCATCTTCCCGTTTTTCTGGATGATCGTCAGCGCTACAAACAAATCGGTAGACGTGACTAAAGGTACTTTGTTGCCTGGCTCTGCTCTAATCGATAACCTTAACAAACTGCTTGACGAAACGAATCTGATTCAGGCACTGGGGAATTCAGCGATTATCTCGATCGTTTCCACGATTCTGGCTTTGTTGATTGGTTCCATGGCAGGTTACGGGTTTGAAGTATATCGTACGAAATCCCGCGATATCGTGTTTAACATCTTGTTGATGTCGATGATGATCCCGTTTGCAGCGATTATGATTCCGCTCTATCGGATGTTTGCAACCATTTCGAGTGCAGCACCGGCAATCGGTATTAATACGATGGCTTCGGTTATTATCCCGACCATCACAACAGCGTTCCTGATCTTCTTCTTCCGTCAGAACACCAAAATGTTCCCGAAAGACTTGCTGGAAGCAGGACGTATTGACGGTCTGAGTGAACTAGGGATTTTCTTGAAAATCTATATGCCTACGATGAAAACAACATATGCAGCAGCAGCGATCATTACATTCATGAGCAGCTGGAATAACTACCTGTGGCCGCTCATCGTATTACAAACTCCGGATCAGCAGACCATTCCGCTCCTGATCTCCAACCTGGGTGCAGGTTATGCTCCGGATTACGGGGTTATCATGACCGCAGTTGTTATTGCAACACTGCCAACAGCAATTGTGTTCTTCATCATGCAAAAACACTTTGTTGCAGGTATGGTTGGTTCCGTAAAATAAGCATAAGTGCATATCACGTCCAATTGGACGAATGCAGGAAAGAAGGGAGGACGCCTGTACAGGCGTACCTCTATCTTTTTTGTATAGATGCAGATCGAGAAACTGAGCGTAAACTTCAATGTACTCACAACGAAAACTCATAACGACGTATTATAGAGGGAGAGAGAGCCGATGAAAGCAACAAAGGCAGATATCAACTGGTTAGGTGACGTAAGTGTATTTGAGGTCAACCGTCTTCATGCGTATTCCGATCACCGTTATTACAGCACGATGGAGGAGGCAAAGGCCTCCGCTACGATGTCAATGCGTTACGATTTGAATGGAACATGGAAATTCAACTATGCGATTCGTCCGGATTGCCGTCCAGAATTATTTTATTCTTCCGAGTACTCCAGCGAAGGCTGGGATGATATTGAAGTGCCAGGACATATCCAGCTTCAAGGGTACGGACAGATTCAATATGTGAACACGCAATATCCGTGGGATGGATTGAATGAACTTCGTCCGCCGGCTCTGCCACAGGATAAAAACGCAGTAGGTAGCTACATTCGTACATTCCATCTGCCAACAGGCTGGGAAGCAAACCCGGTATACATTTCATTTCAAGGTGTGGAATCCGCATTTTATGTGTGGCTTAACGGTCAATTTGTGGGATATGGGGAAGACAGCTTCACACCATCAGACTTTGACCTGACACCGTTCCTCCAAGATGGAGAGAACAAACTGGCAGTTGAAGTGTATCAACGTAGCACAGGCAGCTGGTTAGAGGATCAGGACTTCTGGCGTTTCTCCGGTATTTTCAGAGATGTGTATCTGTATACTGTTCCGGCTGCACACATTCGTGATGTTCATGTGCGTACGGATTTGGATGCTTCCTATACAAACGGTTCGTTGGAACTAGATTTGAAACTGGAAGGAAAAGCGGCAGCAGGCGCGCGGATCGAAGCTGAACTTATGGACAAGGACGGAAATACAGTCAAAAGTTTTGGCGGTAATGTCGTTGATAATGGTCTGGTTCAACTTCGCGAAGAAATCGGTAAAGTAAACCTTTGGAGCGCAGAGATTCCGTATCTGTATCGTCTGTACATCCGTGTGTATGATGCAGCAGGCAACCTTGTGGAAGTTGTTCCTCAAGCTGTTGGTTTTCGTAAATTCGAAATGATCGACAAAGTGATGCACATTAATGGAAAGCGTATTGTGTTCAAAGGCGTAAACCGTCACGAGTTCAACCCGCGTCGTGGTCGTGCGATCACGAAGGAAGACATGCTGTGGGATGTACGTACGATCAAGCAAAACAATATGAATGCAGTTCGTACATCACATTATCCGAACCAAAGCCTGTGGTATGAGCTCTGCGATGAGTACGGACTTTACGTTATTGATGAGATGAACCTGGAAACTCACGGTTCTTGGCAAAAGCTTGGTGCGGTAGAGCCTTCTTGGGTAATCCCTGGCGATAAGCCGGAATGGCATGACATTGTTATGGATCGTGCAATTTCGATGGTCGAGCGTGACAAAAACCATCCGTCCATTCTGATCTGGTCTTGTGGTAACGAATCTCACGGTGGTGAAGTGATCTACAAGGTGTCACAATACTTCAAATCGGCAGATCCAACACGTATGGTTCATTACGAAGGGGTGTTCCACGACCGCCGTTTCAATGACACAAGCGACATGGAATCTCGGATGTATGCAAAACCGGCTGACATCGAAGAGTTCCTGAACGATAACCCGACCAAACCTTATATTAGCTGTGAGTATATGCACGCGATGGGTAACTCCATTGGTGGTATGCATAAATACACGGAACTGGAAGACAAATACCCAATGTATCAAGGTGGCTTCATCTGGGATTACATCGACCAATCGATCTACAAAAAAGATCGTTACGGTAAAGAATACCTGGCATACGGTGGTGATTTTGGGGATCGTCCATCAGACTATTCGTTCTGCGGCAACGGGATTGTACACGCAGATCGTAAAGTGACAGCTAAAATGCAGGAGGTTAAATTCCTGTATCAGAACATTAAACTGTTCCCAAGCCGTGACGGCGTTAAAATTGTGAACCAGAACCTGTTCGCAGATACTTCCGCGTTTGAACTGGTGTACAGCCTCGAGCGTGAAGGACATGAAGTATTGCGCGGCACACTGGATGTAAATGTCGCTGCGGAGAGTGAGACCGTGGTAGAGCTTCCTTTAAATGCAAAGGCTCTTGAAGGCGGCGAATACGCTGTAAACGTGGCGTTTGTACTGAAAGAAGCAACGCTGTGGGCTGACAAAGGTGACGAAGTAGCATTTGGCCAGTTTATTTTCACACAAGAAGGTAGCCAAGCCTCTGTTGCAACGGATAAAAACGTTGTGAGCGATATTCAGGTGGTTGAAGGTGACGTCAACATCGGCGTTCGCGTTGGTCAGACGCATGCATTGTTCTCCAAGCAGTTTGGAACACTGGTTTCCCTGAAATTCTCCGGACGCGAAACGATTGCGATCCCACCTGCACCATTGTTCTGGCGTGCAGCGACAGACAATGATAAAGGTACAGCAATGGGCTTTGAGCTTGGTGCATGGTATGCTGCCAGCCTATTGCCGCGTTCTGTAGAATGGAAACATGAGCAAAAATCGGATCAATACCGGATTGAGTTCACATATAAATTGAACATCTCAGCCGATGTAGATGTGAAAGTAATCTATACGGTGCTTGCGGATGGAAGTGTACATGTGCATAACACGTACAAAGGTACCGAAGGTTTGCCAAACCTGCCAATCCACGCATTGTCGTTCAGAACGTCTCCAGATTATGAGAACGTGGAATGGTTGGCGATGGGACCAGAGGAAAACTATTCGGATCGCGCATTTGGCGCACGTCTAGGCATCCATGGCAGCAAGGTAGCCGATACGATGGCTCCATATCTTGTACCGCAGGAGTCGGGCAACCGTACAGGTGTACGCTGGGCTAAGCTGACGGACAATGCAGGACGTGGTTTCAAAATCGAAGCTTCCGGTACACCAGTAGAGTTGAATGTATCACCATATACAGCGTTTGAATTGGAGAATGCGCAGCATGTGTATGAGTTGCCACCCGTGCATTACACTGTTGTTACGGTAGCCGGCAAACAAATGGGTGTTGGCGGTGACGATAGCTGGGGCGCTCCGGTACATCCGGAATATCAAATCCCTTCCAATGGTGAGCTGAGCTTTGAATTCGTTATTCGTTCACTGTAAAGGAAGAAAGTGTGTGGCGTGAAGAACAAGTGCTGTTACCATTGTGTCAATGTAGCAGTAACCAGAGACTTGAAGCATGAGAAATTTAAGGCAGAGGTTCCCCCTAGATGGGAGCCTCTGTTTTTTTGGGTTTTAGTATATAAGAGCAGTATGTAGGCAAGGCCTGAATTTTGCCGCAATGAAACCGTTCTCGTTCCATTTCGTAATGTAGAGGACAAAGAGACTGAGGAGGGGACAGGATGAGCAGGAAAGCAAAAACAGGGGTTTGGGTGATGGTGATAGCCGTCCTGGGAATCATTGTTGGATCATTTATTTGGTATTTTAATACGGCTTCCGGTGAACGCGCACTTAAAACGATGAGATCGAATAATGCTGGTGGGTTGGAACGTGTAGTGAAGGTGTATAGCAATTCAGGAGAATTGATTCAGACGTACGAAGGCAAGATTGATGTACAGGATACGGAGTACGGCAATAAAGTACTGTTTGACCTGAATGGGAAACGTATTGTGATCTATAATGCAACGATTGTGACGGAAGAAAAGTGAAGAGGGCTGGGCAATCAGGAGCGAGAAACAAAAATTAAAAAGACATGATTGTGTATTTATAGTAAAATGAAGGAAAAAAGTAAGGATTGAATAATATGCAAACGATGGTGTTACTCGTTTTTCTTGCAATATTGGGTATGGTTGCTTTCTACAGCTCAATTGCTTATTTCTTAATTCGCTTGATTTCAAAAAGGGCTTTTAAAGTGATGCTAACCAAGTTGGAAATAGTAGAAATCATATCTTGGCTTGCACTGATTTTTGTTGCCTTCTCTTCGATCAGATCGGGATCATCTTCTACGTTTTTGTCGTGTCTCATACTTCTCGTAACTTCGATGAATATGCGAATTTCCAATCGCAAACAAAGAGAACGCGTTAAACAAGAATCTTGAGTTGTTGAGACAAGGAGGTTGTGCTTTGATTCTGGACAAAACAACCGATACGTCAGGGCTGACCCAAGTTGCGGGCCTATCCGATGAATTGCAGCCTGTTTTTGACAAAGCCGCTGAAAAGTATGCTTCGTGTGACATTGAACTGTACTTTGTGTTCCGCTGCCTTCCCGATGAATACGGGCGCAAATCAAGTGCGAGATACGTAAAGGCAGAAAAGGTGATCTATTTCGATATGACGGTTAGCGAAGACCGTTATAAGACCTGGAGCAAAAGTAAACAGCGACATGCATTAAGCCATGCGTTTTATACATTGCTAAGCGAAAAGATAAGGAAGTATAAGATAGATCACCTGGAAATGAATACATTTATTACAGATATGGGCGTGTGGCTTCAGGAAATTGGGTGGCTGCAGACGGAAGAGGAAGCAGAGCTGGATGATATGCAGGAGAAGTATGAGTAGAAACCGATGAGTTCAATGATTCTTAGAGTATCCTACAAGAAATAAGTGAAATGTCAAAATAGTAGCATCTGGCCGACTGATTAGTCGGTTTTTTTATTAATAGACAAAGTAGAGCATTTCTAAGCAAGAAGATCATGAAGGGTTCTTTTACACTGTAGAAGAAAGGAGATGAGAGATCCTGGAAATATTTAAACTGCTTCACCAATCGATTGATTATGTGGAACGACATCTTCATTTGCCGATTGAGATTGAAGATATTGCTAGGGCAGGCTTGAGTTCGAAATTCCATTTTCAGCGAATGTTTCATGCAGTAACCGGCGTAACGGTTACCCAGTACGTAAGAAATAGAAGGCTTACACTTGCGGCTCAGGAGTTAGCGGGAACAAACTGTAAAGTTATTGATGTTGCACTTAAGTATGGTTATGAAAGTCCAGCAGCATTTACAAAAGCGTTCCAAAGGATGCATGGGGTAACACCTCTTGAGGCGAAGAAAATGAATGTGAAACTTAAAGCATTTCCTCGAATCTCCTTTCAAATTCAGGTTAGAGGGGAATCAGAGATGGATTATCGAATTGTTGAGGAAAAAGGCTCTACTGTATTTGGAAAAAGTGTTATCATCCATTAAGATGCTTATAAAGAGATCCCCGTATTTGTGGAGGGAATTTGGAAAGATGGGACTCATGGTCAGATACTCGAGTTGTTAGAGAAACCGGATGGAACATTGCTATATGGGTATCATTATGATTTTGCTGAGGATGGTTCGAAGCGGTATTTGATGGGGGCAGAAGCACCAGAGGACATTCAGGTACCGGATGAATTTACCGTTCTTCATATACCTGATCAAACTTATGCCGTTTTGACAGCCGAGGTACGATGACAGATGATGTCGAGATTGATCTAGGTATTCAGGATATTTGGAAACGGATCTACACCGAGTGGTTCCCGTCAACGAGTTTTGAACAAGTGGAAGGACCCTGTATAGAGAAATATTACTGGGTGGATGATAAGCATCAAAATTTCATCACCGAGGTATGGATTCCAGTTCGTAAAATTGCAGAGGACATTAAATCATTTTAAGCCTCACTTAAAAGGTGATTCCTGTATTGCACAGGAGTCATTTTTTTATGTTCTCCTTAATATATGTCAGAATGCGAGACCTGGACTTCTTTTTATTAGATACCACATGATTTCCATGTTTGGATATTCAAACACATCAACTTTCTTATATAGTAATATTAAGAAAATATAAACAACAAGGAACCGATGGATATGCCAATGATGTTTTTTTATGCTTCCTGTAGCGATTTTGGGAAATTGAAGAAGGGTATATCTATTTCTTTTGAGAAAGAAGGTTGGAAATCTTGGTGACGAATGCACTATTAAGAGGTGGGATACCTTTCGTAATTATGAGCGGTATCGCTCTGATCCTTTATTCTCAAGGAAAATATGCTGACGCTAAAGGCACATTTGTTGCAAGTCTGATTGCTCTTTTTGTCGGTGCTGCAACTGTTATTTATAACATAGAACATTGGAGTTTGGCGAAAAAAAGCGGTATCCATTTTATTCTAATGCTTGTAACCATTTATCCGATCTTGATGTTAAGTGGCTGGTTTACGATTAATTCTGTTTTCGATGCTTTTAAAGTTTTCCTGATTTTTATTTTTGTTGGGATCATTTTATGGTCTGTACTTTTCACATTAACCCAATTTTTCTCTCGATAAATTGCTCAACAAAAAGAAGCCCTCTTTCGAGAGCTTCTTTTTCATGGGAGAGGAGAAACCGGACGAAGAGCTTATGGGGAAACGTAAGTCTTCTCCGCGGTTGTCTACGACACTTGTGATGTCGATAATTATAGAATAGCCTAAAGGTTTCCTTTTTATACATATCCGTCAACAATTTTTTGTATAGGCAGAAGCAGTGTTTTTCAAACAGAACCGGAGTGTGGTACGATAGATTTATCAATAAACTTACATAGAGAGAAAAGGTGACACATTCGTGAGAGTGGTATCTGGAAGTGCGAAGGGCAGACCGCTGAAGGCTGTTCCCGGCACAGGTACGCGTCCAACCACTGATAAGGTGAAGGAAGCGTTGTTTAGTATGATTGGCCCTTATTTTGAGGGCGGAGCAGCATTGGATCTGTTTGCAGGCAGTGGAGGTCTCGGCATCGAGGCGCTGAGCCGCGGCATGGACAAGGCTGTTTTTGTTGATCTGGAACCGAAAAGTATTGAAGTGATCCGCGAAAATCTGAAGGCGACGAAGCTGGAGGGTCAGGCGGCTGTATATCGAAATGATGCAGGTCGTGCGCTCAAAGCACTGGCCAAACGTAACATGACATTTGATCTGGTGTTTCTCGATCCGCCCTATCGCATGAAGAACGGACACGAGTTAATGTTAACGATGCACGAACTGGAACTGCTTGAAGAGGGTGCAACCATGGTGCTTGAGTATGAATCCAAACATGAATACCCGGAGCAATTTGGCCCGTTTGAACAGACGCGTAAAGCGGTGTACGGGGAGACAGCTGTATCCATTTACGATTATGTACCCGGTGCGGCAGAGGATGAAGAAAACAGCATCACAGAAGAGGAGGCTCCTCATGACTGAAATGATCCATCGGCAGGAACGCATTGCCGTATACCCAGGAAGCTTTGATCCCGTAACGATGGGACATCTCGACATTATTGCGAGAGCGTCTAAACAGTTTGATCGTGTCATCGTCGCTGTATTGAACAATATGAGTAAAAATCCGCTGTTCACGGTAGAGGAACGCAAAGAGTTAATTCTCACTGTAACCAGCCACCTGCCAAATGTGGAAGTGGATAGCTTCCGTGATCTGACCGCTAATTATGTACGGCAAAAGGAAGCGCAGGTTATCGTTCGCGGCATCCGCTCCGTAACCGATTTTGAGTATGAGTTGCAACTCGCGTCAACCAACAGCAAGTTGAACCCGGATGCGGAAACGATTTTTATGATGACCAACCCGAAATACTCCTACCTCAGTTCCAGTATCGTTAAAGAAATCGCCCACTATCATGGGGATGTAACGGATCTGGTATCGCCTGAAGTAGAAGCAGCACTTCGTCAGAAGATCAGCGAGAAAAAAAGCGGTTAATCCATATAGTAAGACCTGAAAGAGCAATCATCACCCCGAGAAGTAAAGAGAGGCTTATCATTGCCGCAGGGAAGGTGCTCCAGATCTTTGGTAATGTACTCGTGGTATCTGAAGAATACAGGAATGCCCAAGAGAATAAAGAGTCTGAGCGCTTCACTGCGACGGTCTGCCAGGTAGTCCAAACTTCTGTGGTCGTTCGGCTAAATGGCTCCCATAACCAGAGGGTAAGGCAGAAGGCAGTTAATCCGTGTCCCAATCGAACGAGTACAAAAAACAGTATGGATTGCAGTCCAGGAATCGCTGTCCTCAGCATCGATGAGACTTGTAAATGCGAGCATAATCCACCCCAGCCAAGTGCTCCTGCCAGAAATGCCAGAAGTATGGTGGGAGCTAGTAGCGTTTTGCTGATGTGATATGTGCCCAGATGAAGTTCAAGCAAGGATGGCCAAAATGTGGCTGAAATTCCAGGGGTTAGATAAATCGAGAGTAACCGAATAAATACAGCAAAAACGATGATATAACCTCCGGTTAACAATAGTGTCTGTACTGCCTGGGATACGGTATCGCCCAGCAATTTGCCAAAACCTCGTGCATCCCGGCTATGTGCTTCTCTGGCTGCAAGCAACATACGAGAACCGATATTGCTGTTTCGAGCCTCTGGAGGTAAGGAGGACGGCTGACTTTTCGCCGTCTGTGCTTGATTGTGGGCTAATGTTTGAGATTGGGCGCTTTTGTTGGGTGATGACGAGCCTGAGAAAAGATTTTTTTTGTGAGATGATGGGAGGAGACGAATGCCGACAGCCGCTGCGATCCAGCCGCTAATCCAGTGTATAATCAGTAGAAAATATCCGGCGGCAGGCTGATGAAGAAAAGCGCCTCCCACAACGAGCAGAATCATCATCGGATTGGCAAAATGAGCTGCCGCAGCAATAATAACCGCCTGTCTGGCGGTCATTTGTTGATCCTTGACTAATCGGGATACCGCATCAGCAGCGGCCGGAAATCCTCCACACATGCCTACGGCGAGAGCGAAGCCGGAGTGGCCGGGCAGTTTGAACAAACGACGCATTAAGGGTTCCAACAACACGCCCAAAGCGTGGGTAAAGCCAAACGCGGTCAGCATTTGTGATAACATCAGGAATGGCAACAGAGCAGGAAATACAATTTTCCACCAGATGTCCAGACCTTGAATCGAGGCATCAAACGCATCCTTTGGAGATGCAACTATTGCAATAACCAGCAAGAAAGCACTACTGCTCAGAAATACGGTTCGCAATAAACCCGGACTTCGAACCTCACTTGATACGGACATCGTTTCACCTCATATCGATTAATGCCTTTCAGGCATTGAGATTGTAGTGGACGGCCGAATGACGTCCGTGAACGTTTCGGCCTTGACCAGACAGACAGTGAGCGATACAGCGGCCTATCCGGCCTGTACCATTGTATGCAGGAATGGCAAGGTGTTAGACTTGCATTAAACATAATATAAAATAAGATGAGCTAAATATTTACACGAAAGCAACCCTCGTGGAGTTGGAGATACAAAGAACGGAGGCTCAATAGATGAATAGGTTCCGGAAATCGGGCGCTTTCAGAGCTTCAATCTATGTGATCGCGGTGGCTCTGATCGTCTACCTTACGGTATACATGCCAACGCCATATATTATATATAAGCCTGGAAGCGCGGATGAAGTTAAACCCATGGTTACCGTGAAGGACGGTGACAAAGATGAAAAAGGCGTATTCATGATGACCACCGTGTCGGCGACGTATGCTAATTTATTTTTGCTAGGTACTTCATATTTTGATAAAAATGCGCAAGTGGATAAAAAGGAAGATCGTCTGCGTGGCAAAAGCGAGGCAGAATACTCGGCTGAACAGGTCTGGTTCATGAGTGACTCGCAATCATCTGCCATGGAAGCAGCGTATGAAAAAGCAGGTGTCGCGTACTCCATTGTACCTGAGCATATCTTTGTATTTGGTCTCTCGGAAAATCCGAAGCCGGATGGAGATATTGAGCCGGGAGACATTATTATGGGTGTAAACGGAACAGCTACACCGGATAACACCGTCCTTGCCGAACAGCTGAAGGATAAAAAAGCCGGAGATACCGTGGAGATGCAGCTGGAACGGGGCGGTGAGACGATCAGCCGGGATGTCACGCTGGTTGAAGTCAAAGACAGCAAGACAGGCAAGACGCGAACGGGCCTCGGGGTGATGATCGGTTCGGTTCAGAAGGTGAAACCGGAAGATCCGAATAAACAGATCACATTTTCGAGCACTCAGGTGGGTGGGCCATCTGCGGGACTGATGTTTACGCTTGAGATTTACAATCAGTTAACTCCCGGAGATCTGACCAAAGGACATCGTATTGCTGGCACAGGCACGATTACGAAAGATGGTATCGTAGGTGCCATAGGTGGTGTTCAACATAAAATTGTTGCTGCTGATCGTAAAAATGCTGAGATTTTCTTTGTTCCGAAAGATAACTACAAAGAAGCCGAGGCCAAAGCAAAAGAAATCCATACCCCGATGAAGCTCGTACCTGTAAGTACGCTTGACGATGCTCTGACTTATCTGAATAGCTTGTCTGTAAAATCGTAATGAAGTAGAGTATCCAGGCAGAGGAAACAGGCTCAGAAAAAAATGAAAAAACAAATGACAAAATCCCTTGTGATGACGGCCGGATTGGCAGCGCACAAGGGATTTTTTGCTGGATGTTATAGCAAGTGTTATTGCACCTATGTATCGAATGAGGTGTTATTCACGCAGATGTTCCATCACATTCTGACTGGTGAATCGTAGTAGTCGCTATACATGACGCGTGATATGGTGCGTGCATCATGCTGTTCATGTGCAAGCGCGTAGGCGGCTTGCGCTTGAATGTCCAGCTCCAGTTGAGTGTGATCAAACGTGGATGGCTTCATGACAATGGGCAGAGAAGCTGTTTTTTTCATCTCTTTGAGCAGGCTCTGGCCCTTCGAAGTAAAGCCGAGGACACGTAGATATCCGGGTCCGCTCGCTAATTGCTCTGGTGAACACTCGTCCTTCGTGTGATTCAGGAGCAGGTGGGCGAGCATACGCTGCAGTTTGGTGCGCGTATATCGCCGGGTTTTGAGCGCATTCAGGAGAGCTTCGACTGAAGGCTCCGGGAGCTTGGCGAGTGAACGAATGAGCCGATGCTCCAGTCCTTCCGTGACTTCGGCGATGCGTTCCAGCTCGCAGGCACGCCGGGTAGCCGCCATGTGCAGCAGCGGCTGTGCAAAGCGCTCCCAGTGCATGGGAGCGCGCCCTTCCTGCCATTCGCGCTGCAGAATGGCAAGGGTTGCCGCCGGTACGTATGGTGCGGCGGCGTTAGGTCCGTCCGCCAGCAACAGGCGGCGGACGGCAGTGGCACTGGCGATCGCCCCCGGGCCGGGCGTCGCCTGGTGGTAGGCGGCACCGGTACGCGCCGCCGTCAAGGGCTGGATCGCGCTGCCAAGCCGTTGCAGCGCGATGAGGTAGTGCAGCCCAAGCGAATTGTTGGGCTGCTCCAGCAGTGCAGCGGCGTCGTGAGCATCGACGCCGCCGGGCGCCAGCGCTGCCGCCGCGCCTGCGTACGCGGCGGGGTAGCTGGCGCCTTCCCGCAGGCGGCGCGCGATATCCTCGCGCAGCCCTGCGGGCTCCACAGCCAGCACGCGCGCAATGCGCTGCAGGCTGTCGATGTCGCCGGACTCGCTGCCAAAGCAGAGCGAGTCCACAACCCCGGTGCGGTGCAGCAGTGATACCGCACCAAAGGCAAACCACTCCGCCGGTTGAACCGCATACACAACCGGCAGTTCAAGCACCAGATCGGCGCCAGCATGGAGCGCCATCTCGGTGCGGGCCCTTTTACCAACGATGGCGGGTTCGCCACGCTGGAGAAAAGGGCCGCTCATCACGGCCACAACGGCGTCTGCTCCGCTAAGCCGCCGAGATTCATTCAGATGATGCACATGTCCGTTGTGTAACGGATTGTATTCTACAATAACCCCCACAGCTTTCACGAATGTTACTCCTTTCTTAATTTAATTGTATCCACCTTTTTTCAAAAGGAGGTTTAGAGTTTACAATTCGTTTTTCACATTTTTCTTTGCTCTCTGTATCTGCATATAAAATGAATCCATTGATATAATCTTTACAGTATCCCATTCAAAAAAAATCGTGGACCGTCAAAGGTCATGGGTACCTCTTCCATCATAGAGGAGAGCAGGAATTAGAGCAAATCATGAAAAAAAGGCACAGGATCAGCATCCGCAGATACCGCCTGTACCTAAAATTTAGCCCTGAATATCTTTAAGAAAACTTTTATTAGGAAATTACCTATGAATTAAGCACCACTTCCACCATAATCAATGCTTGTGCCCTCAGATGAATTCTACACATTTTTCGGCCATGTTATATGCTCAAACATTTTCCGAAGCAGCAGCTAGGCTGGCTTTTGGTCCGAAAAATTCATAGTGAATACGATCCTCTGCTACCCCGGTCAAGAGTAGCTCTGTATATACCGAACGCATAAACGCCACAGAGCCACACAAATAATAGTTCGCATCCAGTTCTTGAATGACCTGACGAAGCCATGCCGCATCCATGTATCCCTGCTTGTAAACCAATTTGTTCTCCAGATCGGAATCAACAGGAGCCGTGTAACAATAGTATGCCTTTAGATTAGAATGCTCTTGAGACAGTTGGTTCACATGATCGCGGAATGCGTGAGATATTCCGTTCGGGCTGGCGTGTAAAAAGGTAATCGAACGCCGGTCATTTGATTCAATTAGCGTATTCAACATGCTGATCATTGGCGTTAAGCCTACGCCGCCGCTCACAAGTACAACAGGACGCGCAACTTCTGTATCTAAGGTGAAATCACCAGCTGGAGCGGAAAGTTCAATCAGACTGCCTTCTGCGATGTGATCGTGAAGGTAGTTAGAGATCAATCCACCTGGGCGATCCGATCCACCCAATTCGCGTTTCACAGATATACGATAATAGGGTTTGTCGGGTGCATCGGAAAGGGTATACTGACGAATCTGAGTGAAATCCTGTCCATCAGGCTGGATTCTAATGCTGATATATTGCCCTGGTTGATATGAAGCGATAGGCTTGCCATCTTCCGGCATGAGATAAAATGAAGTGATGACTTCGCTTTCTTGCACTTTTTTCGCAACTTTGAAATTTCTGAAACCGTCCCATCCGCCTGTTTGATTCGCCGCTTTCTTATACATATCCTGCTCAATGCCTATGAAGGCATCCGCAATAACTTGGTAGGCGTCACCCCATGCGGTCAAGATTTCATCCGTCGCGGCATCACCGAGTACATCCTTAATGGCTTGCAATAGGTAAGTACCTACAATAGCATATTGCTCAGGCACGATGCCCAGACTGCGATGTTTATGAGCTACCTGGCGAACGGCTGGTATAATGGCAGCAAGGTTATCAATATGCAGGGCTGCGACGTAAACCATATTGGCAAGCGCGGCTTGCTGACGGCCCTGTTTCTGGTTAGCGTGGTTGAAAATGTTCAATAACTCCGGGTGAGCCGCAAACATCGTTTGGTAGAAATGGCGTGTAATTGCCTCACCGTGAACTTCAAGTGCAGGTACAGTAGATTTGATTACAGCAATCGTTTGTTGGCTTAACATATAATTCCCCTCCCGATTATTGTTGACATATGGTCTGCAGATGGTAGCTTGTGAAAATGCTCATGTATGTTAATTGTGCTTTCGATTTATAGCAAGTATAGACAGCAGGTTAAATGGCCTGTGTGACATAGATCACACCATTCGTTAACGATTAGTGACCAATATTTAAGGAGAGAAGCATATGAGGTGTAAGTAGAAAATAGTTTCACTGGTATACATCTAGAGATGACTTGTAGTTATTCTGGAGTAGGTCTATAATAGATCAGATGTGACGGTTTCGTCGGAGCTACCGTTTTCCCAAAAGGGTGTAAAGTTAAAAGTGTTGACAAACCTCTTGGAAAATCGGTATAATGATTTTTGTTTGTTAAGTCAGTTTCATAAATCTTTTGCGGGTGACAGCCATAATACATACAGTCAGGAATGAACGCGCATATTAGGATCGTCTTGAACTGTATACTGCCGCCATTCGTAGGGTAACTATTTATGAAATTGGTTTCGTTTGGAGTGATGAAACATGTTAATGCCATTTCGCAAAGTGGCGACCAGTGATCGTCCCGTAAAGTTTAATGATCAATGGGATATTCAACATCTGGTTTCTAACCGACAAGATATCACAGCCGTTACCCCGCTGACTGCGGATTTGTCTGCAGAGATCAGAGAGGAGAACGTTGTGGATGTTCATGGCAAACTGACAGTAGGAGTGGACATGTTATGCTCCCGTTGTCTTAAGCCGTTAAGTGAACATTTTCATATTGATTTTCATGAGCAATTCAAGCAGGGAAAACAGCCGGAGGAATTATCTGAGGATGACGATACTCTCTATGTGGATGGGGATAGCGTTGATCTGAAGGTTTATGCCGAGGGAGCTTTTCTGCTGGATCTTCCGTTTGTGCCGCTCTGCAGTGATACATGCAAGGGGCTCTGTCCCAAGTGTGGCCATGAGCTGAACGAAGGTGACTGCGGTTGTGATACCCAGGTTATCGATCCGCGGCTTGCAGGACTCAAGGATTTTTTTAAATGAGCATGATTGAAAATCGAACGTAACAACTACCTGCAAAGGTTGATTTTGATAAGGAGGTGGGAATAATGGCAGTACCTCAACGGAGAACGTCCAAGACGCGTCGCGACAAACGTCGTACTCACTTTAAATTGGCTGTACCGGGCATGGTGAAATGTGAACAATGTGGCGAACTTAAACTGAGTCACCACGTGTGCAAAGTGTGCGGAACGTACAAAGCAAGAGAGATTATCTCTCAATAATAGCTAGACATGAAGCAACACTTCATTTCAATGAGGTGTTGCTTTTTTGTGTGAGAAAAGATGCAACGAATACCATATTTCGGGCGGGTTGTTATGCTTAACACGTTTGTTCATCAGCGCTTTGATGAAGTGATGTGAATTTGTTACACCAGCCTTTCTTTTTGACACAGGATGAGATATACTATAGTTTAGTACCAGGTTCTAATATTTGACGTTACATACAGATCATCATAAACTTTTATGAGAAGCTCCCTTGGGTGAGCGGGGGTTGCAGGATATAGAGAAGTAAGACTTGAATGACTGAACCTGACCGAAGGGGCGGTTCCAGAAATGATACAGCGGGGGGTGTCAGGCATCGAGCGTTTACCGAAGAGACAGAGGCAACAACAGTTAACCAAAATGATAGACGAGAATCCGTTTGTGACAGATCAGGAGCTTACACGTCAATTAAAGGTAAGTATTCAGACGATCCGTCTTGACAGGCTGGAACTTGGCATACCCGAGCTTCGGGAACGGATGAAACTGATGGCGGAGCGCTCTTATGATCAGGTGCGCTCATTGCCCCTGCATGAGATCATTGGAGATATCGTTGATTTGCAACTGGACAAGAGCGGAATATCCTTATTTGAGATCAAAGAGGAGCATGTTTTCTCTAGAACAGGTATTGCCCGTGGTCATTATGTTTTCGCACAAGCCAATTCACTGGCAGTCGCTGTCATTAATGATGAGATTGCATTAACTGCTTCGGCAGATATCCGTTTTGTTCGTTCGGTTCGTTTGGGAGAGAAATGCATCGCCAAGGCTTATGTCAAATCCATCCCCGGTCAGAAGGGGAAAGCCAAAGTTGAAGTGTTCACCTATGTTGGTGAAGAAATGGTGTTTCAAGGTAATTTTGTGATCTATCATTCAGGTGGAGAAGACAGCAAAGAAGGAGGTCATTTGGAATGAGAATCGTCATTGATGCTATGGGCGGCGATAATGCCCCTGCGTCAACCGTAGAAGGTGCTGTTGCCGCGGCTACGGAATGGGCGGATACACAGATCGTCCTGGTTGGCGATGAAGCCAAGCTTGAACCTCTTTTAAGTCAGTCTGGAGCAAGGCCGTCCAACTTGAGCGTTCGGCACGCTTCCGAGGTGATTGGTTCAGATGATGAACCGGTAAAAGCGGTACGACGCAAAAAGGATTCCTCGATGGTTGTAGCTGGACGTATGGTCAAAGAGAAGGAAGCCGACGCGATGATCTCGGCAGGAAATACCGGAGCGTTAATGACAGCAGGTTTGCTCGTTGTAGGCCGGATGGACGGGATTGAACGTCCTGCACTTGCCCCGATGATCCCTACCATGGATGATGTGGGCGTGCTTGCACTCGACCTCGGTGCGAACATGGATGCTAAACCGGAACATTTGGCACAATACGCGCTGATGGGCAGTTTGTATCGACAAAAAGTACAAGGTATTGCTTCTCCAAGAGTGGGCTTGCTCAATGTAGGGACAGAGCCAGGCAAAGGAAATGAGCTGACCAAGCATGCCTATCCGCTGCTGGAACAGCTGCCTATTCGTTTTGTGGGGAATGTAGAAGCACGGGATGTACTTACTGGCGCCTGTGATGTGCTCGTGTGTGACGGGTTTGCAGGTAACATTTTGCTCAAATCGCTGGAAGGTGCGGCAGGTGCTATTTTTGGTCTGCTCAAAGAGAAGTTTACTTCGTCCTTCAAAAATAAACTGGCTGCGGCGGTGCTTATGCCGGAATTGCGTGGTCTGAAGAGCAAACTTGATTATACGGAGCACGGTGGGGCCCCTTTGTTAGGTTTAAGTGGACTGGTCGTGAAAAGTCATGGTTCGGCCGATGGCAATGCGATCAAAAATGCCGTGCGTCAGGCGCGGATTGCAGTGCAAAATCAGTTGGTGGACAGCATATCTAAGGAAATTAGCGGGAAGTGARTGACGATATGAATAATTTGCGCCCAGTAGGGATCATTGGTACAGGTAAATATGTGCCAGAGAAAATTTTGACAAACAGTGATTTGGAAAAAATGGTCGATACGAATGATGAGTGGATTGTCAGCCGTACAGGCATCAAGGAGCGGCATATTGCTGCACCGGATCAAGCTACTTCTGATTTGGCCTATGAAGCAGCATTGAAGGCTCTTGAATCGGCTGGTATGACTGGTAGCGATCTGGATCTGATCATTGTTGCAACGATTACACCGGACTCCTCTTTCCCGTCAACAGCTTGCATTCTGCAGGACAAACTGGGAGCCAAGGGAGCTGCCGCATTTGATTTGTCCGCTGCTTGCTCCGGGTTCGTATATGGCCTTGCTACGGCAACCAGCTTTATTAAAAGTGGTATGTATAACAATGCACTTGTGATCGGTGCGGACTGCCTTTCACGTATTACAGACTACACAGACCGTAACACTTGTGTTCTTTTTGGTGATGGTGCGGGTGCTGTAGTCGTTGGTGAAGTTCCGGAAGGCCGTGGATTCAAAGCATTTGATCTCGGTGCAGAAGGGGCAGGAGGCAGTCTTCTTAACATTGAGGGCGGTGGTTCACGCCTGCCAGCAAGTACGGAAACGATTGAGAACAAAAAGCATTATATCTATATGAACGGCCGTGAAGTCTTTAAATTTGCCGTTCGTGTTATGGGAACAGCAACGATTGAAGTTCTTCGCAAAGCTGGTATGGATCGTACCGATGTAGATTTGTTCGTTCCGCATCAGGCGAATGTACGAATTATTCAATCAGCAATGCAGCGTTTGGAGCTTCCGGAAGAGAAAGTGGTTGTCAATGTAGACAAGTATGCGAATACGTCGGCAGCATCTATTCCACTTGCACTGGTTGAAGCAGCAGAAGAAGGCCGTATGAAAGCAGGAGATACTGTTTTGATGGTCGGTTTCGGTGGCGGTTTGACTTGGGGCGCATCCGTACTCGTATGGTAAACTAGACAGCTGGAGGATGAATGAAATGGGTAAAGTCGCTTTTGTATTTCCTGGGCAGGGATCACAGAAAGTAGGTATGGCGAAGGATGCATATGAATCTGTACCTGCAGCCGCAACCATTTTTCGCACAGCAGATGAAGCCTTAGGTTTCTCGCTGAGCAACCTGATCTTTGAAGGACCAGACACGGAGCTGAAACAGACATCCAATACACAGCCGGCATTGCTCACTGCGAGTATTGCACTACTAGAGGCTTTCAAAGAAAAAGGGATTGAAGCAGACTACGCTGCAGGTCATAGCTTGGGCGAATATAGCGCATTAGTGGCAGCAGGGGTTCTTTCCTTTGAGGATGCTGTGCAAATTGTTCGTGCACGTGGTCAATATATGGAAGAAGCAGTTCCAGGTGGACAGGGAGCAATGGCTGCTGTACTGGGTGCAGATCGGGAAGCGCTGGGGGTGCTTTGCCGTGAAGTGTCAGAGAGCGGACATACAGTTGAATTGGCCAACATTAACTGTCCTGGACAAATCGTTATTTCAGGTGTAAAAGAAGGTGTTGCTGCCGTGTCAGAACGGGTGAAAGAGGCAGGTGGCAAACGCGCAATTGCACTTGAAGTTAGTGGTCCGTTTCACTCTTCATTGATGAAGGGTGCTGCTGAAAGGCTGGCCGATAAGTTGAGTACAGTGACGTTCTCATCTGCAAAGGTTCCTGTGGTAGCTAACGTAACTGCAAGACCTGCTGAAGATGGACAATATCAGGACTTGCTTACATCTCAGGTCTATTCTCCGGTTTTATGGGAAGACAGTGTGACATGGCTGATTGAGCAAGGTGTGGATACGTTTATTGAGATTGGTTCAGGCAATGTATTAACCGGTTTGATTAAAAAAACAGATAAAACCGTAAAATTATACAATGTAAACAGTCTCGAAACCTTGGAAGCAACCGTAACTGATCTTAAAAATAATAATTAAATCACACAAGTAGAACTATTTATTTACACTTTAACGGAGAGGACAGAAAAAAACTGGAAAAGCGAAGCTAAAAGCTTTCTGAAAGAAAGCTGCATCGGAAGCATAGGCTTCGCCTTTATCACCGGATTTTCCCCTTTGGAAAGGGAGATGAAAAAATCTGGGGATAACAGCGATTGAAAGGTTATTCTGTCACCTTAGTGCTTGTGTAAATAACTTAGGTCTAACTTGTGTAGATTCAAGGAGAGGAGGAATGGTTATGTCTAAACCGTTAGAAGGTAAAAATGCATTGGTAACCGGAGCATCCCGCGGAATCGGTCGTAGCATTGCGCTTGCCCTGGCAGAAGCTGGAGCGAATGTGGCTGTAAACTACGCTGGCAGTCAGGCTGCTGCAGAAGCGGTAGCTGACGAGATTCGAGCAAAGGGTGTTCAGGCTATTACCATTCAGGCGAATGTAGGTCTGATGGGTGAAGCGGAGCAAATGGTTAAAACGACACTTGAAGCGTGGGGGAATCTCGACATTCTGGTAAACAATGCAGGAATTACCCGGGACAACCTCATCATGCGTATGAAAGAAGAGGAGTTCGATCAGGTGATCGAAACAAATCTCAAAGGGGTGTTTAACTGTTTGAAAGCAGTAACACGTCCGATGATGAAGCAGCGTTCAGGAAGAATTATTAACATTTCTTCTGTTGTCGGTGTTCTGGGTAATCCAGGTCAAGCCAATTACGTAGCTGCCAAGGCGGGAGTTATTGGCTTAACGAAGGCTTCTGCCCGAGAGCTTGCTTCTCGTGGGATTACGGTGAATTGTGTTGCACCAGGTTTCATTGAAACCGATATGACAAAGGAATTGTCTCAAGAGCTGGTCGATGGTATGCTTAGTGGCATTCCGTTGTCCCGTTTGGGGCAGCCGGATGAAATTGCAGGAGTGGTTACATTCCTGGCATCAGAAGCTTCATCTTATATGACAGGTCAAACACTGCA
This sequence comes from Paenibacillus sp. 2TAF8, assembly GCF_052114825.1. Classification (NCBI taxonomy): domain Bacteria; kingdom Bacillati; phylum Bacillota; class Bacilli; order Caryophanales; family Paenibacillaceae; genus Paenibacillus; species Paenibacillus sp. 2TAF8. Next base: position 31,286 of record NZ_JBFRFN010000014.1, read on the forward strand.
TGTCGATGGCGGCATGTACATGTAAATTTCCTGGACTTGAACTTACAGTCGGGGAACGGGTGCTGGACGATCCGAAATGCCGGAAAAAGGCCGGGTTCCCCGGCCGGGAGCCGCATATGTCTTCTATGGCATTTTGCCTGCGATTCTCGTATAATACCAAGGAGGAGGTGAACCGGATGTCCGATGTATTGGAGCGTGTAAAACGCATCGTCGTCGACCGCTTGGGCGCAGACGAAGCTGAAGTTACACTTGAAGCATCTTTCAAAGAAGATTTGGGTGCTGATTCTTTGGATGTAGTGGAATTGGTCATGGAATTGGAAGATGAATTCGATTTGGAAATCTCTGATGAAGATGCAGAAAAAATTACGACCGTAGGTGAAGTTGTAAACTACATACAATCTCATACCTAAAGTCAATTCAGTCCCGCTCCTGTTTTTGAACAGGCGGGACTTCTCATCATTCATTGGTTTTTCACATCCCGCAGACGGGGATGCTGCGCTGATCTTTGGAAAGGCGTCTTGCATCAGAGTCTGCGGATATTCCCACAAAATACTTGCGTAATGCAGTCGATATAGAGGTGAGTCGGTTGAAACAAAGAGTCGTAATTACCGGAATGGGCGTAATGACATCGCTCGGAAAAGATTTAGAAACGTTCTGGGGCAGTTTAATGGCAGGAAAGTCCGGAATTTCTCAGATTGAGGCGTTTGATGTTAGTGAATACACGACACAGATTGCAGCCGAGATCAAAGATTTCAACCCGGAAGAGTATATGGATCGAAAAGATGCACGGAAGATGGATCGTTTTGTACAGTTCGCTGTAGCAGCCGGTTTCAAAGCCGTAGAAGACAGTGGTCTCAAGATCAACGAGAACATTGATGCAGAACGTTTTGGCGTATCCATTGGTTCTGGTATCGGTGGATTGGGGACTTGGGAGGATCAGCACAATGCGCTCTTGCAAAAGGGTCCTAAACGCGTTAGTCCATTCTTTATCCCGATGATGATTTCAAACATGGCGTCTGGACAGATGTCGATTTCACTTGGTGCCAAAGGTCCCAATATCAATGTTGTTACCGCTTGTGCAACAGGAACACACTCCATTGGAGATTCGTTCAAGTTGATTGCAAATGGTGATGCAGATGCGATGATCTGCGGCGGTGCTGAAGCAACCATTAGGCCAACTGGACTTGCAGGTTTCTGCGCGATGCGTGCGATGTCTACACGTAATGATGATCCTGCGAAGGCAAGCCGTCCTTTTGATACAGGTCGTGACGGATTTGTGATGGGTGAAGGTGCAGGTATTCTGATTCTCGAATCTCTGGAACATGCTCAGGCTCGTGGTGCACGCATCTATGGTGAAGTGATCGGTTATGGTCTGACAGGTGATGCACATCATATGACCGAACCAGATCCAGATGGAGCAGCTCGTTGTATGACGATGGCACTTCGCAATGCAGGCATTAATCCAGAAGAAGTGGACTACATCAATGCACACGGAACTTCAACACCGGTTGGTGACCGTTCCGAAACACTGGCAATCAAAAAGGCGTTTGGTGATCATGCGTACAAGCTTGCAGTTAGTTCGACGAAATCCATGACAGGTCATATGCTTGGTGCTGCAGGTGGTGTGGAAGCTGTAATCTGCGGATTATCTCTGACACATCAGACACTGGCTCCAACGATTAACCTGGAGGATCAGGACCCTGAATGTGATCTGGACTACGTGCCTAACGTTCCACGTCAAACTAAAGTGAATGTAGCGATGTCCAATTCATTTGGATTCGGCGGTCACAATGCTACCATCATTCTTAAAAAATTTGAAGCATAAGGGGCTAGTTCGTTTGAGTGAAGATCTGAAGCAGTTACAACAAAAACTTCAAATCAAATTTGACAACAGGCAGCTTCTAAAACAAGCGTTTACCCATGCTTCTTATGTAAACGAACACCGATTCAGTCAACATCAGGATAATGAGCGGCTGGAGTTTTTGGGCGATGCTGTACTGGAGTTGACTGTATCGGAGTACTTGTATCATCTGTATCCTAACCGTCCGGAAGGAGAACTAACAAAGATGCGAGCATCCATTGTTTGTGAACCTTCCCTTGTCAAATTTGCTGAAGCGCTTAGTTTTGGTCAATATGTACTTCTTGGAAAAGGTGAGGAATTAACTGGGGGACGTACACGCCCGGCTCTGCTAGCGGATGTGTTTGAATCATTTATTGGTGCATTATACTTGGATCAGGGTCTTGAACCTGTGCGAGCATTTCTGGATCAGCATGTTTTCCCGTTAATCGTTGTTGGCAGCAAGCTACAAATGAGTGATTACAAAACAGAATTGCAGGAACTCACACAGCATCACAATATGGGGGCTCTGGAATACCGGATCGTCGAAGAGCGGGGACCAGCCCATGAACGTGAGTTTGTCTCGGAGGTCCATATGGGTCAAGAACGGCTTGGCCGAGGTACAGGACGTTCCAAAAAAGAGGCGGAACAACAGGCGGCATCTGCGGCGCTTGAACGGCTGAAGCTTCCGGAAGCCTGAATTACACCAGGCAGCGCTTAGACAAACGAAGAGCAAAGAGCAGCCCGCGGGCCCGCCCCGGCGGAAGTAATCGGCCGGACTGCTTTTTGCTCTTTTTTTTGTAAAGAGACTCGGGAGGAAATCTTCAGATCTTTAACTAGGTGCTACAAGCATTATTTGAAATTTGCAAGAGGAGGTGACGAGAAGCCCTATGTTTCTGAAACGAATAGAATTGGGTGGATTCAAGTCATTCGCCGACAAAACGGAAATGGAATTCGTTCGTGGCATTACAGCGGTTGTAGGTCCGAACGGAAGTGGTAAAAGTAATATATCTGATGGTATCCGCTGGGTATTGGGGGAGCAAAGTGCCAAGTCACTGCGTGGCGGTAAAATGGAAGATATTATTTTTGCGGGTAGCGATGCGCGTAAAGCCGTCAACTACGGAGAGGTTTCGCTTACGCTCGATAATGAGGATCATGCATTAGCTCTGGATTTTGGTGAAGTAACCGTAACCCGTCGTGTTCATCGCAGCGGAGACAGTGAGTATTTTATTAATAAACAATCCTGTCGTCTGAAAGACATAACCGAGCTGTTCATGGATACGGGGATCGGTAAAGAGGCTTACTCAATTATTGGACAAGGACGAATTGAAGAAATTTTGAGTACTCGTTCCGAGGATCGTCGGGGAATCTTTGAAGAGGCATCAGGAATTGTTAAATATAAATCTCGTAAACGGGATGCCACACGCAAGCTGGATGAAACGGAGCAGAATCTACTGCGTATTCACGATCTTGTTACTGAACTGGAAGATCAGATTGGTCCGCTTAAGGAACAATCTGAGAAAGCTATGCATTATAAACAGCTTCGTTCTGAACTCAAATCGAAGGAAATTTCAATGTATGTGTATCAGATTGAACAGATCCATGCTTCCTGGAGTAAGGCGAGTGAACGTCTGGAGTCGCTCAAACATGAAGAAGTTGGACTAGCGGCGATTGTATCCACACATGATGCGAAGCTTGAGAATGATCGAAATGCCCTGCGTCTGCTGGAAACGGAGACGGAAGAACTTCAGGCTGCTTTGCTGCAATTCAGTGAGGCAACAGAGAAGAGTGAAGGGCATGGAGAACTTCTTCGGGAACGTGCGCGTAATCTGCAAGCGAACCAGGAGCAACTGAGGGAAACGCTGGCGGTGAGTGAAGAGAGACATCGTGAGCGTGAAGGGGAACTGCTTACTTTACGTGAGAAGTTTGGCAAGCTTGAACTGGAACTGGCTGATGTGAAGAATCGTTTGGCTGAAGAAGAAGCCAAGCTGGTCGGTGTTACCGGCGGAATTAGTCAGCAACAGGAGGAAAGTCTCAAAGGAAACCTCTTGGAACTGATGAATCAGATGGCACAGGCACGAAACGAAATTCGGTATGTGGACCAGCAAAAAGAAACGCTGGAGCGCAGAATGAACCGTGCATCAGAAGAATCCGGCAAATGGGAAGAACAGAAAGAAACCCTGGAAAGCCGAAAAGCGGAAATCCAGAAAAAAGTTGTTCAGTTAGGTAAGGAAATCAGTGAATTGCGCGGGGGATATATTTCGGAAAGCGAGCGGTTGCAGTCTTTGCAAAAGCTTCTGGAAGAAAGCCGGAGCACCGTACGCAAATGGGAACAAAAGCGTGAAGCACAGGTGTCCCGCCGGGACACGATGAAAGAAATGCAGGATGATTTTGACGGCTTCATGCTGGGTGTAAAGGAAGTGCTCAAAGCTTCTCGAAAAGGGACGTTAGACGGAGTACATGGCGCAGTAGCAGAACTCGTTAAAGTTCCTGAGAAGATCGAGCTTGCAGTAGAGACGGCAATGGGTGCTGCGCTGCAGCATATCGTTATGGAGAACGAGGCGGTGTCGAGACAGGCTATCGCCTTCCTGAAGCAACGTCAGTTGGGGCGTGCCACCTTCTTGCCACTGGATGTTATTCGTCCGCGGGCAATTGGGGCAGCAGAGCGTTCGATGGTTGAGGGTATGGACGGTTTCGTTGGTATCGGCGCAGAACTTGTGCAGTATGATACAAGATATGCCTCGATTATCGGTAGTTTGCTTGGTAATGTCATTATTGCGGAAACACTGGAGTTTGCAAATAAAATTGCAGCACGCTGTCAATATCGTTTCCGTGTTGTGACCCTGGAAGGGGATGTCGTCAACGCGGGCGGTTCCATGACAGGCGGCAGTCAGCACAAAAAGAATGGCAGTTTGCTCAGTCGCAAGCGACAACTGGATCAGCTGGATCAGGATATTCTGGACACTGAGCAGCAGATTGTGAAGCTGCATCGTAGTGTGGAGGATGTCAAAGCTCAGCTAGAACAGTGTCAGGATAAGCTGGATCAGTTGCGCCAGTCTGGTGATGATACCCGGAATGCGGAACAGCAAGCCTCGATGGAGATGAAGCAGGTTGAACATGAACTGCGCCATGTCTTGGAGCAGGTTGCTGTGGCAGGTCAGGAAAAGAGTGGATTTACCGAAGAGATCAAGGAACTCGACAAGTCTCGGGTTGAAGCTGAGAAAAAGCTCGAGCAGCTTGAGGAAGAAGAAAAAGCAACTCACCGTGCCATTCATGCAGCAGAATTTGCTCGGAAAGCCAATGAATCCGCAAAAGAAGAATTGCAGACTCAGCTGACCGAACTGAAAGTGCGGGAAGGCAAGCTGGATCAGGAACGCTTTTCGAATGAGGAACAACTACAGAGGCTTGAACGTGAAGTCGATTCTCTTGTAAAAGATCTTCGTCAGAATCGAACGTTGCTAGCTTCGATGGAAGCTGATTTCAAGAAAACGCAGACCGAGAGTGTAAAACAGATTGAAGATCTAAACGAGTACAAGCTGAAGAAGACGAAGGCTTCGCAGGAGCTCGATTTCAAACGTGCTGCGCGAAGTGAATTGTCGAAAAAGCTGGAGCTGGCCGAGAGTGAGACGAAGGAACAGCGCACACAGCTCAAAGCGGTAGAAGAGCAGATGCGTCAGACTGAAATTTCTGTAAACCGGCTGGATGTTGAACTGGAAAATATTTTGCGCAAGCTGACAGATGAATATGAACTGGGTTATGAACTTGCCAAAGAACGTTATCCGGTACCGGAGGATGTGGAGAGTACACAGGCAGAGGTTCAGAAGCTGAAACGTGCTATCTCCGCTCTCGGTGATGTCAACCTCGGCGCGATTGAAGAATTCCAGCGGGTGAATGAGCGGTATGAGTTCCTGAACGAACAGAAGAATGATTTGGTGGAAGCCAAAACAACGCTGTATCAGGTCATTAAAGAAATGGAAGATGAAATGGCCAAACGGTTCAAATTTACATTTGATGCCATACGCCGTGAATTTGGTACCGTCTTTACGAAACTGTTTGGAGGAGGACGTGCCGACCTTGTTTTGATGGACCCTGAAAGGCTTCTTGATACAGGGATTGATATTGTAGCCCAGCCGCCAGGCAAGAAACTGCAAAACCTGCAGCTGTTATCTGGTGGAGAACGAGCTTTAACGGCTATGGCTCTGCTGTTTGCGATTTTGCATGTGAAACCTGTACCATTCTGCGTACTGGACGAAGTAGAGGCTGCACTTGATGAGGCTAACGTTGTTCGTTTTGCACAATATTTGCGTGAGTTTTCTGAACAAACTCAATTTATTGTGGTTACCCACCGGAAGGGCACGATGGAAGAAGCAGATGTCCTGTACGGGGTTACCATGGAAGAGGGTGGAGTATCTAAGCTCGTTTCGGTTAAGCTGGAAGACGACGAAGCTGAAATTGCCTGACTGAATCGAGATTGTTTTGCTGCCTTAAAGCAGGACTCATTTTATTTCTTATAAAAATCATTACCATTACGATTTGATCATGTACACGATGGAGGGGCTTTATGAGTTTTTTTAAAAAGCTGAGAGACAGCATCGCAAGTAAAACGGAGTCGGTAACCAAACAGTTCAAAGACGGACTTGAAAAGACGCGTAAAGGGCTTGTGGAGAAAGTAACCGATCTGGTTATTCGCCGCAAAAAAATAGACGAGGAATTCTACGAGGAACTGGAAGAGATTCTGATCGGGGCAGACGTAGGAGTCAACACCGTCATGAATCTCATTGAAGATCTGCGTGTAGAAGTGAAAAAACGTAAAATTGAGGATGCGGCTGAGTTGCAGCCGGTGTTGTCTGAGAAATTGACGGATCTGCTTCGCGGTGAGCAAAACAATGAACTGAAAATGAATCCGGACGGCATTACGGTCATTTTGTTTGTCGGTGTGAATGGTGTTGGTAAAACAACAACCATCGGCAAGCTGGCGCATCGTTTCAAGCAGCAAGGGAAAAAAGTGATTATGGCTGCGGGAGATACGTTCCGTGCCGGAGCAATCGAGCAGCTTGAAGTATGGGGACAGCGTGCTGGAGTAGATGTGATCAAGCAACAATCCGGTTCTGATCCGGCGGCTGTCATGTATGATGCGGTCCAAGCTGCGAAACAGCGTGGGGCCGACGTACTGCTGTGTGATACGGCAGGTCGTTTGCAAAATAAAAGCAATTTGATGGACGAGCTCAACAAAATCTATCGTGTCATTCAGCGTGAGATCCCGAGTGCGCCGCATGAAGTGCTGATGGTGCTGGATGCAACGACAGGACAGAATGCCCTGAATCAGGCTAAACTTTTCGGAGAGAAAAGTGGTGTGACGGGTCTAGTTTTAACAAAACTGGATGGAACAGCGAAAGGCGGAATCGTAGTTGCGATTCGGCAGGAACTGGATTTGCCTGTGAAGCTGGTTGGTCTCGGGGAGAAGATTGACGATCTGCAGGAGTTCGATTCCGAGCAGTTTGTACACGCGCTGTTTGCCGGATTAATTCAGGAGCAGTCAGCAGAGGTCGCCGAAGACGAGAATACACAAGCCTGACCTCGGGCTTAAATAAATAATCATGTTCATCGTATTGCCGCTGCATCATGTGAGAGATCACGTGTAATGTCATCGGCAATACGTGTATAATGGAAGATAATCGAAATYGTAATGGGTCAGAAAGGAAGGTTGATATGGCCAATACTTATACCTATTCCCGCCGTGAAGAGGTCGCAAATGCTGTAACACATGGAATTGGTGCTGCGCTTAGTGTGGCTGCGTTAGTGCTGTTGATTGTATTTTCCAGTATGAAAGGCACGGCTTGGCATGTTGTCAGTTTTACGATTTATGGTATTACGATGCTAATGCTTTATACGAATTCAACACTCGTGCATGCGCTCAAAGAGGGGAAGGCCAAAGATTTATTTGAGTTTTTTGACCACTCTTCTATATACCTGTTTATCGCAGGAACATACACGCCATTTTTATTCGTCGCTGTCCGAGGAACACTTGGCTGGACATTGTTTGGTATCATCTGGGGCATTGCTCTGGCTGGAGTCATCTTCAAAGCCTTTTTCACTAAGAAGTTCCTGTTTATGTCCACAATTTTCTACATCGCAATGGGATGGCTAATCGTTACTGCCTGGCAACCTCTTGTGGCTGTTATTCCGACAGGTGGAATCGTGCTGTTGGTTACAGGAGGTCTAATGTATACGCTGGGTACCTTGTTCTATGTATGGAGAGGATTCCCGTATCATCATGCGATCTGGCATTTGTTTGTACTCGCGGGTAGCATTCTGCATTTCTTTGCGGTCATCGTCTATTTGACACCGCTTCGTTAGAAGCGTTAACGAATGGTCACTACCTATCTTAACGAATGGTCTCAACCCTATAATGGAGACGATTCGTTTTTATTTTGTTTATTCGGTAATTAGAGTTTCAATCCCAATTAGGGAAAAGAGTGAATAAAGGTTCTATAGAGCCTCAATATGGCATTTTTCAACTCTTATAGACCGTGTTCGAAGCTCTTTTTATTGTGACAAGTATTTTTGCTTGACATCCTGATTTGTTTTAGGTATTATTAGGAACGTTGCAAGAGTGTAAAGTGTTTTTCCTTGACGAAGGGAGTGCCCCGATATGAGTCAAGAAAACCGGCTTGAGAAGACAAACCGGATTAACTTGCTTTTTGCCTTTTATGAATCACTGCTTACTGAGAAGCAGCAGACGTTTCTGAAATATTACTTTCATGATGATTTTTCACTTGGTGAAATTGCAGCCGAGTTTGAGATCAGCCGCCAGGCGGTATACGAACATATTAAGCGTGCTGAGCAAGTGCTTGAAAACTACGAAAGCAAGCTGGGTTTGCTGGAGAAGTATGAAAGACGCAGCCGCTGCCTTGAAGATTTACAACATGCACTGGAACGCGCTGGCGTTACCAAGGAAAACAACAAACCAATACACGATCTCGTTGCACAACTGAGCGAATAACTATTGTTCACAGTGAAGTGGGACGAATCGTTCTAACAAAACGTATTCAAGCTTAAGGAGGTGGGATCATGGCATTTGAAGGATTAACGACCCGATTGCAGAATGTGTTCAGCAAGCTGCGCGGCAAAGGCAAGGTGTCTGATGAAGACGTAGCTGAAGCGATGCGTGAAGTGCGTTTGGCACTGCTTGAAGCGGATGTAAACTTCAAAGTGGTCAAGGAATTCATCGCCAAAGTGAAAGAGAAAGCTGTCGGCAAAGAAGTGATGGACAGCTTCACACCCGGAATGGTCATCATTGACATCGTTAATAAAGAGTTAACGGATCTGATGGGTGGAAGTCAAGCCAAACTGGCCAAGGCAAACAAACCACCTACGGTCATCATGATGGTTGGTTTACAGGGTGCGGGTAAAACGACTACTTCGGGTAAATTGGCGAAGATGTTACAAAAGCAAAACAGCAGACCCTTGCTGGTTGCGGGTGATATTTATCGTCCGGCTGCGATCAAACAGCTACAAGTGCTGGGAGAACAGATTAAGGCACCTGTATTCACCCTTGGTGATCAGACAAGCCCGGTAGAGATTGCACGTCAAGGTCTGCAACATGCAAAAGACAACGGAAACGATTATGTTATCGTTGATACAGCAGGACGATTGCATGTCGATGAAGAATTGATGGAAGAACTGCGTCAGATTCACAGCGTAGTGAATCCCGATGAAGTCTTGCTTGTTGTCGACAGCATGACAGGTCAGGATGCGGTTAACGTGGCGGAACACTTTAATCAGCAACTTGATTTGACAGGAGTTGTCCTGACCAAACTGGACGGCGATACACGTGGTGGTGCGGCACTTTCGGTCAAAGCTGTCACAGGCTGCCCGATCAAGTTTGCCTCTCTCGGAGAGAAACTTGATGCACTTGAGCCTTTCCATCCGGAACGTATGGCTTCGCGGATTCTCGGTATGGGTGACATGCTGTCCCTGATTGAAAAGGCACAATCTAACATCGATACCGAAAAGGCCAAGGAAATGGAACGGAAGATGCGGAATGCAGAATTCACGTTCGAGGATTTCCTGGAGCAGATGGATCAGGTGAAGAAGCTTGGACCGATTGACCAGATCATGGATATGATTCCGGGTATGGGCAAGATGAAACAAGCGAAAGACCTGAAGGTGGATGACAAACAGATGGGCCGGATCGAAGCGATTGTCTATTCGATGACAACCGAAGAGAAACGGAACCCGGACATGATTAACCATAGTCGCCGGAAGCGTATTGCCACCGGAAGTGGTACATCGCTCGCAGAGGTGAATCGTCTGATCAAACAGTTTGACGAGATGCGGCGTATGATGAAGCAGTTCTCGGATATGATGGGACCTAAAGGCGGCAAGAACAAAGCGATGAAGCAGTTGAAAGGTCTTGGTAAAGGAATGAAGTTTCCTTTCCGTTGATTGAATGTGAAGCTGCTTAAGAACCAGATTTCATTGAAGGAGGTGAATTTTCAAATGGCAGTTCGTATTCGTCTGAAACGTATGGGTGCTCACAAAGCTCCTTTCTACCGCATCGTGGTATCGGATTCCCGTTCCCCACGTGACGGTCGTTTTATCGAGGAGATCGGTTACTACAACCCGGTTGAACAACCGGCTGTTGTTAAGATCGATGAAGATAAAGCATTGCAATGGCTTCAAAACGGTGCACAAGCATCTGACACTGTCCGCGACTTGCTGAGCAAAGCGGGCGTGATGAAGAAATTCCACGAGTCTAAATTATCTAAATAAGGTGCTGATTCGGAGGGTCATCTATGGAAGAATTAGTAAGCATAATTGCTAAGGCTTTGGTCGATCATCCGGATGATGTGGCGGTTCGGACGGTTGAGAAAGACCGGCTTGTCGTTTATGAGTTAACCGTGCATCCCGACGATGTCGGGAAGGTGATCGGAAAACAGGGACGAATCGCAAAATCTCTGCGTACGGTCGTCACATCAGCAGCAGTTAAGATGGATAAACGGGTTACCGTTGATATCATATCTTAAAGATATACGAAAGGGGGTTAGGATGCATGTCCTAGCCCCTTTTCGTGCATGCTGAACTTAATATGTTGGATTAGATATTAAATTAAAATATTTTTGGGTATGAGTGACTTCGGAGCAGTGGAGGGGACGGAATCGATTCTGGAGAAGCGTTAGCGTTCGCCTTTATCACCTCAATTTCACCTTTTCAAAATAGTTCAAAAAATGAGGGGGTAACAGCGATCGGAAGAACGAACCGTCGCCGGAACGGCTGTGCGAGAGTCGAAGTACCTGTTTAGTTTGATTGAATTTCGTAGGAGGATTGTATGGCAGAGTTTATGAATGTAGGTAAAATTGTGAATACTCACGGTATTCGTGGCGAGTTGAGAATCATGCCTTTGACTGATTTTCCGGAAGTTCGTTTCGCGAAAAATGCTGAACTGTATTTGTTTACCCCGGATAATCATCCCGTACTCGTTACGGTGGAATCTTCGCGTTTGCATAAAAATATGTATATCGTTCGTCTGAAAGAATATGGAAACATTAACGAAGTAGAAAAATTCAAGGGCAGCATTGCGAAAGTGTCCAAGGAAAACCTTGCTGAACTGGAGGATGGCGAGTATTATTTTCACCAGATCGTAGGATGTACTGTGCTTACGGAAGAGGGGGAAACACTCGGAACGATCTCGGAGATTCTTACCCCGGGCGCAAATGATGTATGGGTGGTCAAAACTCCAGCTGGAAAAGAAGTGCTGATCCCTGTCATAGATGATGTCGTTCTGGATGTTGATGTGGAACAAAAGCAGGTCAAGATTCACCTGATGGAAGGACTGCTGTAACATGAAGGTTGATGTATTGACGTTATTCCCGGAAATGTTCGATGGTGTGTTTGGAACGAGCATTCTCGGTAAAGCGCAGGCAAAGGGGCTTGTCTCGCTGGGGGCGACCAATTTCCGGAATTACGCAACCAATAAACATAACACTGTAGATGATGCTCCATACGGCGGGGGTGGGGGCATGGTGCTTAAACCTGACCCGATCTTTGCTGCGGTAGAAGATGTCCTGGAGCAGCGCGGAGAGGCTGCCGCCATGATGAAAGCTCCGCGGATTATTCTGATGTGTCCACAGGGTGAGACATTTACACAGAAAAAAGCGGAAGAACTGGTTCAAGAGGATCACCTGATCTTTATTTGCGGTCATTACGAGGGGTATGATGAACGTATTCGTGAATTTCTGGTGACGGATGAACTATCCATTGGTGACTATGTTCTGACGGGCGGAGAGCTTCCTGCCATGGTGGCCATTGATAGCATTGTACGACTGATTCCGGGTGTTCTTGGCAACGAGACAAGTGCGGTGACGGATTCTTTCAGTACAGGTTTGCTTGAATACCCTCATTACACCCGTCCACCTGAATTTAGAGGCATGAAGGTACCAGATATGCTCTTATCCGGACATCATCTGAATATCGAGGCTTGGCGCAGAGAGCAGTCTCTGATTCGTACGTTGGAGCGCAGGCCGGAACTGCTTGAGACCGCTGATCTGACGGAGAAAGAACGAAAGTGGCTGGAGCAATACCGATCTGAAAAAGATAAGAAATAATAACGATAAAGCCGAGGACAGTTCACACTGTACCATCGGCTTTTTTTGATTTAACCAAGGTTTGATCGAATCGTTGAAGACATTACTTGCTTAAAACCGCTCACTGAGTATATTGGAACCCGTTCGCAGCAGGGTAGGAAGATCAGTATCATTTGTAACGGTTAAACGAGGTAAAACCATAGGTGCATCCCCAGGATGAACGAATCCAGGTCTAACCGTGAAGCCCATACGATATCCATGTTGATGGAGTTTATATATCATCTGTTCACTAAAATACCCGTAAGGGTAGGCGATATATGGCGTATCGATACCTATATTTTTGATTTGTTCAATATCATGATCCAGCAGGCTGGTATCCAGCGTAACTGGCAAATCGTCTCCACATACCGTATATCCTTTGTGATGCAGGTTAAAGGTGTGGCTATTGTACTCAAATACATCGCTTCCTGCGGCCATCTCTTGCTTGGAGATATCGCTTTTTTTACTGGAGTCAAAAGCGACCGGTTTGGATTGAATTCGGCTACCTATGACAAAAAGGGAGGCGTGGAAATGATATTTTTTGAGTATGGGATAAGCCAATGTGTAATTGTTTTGGTATCCGTCATCAAAGGTAATGACAAAGGATTTCTCAGGTAGCGAGATTTCGCCGTTTACGTATTGTTCGAGCTGAGCCAGAGTAACGGTTCGGTACCCGTTTTCGTATAAATACTTCATATTCTGCTCGAACACATCCAAGTCAATGATGGATTTATTCTTTGGCTCGTGATTGTCTATTTTAGGTGTAACGTAATGATACATGAGTACTGGAACTTTCGTAGCCGTGCCTTCTTTGATATTCAACTTTGAGGCATCCAGCTTGGAATACATAGAAAAGTCAGAGTGAGTTAACGTAAAGAATTTACGTTGTACGATATTCCAAGACGAGCAAGCCTTGTGAGATAATGTGTTGGTGGGATGATTAACAGCATACGCGTATAGTATAATGGTGCTTGTGAGCAAGGCAAGTGCAGCTAGTAAGATTTTTTTTGAGTACTTCATGTTTCTTCTGGTTCTCCTTTAACATTCATTTATTTCTATAAAAGTTGAGTAACTCATGTTTATGAGCTTTTAGCTTTTAACTATATGATAGACGATCTTCTATGATGGAAAGTTACATTATTTTATCCTGCAGAGAGGTTGATTTTTAAAATTGATCTGAAATCTTTACCACTTATGCGGGATCTGAGGAATTGGCTACATATTAACTGTTTAAGTAAGCCGTTAGTAAGAAAATTTTGATGAGTATGCACCATTGGATCATAATTTATTTCTGCTTGTGTTTTGATATAGTGCGTGATACAATAAGTCTGTTGTGTGGAATACGGCGGTCCTCTATGGATAATGAAGGAGACAAGGTGATCTCTGGAAGAAGTATGAACGCCTGTACGGAAGGAGGGAGTCATAGATGAATATCGTTCAAGCGATTACACAAGAACAACTTCGTAAAGATATTCCGAGTTTTCGTCCTGGTGACACTTTGAAAGTGCACGTTAAGGTAATCGAGGGAACTCGTGAGCGTATCCAATTGTTCGAAGGTGTTGTGATTAAACGCCGTGGTGGTGGAATCAGTGAGACTTTTACAGTTCGTAAAATTTCTTACGGTGTAGGTGTGGAAAGAGCTTTCCCGCTTCATTCCCCTAAAATCGATAGAATCGAAGTGGCTCGCCGTGGTAAAGTGCGTCGTGCGAAGCTTTATTATCTTCGTGAACTACGCGGTAAAGCAGCGAGAATTAAAGAAATTCGTTAATATAACGGATACCGGGAAGGGCTTGGAGACAAGCCCTTTTCGTTTTTGTCCGGGAAAAGTTGAACCGGAGGTACACTTCCGAGTAAAATGGTATGGCGGATATGCGGCGTAAAGTCCGGGAGGATTGTGACATCAGTTATCCAAGGCATTTGAATTGTGGTTCAATGTATGGTTGTAATGCTTGGCTGCAAGAATTACATAACTGGTTGAGGTTTTGCTTTCCCTAGTCACTATGCAGGGAAGACGAAAAGAGCTGAATGTATACTGCTATAATCATGTACTATGAAGAGAGGAAGATCTTGAATGGAACAAGAAGTTCAACAGGACCAGGGCAGACCTGCCGAAGAAAAAAATAATCGATCTAAAAAAGCCAAAAATGAAATAGTCGAGTGGCTGAAAGCCATTGTCATTGCACTTGTACTGGTCATTTTGATTCGCTGGCTGCTTTTTAAGCCATTTGTGGTGGACGGGCCGTCCATGCAGCCAAATTTCTCGACAGGAGAACGTGTCATTGTTAATGAGATTCTGTACGATATCCGTGAGCCGAAACGTGGTGAAGTTATCGTCTTCCATGTACCTTCGGAAGGACGGGATTTCATTAAACGTGTCATCGCAGTAGCTGGAGATACGGTACAGGTTCAGGGTGATACGGTAACGGTTAACGGACAAAAGGTTAACGAAACCTATATTCAAGGTGCTATTGATGCTGCTGAAGCCAATGGTGGAACATATAATGTGAAGAATTTTCCGAATGAACAATTCCCTGATGGCAAAGTGCCGCCGGGTCATGTATTTGTAATGGGGGATAATCGACCGAACAGTACGGACAGCCGGATGATTGGTTATGTTTCATTGAAGGATATTATTGGCCGTGCGGATGTTATTTTCTGGCCAGTTGGAGAAATTAAGTGGATTAACCACTAAGATTCAAAGTATGTATTAAATGAGGTGAAGACAAGGTGACGATACAATGGTTTCCAGGTCATATGACCCGAGCCAGACGCCAGATTCAGGACAAGTTGAAGCTCATTGACGTGGTCATCGAACTATTGGATGCCCGTCTTCCTGTCTCCAGCCGAAATCCGATGATTGACGAGATTCTGATGGATAAACCCCGCATGATTTTGCTCAATAAGTCGGATTTGGCGGATGCCAAAGTGACCCAAGAGTGGATTGAATATTTTAAAAAAGAAGGCATTACCGCTTTTCCTGTAGATGCTTCGACAGGAACCAATGTCAAAGATATTCCTGCTCAGGCAAGACTTATTCTTAAGGAAAAGATTGATCGTCAACTGGCAAAAGGCATTAATCCCCGAGCGGTTCGAGGATTGATTGTCGGTATTCCCAACGTAGGTAAATCTACATTGATCAATCGTTTGGCAGGGCGGAGCATTGCAGCAACGGGAGACCGTCCGGGTGTAACCAAAGGGCAACAGTGGATTAAAGTGGGTAAGGAAATGGAGCTGCTGGATACGCCAGGTATTTTGTGGCCGAAGTTTGAAGATCAAAATGTCGGTTACCGTCTTGCTGTAACGGGTGCGATCAAAGAAGAAATTCTGAATGCAGAAGATATTGCGTTCTTTGGAATCAGTTATCTGATGCGTTATTATTGGGACGCACTGGAAGAGAGATATGGTCTTCAGGAGTTCTCTAAAGATGCAGACGATCCGGATAGCGTTATTGCTATTATGGAGAAGGTCGGCCGAATCCGTGGGTGTGTGATTAGCGGTGGGCGTATTGATCTGGAGAAGGCATCACGAGCATTTCTAAGGGAATTACGTGCGGGTAAAATGGGACGTTTCTCAATGGAAGCTCCTTACTAGGGCGTGTCTTGAAACCTACTGAAGTGCATCTTTTACCCCCTTTTCGCCCCCTGCTACGTCAGTTCCCCTTGACGTGCCTCGGCACGCCTGCGGGAAACTTCCTTGCTTGGAACGAAAATTCGGCAAAATCTGCTTCTTCAGAGTTTTCAGACACGCCCTAATCAAAAAAAGTTCCACAAGAGCCGAAAGAAGCGGCCG
This sequence comes from Paenibacillus sp. 2TAF8, assembly GCF_052114825.1. Classification (NCBI taxonomy): domain Bacteria; kingdom Bacillati; phylum Bacillota; class Bacilli; order Caryophanales; family Paenibacillaceae; genus Paenibacillus; species Paenibacillus sp. 2TAF8. Next base: position 47,537 of record NZ_JBFRFN010000014.1, read on the forward strand.
TTACCGGGTTACCGGGAACGGTCATTTTTGTGTTTTGGCGTGCCCAGGTAAGCACGCATCTTCTAGCCGGTGAAAGTCCGGTCGCAGGAGGGGCCAAGCCCCTGCGTAGCTAGGATACTTGCGTATGGCGAAATCTGTGCGTAAAAGCGTATCGACGAAAGTACCTGTGTCGATGTCGATATCCAAGGTTACTTCGATCACATCAATCAAGAGAAGCTGATGAAGTTGGTGCAGATGCGGATCAACGACAGGCGAATCTTGAAGTTGATCCGGAAGTGGCTTGAAGCGGAAATCATGGAAGAAGGAAGCGTAAGGCGCTCCGATTTAGGGACACCGCAAGGTGGTGTGATCTCTCCACTGCTTGCAAATATCTATCTGAACTATTTTGACCGACTATGGGAGAAATATGGAAGTGGAGTGGGCGAGCTGACAAGGTATGCAGATGACTTTGTGGTGGTTTGCAAAACGAAAAAGGACGCGGAACATGCGTATGAACTTATCCGCAGAATCATGGAACGTCTGGAACTCACCCTACATCCGACCAAAACCCGCATTGTCGGTCAATGGACAGGAGACGAGGGGTTCGATTTCCTAGGAATACACCACCGAAAAGCGAAAGCAGAAACGTCGCAAGGAAAGGGATATTACACCACGCAACAATGGCTAAGCCGAAAGGCAGAAGAACGTATTCGTGGAGTCGTTAAAGAGCGATTATCCCCGCCGAGCATGCGATCCAGATCGTTTGCAGAACATGTGGAATGGCTCAATCCGAAGATTCAAGGGTGGAGAAATTATTACTACACGAATTACAGCCAGAAGAGACTAGCCAAGCTGGACTGGTACATKTTGCAACGGTTAACCCGGTGGTACGCGAAGAAGAGACAACACAGAAAATGGATGGGTTCAGTAGCAGAGGTTAAATATATCGCTGCCCAATATGGATTAAAAACGCTGTTGTAATTTGCATGCCCATGAACGAAGAACATCGGAAAGCCGTATGAGGGAAAACCTCACGTACGGTTTGATGAGGAGGGGCTGGTTTAAACCCAGCCCTTTACTCTAGAAGGCGAAACAGCATACGGAAATAGCTATACCACTGGTAAAAAAGTGAATTAAAGTGTGCTTAGTGGAATTGTTTGCTCAGTATGGGAGGGTCTCCTGAAATCATGATATGATAAATGATGATTAAAATTTGCAGAACATGAGTTTGTATGTATTCAATTTATCTTCATGACAGCCGATAAATGAAGACATCAGGATCTTTTTTAATACACTTCTAAATTGAAACATTGTGCAGGACAGATAAGCAGAACAAAGATGTGCTATCTAAGTCTAATTATATACATTACATGGGATTACAACGTTGAATGGAGCATGGGAGATGAACAGAATGACAGCAAACCATGAAATGCCGGAGCTTGCACTGCCAGATCAGCAGCGCAAGACGAAGAAAAAGAAAAAAGAAGCTAGCGAACCCCGGGATCTGTTGTTGTATGAGAGGGAGTACTGGGGCAGCGGGTTTGAATATATTGTAGGAATCGATGAAGTGGGACGCGGATGTTTGTTTGGAGATGTTGTAGCGGCCGCTGTGATCCTGCCCCAAGGGCTGATTTTGGAAGGGGTCAATGATTCCAAAAAGCTATCGGAAAAGAAGCGTGATATGTTGTATGACATCATTATGGAAAATGCGCTGGCTGTAGGGGTAGGATATGCGGATGCGGAAACAATTGATCGTCTGAATATTAAGCAAGCCGCCAGACTGGCGATGAAACGTGCGGTAGAGGCACTTGATGTAATGCCTCATTACATGCTGGTAGATGCTGAAAAGGTAGATTTGAATATACCGCAATTGTCAATCATTAAAGGGGATGCAAACAGCCAATCTATCGCAGCTGCTTCAATTGTTGCCAAGGTAACGAGAGATCGGCTGTGCAAGGAAGAATGGGATTCATTATATCCTGAATATGGTCTTTCTGTACATAAAGGCTACGCAACGCAATTTCATCGGGAACGGATTATGGCGCTTGGGGCAACTCCGATGCATCGACGTAGCTTTCTCGGTAATTTACTTGGTGAACAACAAACGTTGTTTTAACTGAAAGGAAACGGAAAGGATGGGGACGCGGTGAATATCAGCTCGATGATTCGTGGTTTAATGGGAGACAATAAACCCGGAAATGCCAAGTCTCTTGAACTAAAGGAAGGCCAGGTCGTTCGCGGCTCTGTTGTCAGTGTATCGGATGATGGAGGAGAGGCTGTACTCCAGATCCAAGGCGTGCAGGTGCGTGCCAAACTTGAGACTCCGCTCCGTCCTGGTGAGACGACACTTCTACAGGTTCAGCCTCCTGGAGAAAATGGTATAACCGTAATGAAACCTGTTGCTGGTTCTCTTGCAGAAATACCGCAGGCTTCATTTAATAATTTATTGCAAGAAGTAGGCTTGACTGATACTAAAGACAATCGGGAACTACTCCTTGCCATGCAACGCAGTGGGCTTCCGCTGACTAAGGATAATGTAGCTATGGTGCAAAATATGATGACAGCCAAACCTGTACAAGTGCCTGTGGAGGAATGGGTACAGGCGACAGGGATTGCTTTTCAGCGGGGCCTTCCTGTTACAGCAGAAACGGTGAAAGGATTACATCAGACCGTATTTGGGCCACCTTTGCATCAGTTGTTAAGTGGTCTTACGGATCAGCTTGAGTCATTGTTGGCTCAGGCGTCAGGCAAATCGGTTTCTGGTGGAGAAGCAGCTGCAGGGTCCAAAGCAGGAACAGCAACAGGACAGGCGGCAGCGATTGTAACACTTCCCAGTGTTGCTGTTCAACCGGAGGAAGGCGTCGTTGCGGGGAATGTGAACCGCCCGGGAACTGGACCAACAGCTACATCTCCTTTGTCGTCACAGCCGAATCTGGTTCAGACCACGCAGGCAGCTGGCGCGGAAGGTACAGGGGAAAGCAGACAGCAGCAGGTTAAAGATAACGTACCGCTGAATGCAGGCCAGACGAATGGTAATCAGTCAGGAGCTGAGGCTACTGCGAAGGGTGTTGCCAGCCAGGTTGAGACAGCTGGCAAAGGGAATGCCGGTATTCCGGCGGGTACCGGAATACCAGGCGAGGGCCCGCGTGCTACTGATGCGGGCCAGGCTGTGAGCCGCCCGGGTACACCGGGGGCGGCAGAAGCTGCGGCTGGCCGCGCAAGTGTGGGCCAGCCAGAAGGGGCGGCCGTGCGTGCAGACGGCCTTACAGACACGCCTGCTGCGGCTGCGACAGCGTCCGCAGCAGGGCAAGCAGCGCCCGCGGCGCCTACGCCAGCTCAGCTGGCGCCGAAGCTGCTGGCGCTGCTGGACGCGCTGCGCAGCGCGTCCACTGCCGCACCGGCACTGCCGGGCGCGGCAGCCCAAGCCGCCCCTGCTGCGCAGCAGGGCGGCCAGACGGCTGCGGCTGCCGCAGGCTCGCCGCAGACCTTGCCAGCCGGCGCTGATGCGCCGCCGGCTGGCGGTGTTGCCGCCGCACCTGCGGGAGCGGCGGCAGCGCACGCGCCTGTCACCCACGGGGGAGACCCGTGGGTGGGGCGCGTGCTGAAGCTGCTCGGTGCGGAGCACGAGCAGCAGGCCGTTCACGGCGCGGCGATGCAGCCGCGCGTGGGTGAGGCAGCGAGTCCGACAAACGCGGACTCGCTCAAGGGCTTGCTGCTGCAGCTTGCCAGCAGCGACAGTGCTCCGGCGGCGCTGAAAGATGCCGCCAATCAAGCTGTACAATATTTGACAGGCCAGCAGTTATTGCTTACAACGGATCGCGGTGCTGCGTTTGCACAGATGCACTGGTTTATCCCCATCACGGGTCCGGATGGAGAACAGACAGCTTCTGTGCAAATTCAGTCACGCCGCGGTCAGCGCGGAGAACTCGATGCGTCCAATTGCCGTTTGCTGTTTGATCTGGACATGAAAAGTCTGGGACATACCCTTGTCGATGTACATGTAGTAAATAATATTGTCAGCTTGCGAGTACTTAATGATCGTGAGGAAATGGGAGCGATTTTGGAGAGTGGACGTGAAGTGATCCTTCAATCACTCGACAAGCTTGGATATCAGTTATTGAGTTTCCGTGCAGAACCTTGGCCTGAAGGGCAGGAGCATGGCATGGAGCGTAAGATGACAGCAGCAGATTATAGCCCGGAGCGATACAAAGGGGTGGATTTCAAGGTATGAAAGAGGAATCACCGCAGCCGGATCTATTATCTAAAAAAGCAGTTGCACTAAAATATGTTCCAGGGGAAAGTGAAGCGCCTGTCGTCGTAGCCAAAGGCCGAGGCAAAGTAGCTGAAGCCATTCTAGACAAGGCAAAGGAAAATGGCGTACCCGTACAGGAGGATGCGGCACTTGTGGAAGTGCTCTCCAAACTGGATTTGGATGAACAGATTCCGGCTGAACTGTATCAGCTGGTGGCAGAAGTACTTACTTATGTTTATCAAGCCGATCGGCTTGCCTCTGGCCGTAGAGATGACGAATCATGGTAGAACGGGGATCTGGACGGAAGCCGGAAGGCAAGCTGACTCGTCAGCAAAAGGGAAAGATCGGCGAAGAGGAAGCTTGCCGCTGGTTATTGGGACAGGGGTATTGTATCCTTCAGCAGAACTGGCGTTGTCGTAGTGGTGAAGTGGACATTATCGCATCTTTTGAAGATTTGTTGATTTTTGTTGAGGTTCGAAGCCGAAGTTCCAATTCAGGGTTCGGAACCCCGCAAGAGTCTGTCGATCAGCGTAAAATGCTACAGGTGCGTTCAACGGCAGCAGTTTATATGCAAATGAGCGGAGAACATCGTCGTCAGATTCGATTTGACGTAATTGGCGTGATAATTAATCATCTAGGGGAGATTATCTCCGTAAATCATCTAGAGAATGCATTTTAACTTGGAGTTAAACGATAAAGGGATGAGCTTTTAGACAAGTCTACTGTCTAAAGTTCATCTTTTTTAATTTTATCCGTTTCCTAAGGTATAACAATGTTTCTCCCTTTTCAATGTGAAAGTTCACATGTCATATTGAATTTCACAGAACTAGCGAAAAAAATGAAGTTTTCGTTATCTGCCCGTTCTTTGAATCTTCTCAGCATAAGGGTGTATAATGGAGGCTGTAACCTGACGTGTACTATTTGGAGAGGGAGGCATGACCCATGGGTAAAACGAAGGAGACGAACAACGAAGTCCGTCATGCGATCGAGAATCGCCGCACCGTCAAAAAATTCAAAAAAGAGCCTGTTCCAACGGAGCAGATCATCGATTTGCTGGATACAGCCGTTTGGGCGCCTAACCATAAATTGCGTGAGCCATGGAGATTTGTATTGTTCAATGGCAAAGGACGCAAAAAGCTCGCAGAGGCCATTGAAGGCGAGATGGGCGAGGACAACAAATATTCGTCCAGTGTACAGCAGGTACCTGCCGTTTTGCTGGTCGTTCTGGAGGAAGACCCGAGACAAGCGATTTGGGATGAGGATTTTGCCGCGGTTAGCGCTATGGTCCAGAACTTTATGCTCGCAGCATGGAGTGAAAAGATTGGTACGTTTTGGGTAACCAAACCATTTTTATATGCACCTAAGTTTCGAAAGTCACTTGGCATCAAGGCTGGGGAAAAAATAATTGGCATGATCTATATGGGTTATCCAGACGTCATTCCATCAGCGAAAGAGCGTACCCCTGCCAAGGACAAGCTAACGTTATTTGAATAATAAATTAGTAGAGACCACATTCATGTGGTCTTTTTTATTATGGCTTTAGCCAGTTGAGTGCGTGAAACGCGCGAAACAAAAAACCACCCGCTATGCGGGTGGAGGGACCTGTGGTTTGACCACCAAGACCATTCCGATAAAATTGAGATGTTCAGGCTCAAAAGAAAGGAATGGTCTTAGATGGCAAACAAGAGCTAAAGCCTCGCTCACACAAAGTGGATGTGCAAATACCACATTGTATTCACCCCGAAGTATAGACGGAAAGAAATCTATAATCAAGTGAGAAAAGATTTAATCAAAATTTTCAAACGTCTATGTAAGTACAAGGGAGTAGAAATTATAGAAGGTCACATGATGCCCGATCATGTTCACATGTTGGTAGCGATCCCACCGAAAATGGCAGTCTCCACGTTCATGGGATATCTAAAGGGAAAAAGTTCACTCATGATATTCGAGAAACATGCCCAGCTCAAGTATAAATACGGCAATCGAAAGTTTTGGGCAGAACGGGTGGTCCTGATTTTGCAATAGAATCTACTTATTAAAGCGCAATCAAAGAGGACAAATGCTGAAGATGGGCAGCGCTTGAGATTCTGGACAATGTAACGTCATGAGCTGCTCTGCTTAAAACCTGCTTAAAACCTGCTCAAGCATGCTTAAATAATCTCTATTAATCGTTTTCTTGTCTTTCGGCTTTGACATCTTATGATCACGTTTGCCTGCCGGCTCACTTTTAGAAGTGCTTCTTCATGTCAACCAGGCCGTATAGGTGCTCTTCATTACTTATTGAAAAAAGAGTTCTTATACGGCTGTATATAGTAGCTGAACATCAGCATTAAAATAAACTCAAATCTAATTGACGATACTGGATCGCTTCCGCCACATGTGCAGTCAAAATCTTACCTTCATGATCCAAATCAGCGATGGTTTGAGCCATTTTCATTATTCGGTCATGAGCCCGCATGCTTAAATTCAGCGTCTGTAATGTTTGATCCAACAATTGTTCTGCTTCATGAGGAAGATTAATGGTTTTACGTAAAAACGTGCCGGAGAGCTGGCTGTTCCAACGGATGGAACGCTTTGCATAACGTTTGGCCTGAATGGAATGAGCAGTCATCACCTTGGCCTGCATCTCGACGGAAGAAGGGGAAGTCCCTGACTTACGCCAATCTCCGGGCGGCGGGACTTCGACTTGCAGATCGATTCGATCCAGCAGTGGGCCGGAAATTTTCGCCCGGTATGCTGCGACGCGTGCTGGACTGCAGATGCAGCGTTGCTCCTCTGCCTGCGCCGACAAATATCCGCAGGGGCATGGGTTCATTGAACATGCGAGCATGAATTGTGCAGGGAATGTGAACGCAGCTCTTGCCCGACTGATTGTAACCGTTTGATCTTCAAGCGGCTGCCTCAACACTTCAAGAACTTGACGCTGAAATTCCGGCAACTCATCGAGAAACAAAATTCCACGATGGGCGAGACTGACCTCTCCTGGCTTTGGAATCCCACCGCCCCCAATCAGGCCCGAGGTGGATATCGTATGATGGGGCGAGCGAAAAGGTCTGTCTGCGATCAGTCCAGGCGGAGCTTCTTTTAAATGACCAGCTGCGCTTAGAACTTTGGTTACTTCCAGTGCTTCTTCTTCCGATAAAGGAGGCAAAATCGTCGGTAGTCGTTTGATCAACATCGTTTTACCCGTACCAGGCGGGCCGACTAGCATAATATTATGCATTCCGGCAGCGGCAACCATCAGTGCTCGTTTAACATGGTGTTGTCCAAGCACATCGCTGTAGTCTTCGGATGAGGAAGAGCAGGTCAGTCTCCCTTGAGTTAAACGTCCACCGGGCATACCGGAGATACGCAGATGACTGTAGTCCCTTAAAATGAGAGGGCCTGCTTTTGTTGCTTCCCCGGCTATGCTGGACTTTAAACATTGAGATGTATTCGTGGGATCAGGAGCCAGATCTTTCAAGTGGCGAATCCCATAAATCCCGATGTCGCGGATCAGACAAGCCTCTTCCACGTTTTCATAAGGAAGAAGAACAGAGGTGAATCCTTGCCTTTTAGCCAGGTCAACCATGGATAAAATGCCCGGCACAGGCCGAATTGAGCCATCCAGAGCCAGCTCCCCGAGTACCAAAGTGCGTTCTTGTGGAGGCAGAACAACCTGCCCGCTGGTCGTAAGTAGAGCGATTGCAATAGCAAGATCAAAGGAGGAACCTTCCTTGCGCAGGTCAGCCGGGGCCAGATTAATTGTAATGCGCTGCAAAGGATACTGATAACCGCAGTTTTTTATTGCTGCACGAACCCGTTCCACTGCTTCTCTGATCGCTGAATCAGGTAGTCCGATAATGGAAGTTAGAGGTAAACCATTGGATAAATCCGTTTCCACCTCAATTAATACGCCGTCAATTCCGTACAGACATGAGCTATACAATTTTCCATACATAACAAAGAAACACCTCACTCGAATTGTAGGCTTCGCACATGGCGAGCCAGTCTCGAATTAAGGTGCTTCCTCAGCTTCTACTAGCATTTTATATAAAAGGAATCAGAGCGTCAACCCGGCATGAATGTGCAACAATAGGTTTCCCCTATTCCTGAATTGTCCTTTTCGAACTTACATGAGTAAATCGATTGTTTTGTTATATTTGGCCACCTGTAATTATATTTTATACAACTTAATTTAACGTGATTAAATAACAAAGTAAAATAATTTGTGCTCAATTATTCTTTTTTTAATCTATTTTGTGATAATATACTAAGAAGGGGAACTCCAATCGCCATAAACAATGGTAGAGAAGTATATTTAAACCCTAAAACAACTAATTTAAAGTATATTAGGTAGGTGAGACAGATAACATGCAAACAGACCGTTTAAAGCTAGATAATCAATTATGCTTCGCCATATACGCGTGTTCACGTGAAATCACAAAATTGTACCAGCCCTATCTGGAGGTGCTGGGTGTGACGTACTCTCAATATCTGGTTTTAATGGTGTTGTGGGAGCGGAAGGAATGCACGGTGAAGGAAATCGGTGAGGCTTTATACCTCGACTCAGGTACGCTGACGCCTCTTCTTAAACGTTTGCAAACAGCCGGGTTCATCCATCGTGAGCGTTCTGCACAAGACGAGCGTAAAGTGATGATTACACTGACCGATGCGGGACGTGAGCTTAAGAATAAAGCATTATCCATACCTGATGCCATTCAGGGAGATGCATGCCTGAACAGCACAGAATTTGAGGCTTTGCTGGGACAGTTTAAAGGCTTGCTCGAAAAAGTTCATGAAACGAATATGAATACCGCTAAAAAATAATAATAAACGTCTCTACGTGATGAAAAACCTTAGTCTATTCGGCTGAGGTTTTTCCATATATATCCAAGCATTCACAAAAAGGGATCATATCCATATCAAAAAGCTGTCTATTAACCATTAATTTTTTAAGGAAAGCGTTTTAAAAACATGTTACAATGAATTGGGTTTAAGTGAAAATAGTCAACATATGTCTTTTGTTCGTCTACCAGCCCGCCTTGTTGCAGTCATGTTGATAGGAGGATTCGAGAATGAATATCCATGAATATCAAGGAAAAGAAGTACTGAAACAGTATGGAGTTACCGTTCCAAACGGAAAGGTTGCTTATACAGTCGATGAAGCGGTTGCGGCCGCAGAGGCACTGGGCAGTCCGGTGACTGTTGTTAAAGCGCAAATTCACGCAGGGGGTCGGGGTAAAGCCGGCGGCGTGAAAGTAGCAAAGAGCACTGAGGAAGTTCGTGCCTATGCATCCGAAATTTTGGGCAAAGTATTAGTAACCCATCAAACAGGACCAGAAGGTAAAGAAGTGAAACGTCTTTTGATTGAAGAAGGATGCGATATCCGCAAAGAGTATTATGTGGGTGTTGTTGTCGATCGTGCTACAGGACGTGTAGTCATGATGGCTTCCGAAGAAGGCGGTACAGAGATCGAAGAAGTCGCTGAAGCTACACCTGAGAAAATTTTCAAAGAGGTAGTTGACCCTGCAATCGGGTTGCAAGTGTTCCAGGCACGCAAACTGGCTTACAGCATTAACATTCCGAATGAACTCGTGAATAAAGCTGTAAAGTTCATGCTTGCATTGTACAAGGCATTTGTCGAAAAAGATTGCTCTATTGCCGAGATCAACCCGCTGGTTGTTACCGGAGATGGAAACGTTATCGCGCTGGATGCGAAGCTGAATTTCGACTCCAACGCACTCTTCCGTCACAAGGACATTCAAGAACTGCGTGACCTGGATGAGGAAGATGAAAAAGAAATCGAAGCTTCCAAATACGACCTCAGCTACATAGCGCTTGACGGCAACATTGGCTGTATGGTTAACGGTGCGGGACTTGCGATGGCTACGATGGACATCATTAAATATTACGGTGGAGACCCGGCCAACTTCCTTGATGTTGGGGGCGGTGCAACAACAGAGAAAGTTACAGAAGCATTCAAGATCATTCTGTCTGATGCCAAAGTAGCCGGAATCTTTGTTAACATCTTCGGTGGTATCATGCGTTGTGATGTCATTGCCAACGGGGTTGTTGAAGCCGCGAAGCAGCTTGGCCTGACCAAACCGCTGGTTGTTCGTCTTGAAGGAACTAACGTGGAACTGGGAAAACGCATTTTGGGTGAATCCGGCCTGAATATCGTTCCTGCTGATTCCATGGCCGATGGAGCACAGAAAATTGTTGCCCTCGTAAAATAGGTTCATTCCTTCGTACCGGAGCTGTCCGGGAATTGAAAAATAACCGTAAGGATGTGAAGCAACGTGAGTATTTTGATCGATAAAAATACAAAAGTCATTACGCAAGGCATTACGGGTTCAACGGGAATGTTCCACACGAAGGGCGCATTGGACTATGGAACCCAGATGGTAGGCGGTGTTACGCCAGGTAAAGGCGGAACCAATGTTGACATCACGCTGGAAGACGGTTCAGTAGTCAGCCTGCCGGTATTCAACACGGTGCAGGAAGCGAAGGAAGCTACTGGCGCAACAGCGAGCGTCATCTATGTTCCTCCTGCATTCGCAGCAGATTCCATCATGGAAGCCGTTGACGCAGAACTAGATTTGGTCATCTGTATTACTGAGGGTATTCCGGTTCTGGATATGGTCAAAGTAGACCGTTTCATGGACGGAAAAAATACAGTATTGATTGGTCCTAACTGTCCAGGTGTTATTACTCCGGGTGAGTGTAAGATCGGCATTATGCCTGGTTACATCCATATGCCAGGACATGTTGGCGTCGTTTCACGTAGTGGAACACTGACATACGAGGCTGTTCATCAGCTTACAACTCGTGGCATTGGCCAATCTTCTGCGGTAGGTATCGGGGGAGACCCAGTTAAGGGCTCCGAGTTCATCGATATCTTGAAACGTTTCAATGAAGATCCACAGACGCACGCTGTCATCATGATTGGTGAGATCGGTGGTACTGCGGAAGAGGATGCAGCAGAATGGGTGGCAGCTAACATGACTAAACCGGTGGTAGGATTCATCGGTGGTGTTACAGCGCCTCCAGGCAAACGTATGGGTCATGCGGGTGCAATTATTTCTGGCGGTAAAGGAACTGCCAAAGAGAAAATTGCAAAGCTGGAATCATGCGGTATCAAAGTTGCTCCAACACCGGCTGAAATGGGCTCTACATTGGTGAGTGTGCTTGAAGAACGTGGTATCTTGAATTTGTGCACGACACATTAATCCTATTCCGTTATAATAGAAGAAACAGCTCGGAAATGACTCATTTCTGGAGTCGTTGATTCAGCAGACGGTAAAGGTAAGCAACCTTTTGTCCTTTTAATAGGGCGAAGGGTTGCTTTTTTGCGTTTTTTTAAGAAATGCAGATGAGCTTCAAGGTGCAATTAGTGCAACCGCTTGCATTTTATCGTTGATTATCACACAATATGAGGGGAGTTTTTCTCTCCTTTACGGGAGGTAGAAACATGGAAGAACGTTGGATTTTGTTTGGGCTTTATGAAATGGATGGCATTGGGAAGAAAAGTATTTCTAAATTGATGACAGGCCAGCACTCGCTGCAGGAACTGCTTTATTATGAGGAAGGAGACTGGATTGCGGCTGGACTTAGAAAAGATCAGGCAGCTCGTTTGACGAAGGGTTTTAATGCCAACTGGATTGAAAGCAGAAGAGAACAGGTTTATGATCGTGGAATCGAGGTTATTACTTATCTGGATTCGAATTATCCCATATTAATGAAGGAAACCGTCCAGCCACCTTGGATTATGTATGCTCGAGGAGACATTGAGTTATTGAATACACCTTCAATTGCGATGGTTGGGACACGTATGCCAACAGTTTATGGGCGTAAGGTTGGTGAAAGGCTTGCTGAACAATTGTCTCAAGCGGGGTTAACCATTGTAAGTGGACTTGCCAGGGGGATTGATCGCGTGTGTCATGAAGCTGTATTAAGAGCTGGTGGTAAAACCATTGCTGTTTTTGGTACAGGGGTAGATACGGTTTATCCACCTGAAAATACGAGTCTTGCAGAACAAATTGCGGAAACGGGTCTGCTTTTGTCTGAATACCCTCTGGGAACGAGGGCTCGTCAGGGGCTTTTTCCTGAGCGAAACCGGATTATCGCAGGATTAACATTGGGGACGCTCGTTGTAGAAGCGGATATACGAAGTGGTTCACTCATTACCGCGGATGCAGCACTCGAGGCAGGCAGAGATGTATTTGCTGTTCCAGGGCCGATTACTTCTCCGAAGAGTCGAGGGGCACATAATTTAATAAGGCAGGGTGCCAAATTAGTCACTTGTGTGGCTGATTTATTGGAAGAGTACCATTTGGACTTGCAAAATGCAGAACAACTTCCTTACAATAGAGGACGTTCGGCAGAAAACTCGGGACCAGCAGAGCAAGGTTTGTTTCCAGATATAGAGCTTTCTACAGATGAACAACGTATTATCGTTTTACTTGAGCAGGAAGAGCAATCTTTGGACCAACTGATTGATCGGTTAGGTTGGGATTTTGGACATTTACATTCAGTTCTGTTATCTTTAATCATAAAAAAGCAGATTAGCCAATTACCAGGAACCAAATATGCTAGGGTATGACGATGCTGCAACCTGTGCAGTATGTGGAGTATATAATACGAAGTATGAAGTGAAGTATTTAACTATATAATTTGAACGCTTAACTTACACAACAACGGAGAGGACAGAAAAAACCTGAAGAAACGAAGTGTTCGCCTAAAAGCTTTCTGAAAGAAAGCTGCATCGGAAGCATAAGCTTATCACTGGATTTTAACCTTGAATAAAGGAATAAAAAATCTGGGGATAACAGCGATCGGAAGGTTATTCTGTCATCGGAGTGTTTAGTGTGAAATCTTAAATTCAACTTATATAGCAAGAAACAGTTTCATGACTGAGAGGAGGATGAACCTATGGCGGATGCACTCGTAATCGTGGAGTCGCCCTCAAAGGCGAAGACGATAGGCAAATATTTAGGCAGCAAGTTCATCGTGAAAGCTTCGATGGGACATGTACGTGATTTGCCAAAGAGTCAGATCGGCGTTGAGGTAGAGAATGATTTTAATCCGAAATATATTACGATCCGCGGTAAAGGTTCAGTACTGAAGGAACTTAAGGATGCACGTAAAAAAGTGAAAAAAGTGTATCTCGCAGCTGACCCGGATCGTGAGGGTGAAGCCATTGCCTGGCACTTGGCACACGCGCTTGAACTGGATGACACGGCTGATTGCCGGGTCGTATTTAATGAAATCACCAAACAGGCGGTTAAGGACGCTTTCAAAACGCCGCGTAAAATTAATATGGATTTGGTCAACGCTCAACAAGCCAGACGGATTCTGGATCGGCTCGTTGGATATAAGATCAGTCCACTCTTATGGAAGAAAGTGAAAAAAGGGTTATCTGCGGGACGTGTTCAATCCGTTGCGGTCAAAATTATTTTGGATCGTGAAAATGAGATTGATGAATTCGAACCGGAAGAGTACTGGAGCATTACTGCCAAACTGAGTGCCGATGGCAATCCGTTTGAAGCGAAGTTTCATAAGTTAAACGGAACCAAAACCGAGCTTGGCAGTGAAGAGGAAGTCCAAGCGATTCTGAAACAGATCGAAGGCGCCGACTTTACGATCAAGGAAGTGAAAGAGAAGGAGCGCACGCGCAATCCTTCTGCGCCATTTACGACAAGTTCACTGCAACAGGAAGCGGCACGTAAACTTAATTTTCGGGCTTCCAAGACGATGTCTGTTGCACAACAGCTTTATGAAGGTGTAGATCTTGGAAAAGAAGGCACAGTCGGTCTCATTACGTATATGCGTACAGACTCGACTCGTATCGCCGTTTCCGCACAGGAAGAAGCGAAAGAATACATCATTGGCAAGTATGGGGAGACGTTTGCACCCGAGAGCCCGCGGAATTACTCCAAAAAGGCTTCAAACGCGCAGGATGCGCACGAAGCAATTCGTCCAACTTCCATTTTGCGTGATCCAGATTCGATTAAATCGTTCATGAGTCGCGATCAGTTCCGTTTATACAAGTTAATTTGGGAACGTTTTGTAGCAAGTCAGATGTCTTCTGCTATTTTGGATACACTTTCGGTAGATATTGCTGCTGGAGATACGATTTTCCGTGCAGCAGGTTCCAAGGTGTGCTTCCAGGGATTCATGAAAGTGTATGTTGAAGGTAACGACGATGGTACAACAGAGGAAGATCGTTTGCTGCCTCCACTCAAAAGCGGGGACGTGCTGGAAAAGCAGGAGATCGAGCCTAAACAGCACTTTACGCAGCCTCCACCCCGTTATACAGAAGCACGGCTGGTTAAAACCTTGGAAGAGCTCGGTATAGGTAGACCGAGTACTTATGCGCCGACACTGGAGACCATTCAGAAACGCGGATATGTTGCGATCGAAGAGAAGAAATTTATGCCGACAGAGCTGGGAGAGCTGGTCATCGAACAGATGGAAGAGTTTTTTCCGGAAATTCTGAATGTTGAGTTTACCGCTAACATGGAAGGCGATCTCGACCATGTGGAGGAAGGCTCTGAAGACTGGGTTAAAGTGCTGGCTGAATTCTATGAATCTTTCGAGAAACGGCTGGAGTTCGCCGAAGAAGAAATGAAAGAGATCGAGATTGAAGACGAGGTATCGGATGAGATCTGTGAGAAATGTGGCAAGCCTCTCGTTTATAAACTAGGTCGTTTTGGGAAATTCCTCGCATGCTCAGGATTCCCTGACTGCCGCAATACGAAACCAATCATTAAAGATATCGGTGTAACTTGTCCGAAGTGTAAGGAAGGGCATGTCGTAGAACGGCGAAGTAAAAAAGGTCGTATATTCTATGGTTGTGACAAATATCCGGAATGTGATTTTGTTTCATGGGATAGACCTTCAGCTAAGCCTTGTCCAAGCTGCGGATCGTTAATGATTGAGAAACGGAACAAAAAAGGGACAAGATTACAATGTACTTCATGTGATCATCAGGAGCCGGTAGAAGAGCCGGATGATGAATCAACGGATTAGCATATTATGGGGGTAAACGATTTTGACAAGTGAACAACAAGTAGTAACGGTTATCGGTGCCGGACTGGCTGGATCAGAAGCAGCATGGCAGATTGCCAGCCGCGGTGTACGTGTGAAATTGTATGAGATGAGACCGGTTGTCAAAACGCCGGCTCATCATACGGATAAGTTTGCAGAACTCGTCTGCAGTAACTCTCTGCGTGCCAATGGATTGGCTAATGCAGTTGGCGTGTTGAAAGAAGAAATGAGAATGTTGAACTCGCTCGTGCTGGGTGCAGCCGATCGACATGCTGTACCGGCAGGTGGAGCACTAGCTGTTGACCGGGACGGTTTCTCGGGTGAGATTACATCAACCCTGCATCAGCATCCACTTATTGAAGTAGTAAACGAAGAACTTACTTCACTTCCAGAGGACGGGATTGTTGTTGTTGCGACTGGTCCATTGACTTCGCCAGCATTGTCCGAGCAGATTAAGGCATTGATGGGTGAGGAATACTTCTATTTCTATGATGCTGCTGCTCCGATCATTGAAAAAGATTCAATCGATATGAACAAGGTATATCTTGCCTCTCGTTATGACAAAGGAGAAGCGGCTTATCTGAACTGTCCAATGACGGAGGAAGAGTTTGACATTTTTTATGAAGCTCTTATTACCGCGGAGGTTGCACAGCTTAAAGAATTCGAAAAAGAAATCTATTTCGAAGGTTGCATGCCCATTGAAGTCATGATGAAACGGGGTAAACAAACGGCGTTGTTTGGTCCAATGAAACCGGTAGGTCTGCTTAACCCGCATACAGGTGAATTGCCTCATGCTGTAGTGCAACTCAGACAGGATAATGCGGCGGGCACGTTGTATAACTTGGTTGGTTTTCAAACCCATCTGAAATGGGGAGAACAGAAGCGTGTCTTCTCTTTGATTCCAGGTCTTGAGAATGCAGAGTTCGTTCGTTACGGTGTTATGCACCGGAATACATTTATTAATTCGCCGAAACTGCTTCGTCCAACGTACCAGTTTAAGGAACGTCCTAATCTGTTCTTTGCTGGTCAGATGACAGGAGTAGAAGGATATGTTGAATCAGCAGCATCCGGCCTTATTGCTGGGATGAACGCAGCTAAAGCGGCGCTCGGGCAGGAACTTGTCGTCCTGCCTGTGGAAACTACATTAGGCAGCATGGCTCAATATATTACGACTGCAGATTTCAAGCACTTCCAACCAATGAATGCTAATTTTGGTTTGCTACCGAAGTTGGAAACTAGAATACGTAACAAAAAAGAAAAAAATGAAGCACTTGCTAACCGTGCACTGGATGGGATCGCCAGATTTGCTGCTTCAGAAGGTCTAACCGTTCCGGAACGCGTATAAATTATTCGTGGGGGGAGCTGATATTATGGATATGTCATTTCATGCTACAACGATCTGTGCTGTTCGTCATAATGGCAAGGCTGCGATTGCGGGCGATGGTCAGGTAACCATGGGCCAGAGCGTTGTAATGAAGAACACAGCCAAAAAAGTAAGACGTTTATATCGTGGACAGGTTGTTGCCGGATTTGCAGGTTCAGTGGCCGATGCGATTACCCTGTTTGAGAAATTTGAAGGTAAACTGGAAGAACATCATGGGAATTTGCAGCGGGCTGCGGTAGAGCTTGCGAAGGACTGGCGGCAAGATCGGATTCTGCGGAAACTCGAAGCATTGCTGATTGTAATGGACAAAACAGGAATGCTGCTTATTTCAGGTGGTGGCGAGATTATTGAGCCGGATGATGATATCATTGCGATCGGTTCAGGCGGTAATTTTGCTCTCTCAGCTGCGCGGGCACTTAAACGTCATGCTGGACAGATGGAAGCAAAAGATATCGCGCGTGAGTCTCTTCAGGTGGCTTCAGAGCTTTGTGTATACACGAATAGTAATATTATCGTCGAAGAATTGTAAGAACGAAGAAATCTCCCGTACAGGATCATGATGCTGCATCTGCTCCGGTCTACGTTAAGGAGATTCTTTGTTCTTGCAGCGAAATGGATGTAAACATATTTGCAGGAGGGAAGCATATGAACACTCAAGCCTTAACGCCAAGACAGATTGTTACCGAACTTGATAAATACATCGTAGGTCAAAAACAGGCAAAAAAATCAGTAGCAGTAGCGCTTCGTAATCGCTATCGGCGCAGCCTTTTACCAGAACATACACAGGATGATATCGTACCTAAAAATATATTGATGATTGGACCTACGGGTGTTGGTAAAACGGAGATTGCACGTCGTCTAGCGAAACTGGTAGGGGCGCCTTTTGTCAAAGTTGAAGCTACCAAGTTTACCGAAGTGGGATATGTTGGGCGTGATGTAGAATCCATGGTTCGGGACTTGATCGAAACATCTCTGCGTATGGTCAAGCTGGAGCGCACTGAAAAAGTGAAGGATAAAGCGGAAGAAGCGGCTAATGAGCGCATCGTACATATTTTGGCTCCTTCCCAGTCTAAGTCCAAAAGCCAGCGTAATCCGTTTGAGATGATCTTTGGTAATAACGGGAATGGAAATACTGCTCAGGAGCAAGAAGAGCCAGAACCCGATTCAGGTGTTGCGGAACGTCGTCGTAAAATCAGATTTGATCTGTTGTCTGGTAAACTGGAGGATGACATTATTGAAATTGATGTAGAAGACAGTACACCGAACATGATGGATATGTTTGCTGGTCAGGGTAATGATCAGATGGGCATGAATATGCAAGAGATGTTTGGTAGCCTGCTTCCGCGTCGTACGAAGAAACGTAAACTGGCCATTAAGGAAGCTCGTAAAGTGCTTATCCAGGAAGAAGCGAGCAAATTAATTGACATGGATGATGTGACGCAGGAGTCCATAAGACGCGCAGAACAGACAGGCATTATCTTCATCGATGAGATCGACAAGGTAGCCAGTCAAGGCCGCGGAAGTGGCCCGGATGTCTCCCGTGAGGGTGTTCAGCGTGATATTCTACCGATTGTAGAAGGTTCGACGGTGATGACCAAGTATGGGCCTGTCAAAACGGATTACATTTTGTTTATGGCGGCAGGTGCATTCCATGTGGCCAAACCTTCGGATCTGATTCCTGAGCTTCAGGGCCGTTTCCCTATTCGTGTAGAGTTGAACAGTCTTACTCTGGAGGAGTTTGTTTCTATCCTGACCGAACCTCAGAATGCGCTAACGAAGCAATATGTTGATTTGCTCCGAACAGAGAATATTGAGATTGAGTTTTCTGAAGAGGCGATCAGGGAGATTGCCAAACTGGCGGAATCAGTGAACCAAAATACAGAGAATATTGGGGCTCGTCGTCTGCACACTATTTTGGAGAAACTTTTGGAGGATTTGTCCTTTGAGGCTCCTGAGCTTACGCTAGAGCGCATGGTGATTACACCGGAGTATGTACGTGAAAAGTTAAATGATATCGCAACTGATCGGGATTTAAGCCAGTATATTCTTTAATCATAGTCATCTGCGTTTAAGTCTATGTAACTATACCAAGTCATAAGATCATTATTTTAATTGGAAAATAGGGTTGTACCTGAGAAGCAGGGGCATTCATCAACATGTTCTGTATTTATTGCAGATTATGCTGTGCAGATGTTCTGTTTATCAGTACAACCCTTTTATTTTATTATCATCTAACAGTTTTCGATCATTAGACCGATAAAAGAGTAGTGGTAATCATTGGTGCTAGAATCTAGGACTTGTGCCGCATAAGTATTGATATAAAGGGTAGTGGATTAGTGGGCATTCTCATTTTTCATCCACCATGTATTTCCATTAAAAGAATTTTAATTATTTAAATGTTATCTGTTGTTATGTATTCTAACTGAGAAAACTTGCGCAAATACGCAAAACGTCGTTTTGTGGAAAACGGAGAAGGCATCAATTGATTTACAATTATAAATTAGTAGTGACCCATACAATTGTTAAGAAAGTGTTGCGTGAAAAATGAGGTATCCAATGAATTCTTATACATGAAACACGGAAAAAAACAGATTTGACTTCATAAAATTACATTTTGTTATGAGCTTAAAACCTTAATGTGGCGGTAAAAAATGCTAAACTTAACAAACATTTATCCTTCTCAAGTAGCGTGCATTTGGATGTGTTTAGACCGAAAAGCAAGCAGGGAAAATGAGTTTTATTTTAAGAATGTTTAAGGATGGACCACTAGATTGTTAACACATTTTTGATTTGGGACTGAATATTTACGAAAAAAATCATAATTTGCAGAAAATACACAAAAAGCCCTCTCTTTCAGAAAAGATAGGGCTTTTTTCTTATTGTAATATATCCCAAACTCGAAGAAACTTATGTTATACGACAACATCAGAGTTAATTCTACTTAAGTCCTAGAAAACCGTGTAAACACGAATGTTTTTGTCGAAAAAACAACAGTATTTTCGCACAAAATGATTCAATCTTTTTCCATATATACTAATGAGAGGAGGGGTATCGTGAATCTTTTAAATGATATTAGCTTTAAAAGATTACAAGGTGCACTCGATGCGTCGAACATGAGACAACGAACGATTGTTGACAACGTAGCGAACGCTGACACCCCGTATTTCAAGCGATCAGACGTTTCTTTTGAAGAAATGTTACAGGAACAGATGAACGGTGATTTGCCTGTTCTTAAAGGTAAAGTAACGGATCCGAGGCACATTGTCATAGGTCCTTCCTCTTCAGTACCAACACCAGTAGTTAATATGGACCAGTCCACCTCCATGAATAACAACCAGAACAACGTGGACATCGATAGAGAAATGAGCCTTCTGGCGGACAATCAGTTGCGTTATAACGCTTATATTCAGCAGGTTAACGAACAAATTAAAATGATGCGAGTAGGCGTAGAAGGGAGATAACCACGTTGAACATTAGCAACAGTTTTGGAATCAGTGCCTCGGCTCTTACGGCTCAACGTTTGCGTATGGACGTCATTTCTTCCAATATTGCCAATGCTGAAACCACGCGCGCGAGCATGTCGAATGGGGTCGCAGTTCCGTACAAACGGAAAATGGTGGTGCTTGAACCGAATAAACCGTCCTTTAGTACGATGCTGCAAAATCAGATGCGTGGCGGAGGTTCAGGTGACGGAGTCAGAGTAACTGAGATTCGGGATGATCAGTCACCTTTCAAACCGGTCTATGACCCGACTCATCCGGATGCCAATGCAGAAGGTTATGTATTCATGCCTAATGTGGATATTGCAAAAGAGATGGTCGATATGATCTCGGCTTCGCGTTCTTATGAGGCTAACGTTACTGCACTGAATTCAACGAAGGCGATGATTTCCAAAGCACTGGAAATTGGAAAAGGCTAACTGTTGCATCCTTCGACAACCAATAAATAGAAGAGATAAGGGGAGGGACATTCATGATTCAGAACAATATGTTTAACACTCAGGGAGTTCAGCCGTTGCAGATGAAGAGCGCGGCGACTGAAAACAAACCTTCTACACCAGCCGAAAGCATTCAGAGCTTCGGTACATACTTACAAAATGCGTTGGGTTCTGTCGCAGCACAGGAAACTCAGGCGCATGAAATGTCAAATCAATTTTTGGTAGGCAAGGCGAATGTAGATCAGGTGTTGATTGCTTCGGAACAAGCTCTGCTTAGTCTGCAATTCACCACTCAGGTACGCAACAAAGTGGTTGAGGCATATCAAGAGGTTATGCGCACGCAATTATAAGAGTTCATTTGCGCACACTGTAGCGCTGATCATTACGACAAGCAGCTGCGATGCTGCTCCTGATCAAAGCTAGGAGAACGCTCGGGCTTTTGTCAGGACAGACTAAGCAAAGTTTCGGATGGGGTGACAGAGTGAATGAGAGAATTGCCCAGTACAGAGACAAGGCATCACAGTACTGGAATAGCTTTAGCAAAAAGCAGAAAACATTATTTATTTCAACCTTCTTATTTCTGATTTTGGCAGCAGTGGTTCTCACGATGCAGTTATCCAAGACAGAGTATGAAGTTGCGTTCAAAGATTTAAATGCAAGTGATTCAGCTGGTGTAATCAATTATCTGAACTCTTCTAATATCCCATATAAACTTAGCGAGGACGGAAAAAGCATTTCTGTTCCTAGCACAGATGTAGCCTTAACCAAAGTAAATATCGGGTCTCAAGGTATCATTCAAAACGGTTCGCTGGGTTATAAAGCATTTGAAAGCTCATCATCACCAATCGGAATGACGGATAAAGAGTTTGATGTGAAATATAACAATGCGTTAAACGGAGAAGTTGAAAAACTGCTTCAGCGCATGCAGGGGATTCAAGATGCGAAAGTCCTTGTCAATATGCCAAAGGATAACATTTTTGCAGGTCTGGAAGAGCAGGATAAAGCATCGGCTTCCGTAGCATTGCAGTTTAAACCAGGGTACCATCCTAACCAGGCAGCAGTGGATGGGTATTTTAATTTGGTTAAAACAGCCATTCCAAACCTTCCAATCGAGAATATCACCATCACGAACACGGATGAGGCTGAACTGATTCCAACCGCTCGCGGTGGCAGTGGCGGCTTGTCATCTGAAGTCCAGGAAAACATGGCGTTACAGAAAAAGTTTGAGAGCGAAGTGCGCAACAACGTTAAACAATTCCTCTCTCAAATTGTAGGTGAGGACAAGGTCAACGTGTTGGTTTTCTCAAAACTGAACTTTGATAAAGTAACCAGTAAAGAAAACATGGTTTCGCCTGTTGATCAAGAGAATATGAAGGGCATCGAAATCAGCGTGCAGCAAATTCAGAAGAGTTACACTGGCGGAGGAACTCCGACAGGTGGTGTAGCAGGAACTGGCCAACAGGACGTTCCGGGGTATCCTTCTTCTGATTCAAATAGCAATGCGAATTCTGAAGAATCATCAAGCACGATCAACTATGAAGTGAATCGAATTGCTAGAGATATCATTTCAAGCCCATATACTGTAAAAGATTTAACCATCAACGTGGCGGTTGAACCACCCGCAGGGCAAAATGAGTTGCAACAGCCCGTTCGAGATGCAATTGAAAATATTCTAGTTAATATCGTTCGAGCATCATTGGCAGACTCAGGCACAACAATAACTGACGCAGACCTAACAAAGAAAGTATCAGTTATGTCACAAGGGTTTGCAACGGCTGGAGATACAAATACGGGCTTCCAGTTAACACCTGCAATGATGTGGGGTGGAGGAGCGCTGATTGCGGTCTTAATCGCAGCAGTAGTTATTTTGTTGGTACGTCGTCGTCGTAAACAAAATGAAATTCTAGAAGAGGAAGAAATTCCGCTTCCAGTAGCAACAGAGTTCCCGTCCATAACACTGGACAGTGTGACGAACGAAAGTCAGGTACGCAAACAATTGGAGAGTTTGGCCAAGAAAAAGCCGGACGAATTCGTCAATCTGCTGCGTACGTGGCTGGCTGACGAATAGAGGTGAAGACATTGGCAAAAGCAGGCAATGCAGGATTAACTGGCAGACAAAAAGCAGCAATATTGTTGATTACATTAGGTCCGGAAGTATCTGCTCAAATCTTCAAACATTTGCGTGATGAGGAGATTGAACAGCTTACGTTGGAAATTGCCAACGTGCGCAAGGTTGACGCATCCGAAAAAGACATGATTATGTCGGAGTTTCATCAGATTTGCTTGGCGCAGGAGTACATCTCTCAGGGTGGTATTACCTATGCTAAAGAAATTTTGGAGAAAGCACTCGGTTCCACTAAAGCGCTTGAAGTTATCAATCGTTTGACAGCTACGCTGCAAGTTAGACCTTTTGATTTCGCGCGGAAAGCTGATCCGARTCAAATTCTGAACTTTATTCAGAATGAAAGTCCGCAAACGATTGCGCTTGTGTTGTCTTATCTGCAATTTGAGCAAGCGGCAGCAATTCTCTCCTCCCTTCCTCAGGAGAAACAAGCCGATGTTGCTCGCAGAGTAGCCGTGATGGACAGTACTTCACCAGAAGTTATTTCACAGGTGGAACGTGTGCTGGAACAGAAGCTGTCCTCGACAGTAACACAGGATTACACAAATGCGGGCGGTATCGAATCCATCGTTCAGATTTTGAATGGTGTCGATCGGGGGACGGAACGTACAATTTTGGACTCCCTCGAGATTCAGGATCCGGAACTTGCAGAAGAGATCAAAAAACGGATGTTTGTGTTCGAAGACATCGTCAATGTGGACGATCGTTCCATTCAACGTATTATTCGGGATATCGACAATGCGGATCTGCAGCTTGCACTCAAAGTCGCGAGCGAAGAAGTGCGTGAAGCTGTATTCCGTAATATGTCGAAACGGATGTCTGAAACATTCAAGGAAGAGATGGAATTCATGGGCCCTGTGCGGCTGCGTGATGTGGAGGAAGCTCAGACACGTATCGTAGGTACGATCCGCAGATTAGAAGAATCTGGTGAGATCATTATCGCTCGTGGCGGAGGAGATGATATCATTGTCTAATTTGATTAAATCTTTCCAGTATGTCCCAGTCGGAGACCATAAGAAGCTCGAAAATCATCACTATTATGGTGGTGAGGATGAGACGGGATTGGATGAGGACGGCACGGCAGTTTCTGAAGTGGAAGAGCTTCGGGCACAAGTGGATGAAGAGACAGAACGTCTCACTGCTGAAATGCTGGAGGATGCCAAGGAGTTTGCGGAAAAGCAGGTGCGTGATGCTTCGGAAGAAGCAGAGCGAATGCTTCTGGAAGCCCGAGAACAGATTGATCGCTGGTGGCAGGAACAACGAGAGCAGGATGAACATCTGACCGAAGCTCTCCGCGCCCAAGGTTTTCAGCAAGGGTTTGAAGAGGGACGAGCACAGGCCGAACTGGATCTCCAGGTGAAGATCGAAGAGATGATGAACGAAGCACAAAGCGTGCTTCAGGAAGCTTATGTTGCCAAAGAACAGATTATTCAGGAAGCAGAGCCGTTTCTTGTTGAACTTGCATGCGGCATCGCGGAGAAAGTTATAGATAAACAGCTTACAGTAGAGCCTGAACACACGCTTGAGCTGATACGTCAGAGTTTGTCTAGAAAAAGAGAGCAAGGACAGATCGCACTCTGTGTAGCACCTGAACAGTTCTCTTTTGTACAGGCTGCCCGGGAGGAACTGGCTCTTTCGATTGATTCACAAGCAGAATTGCAAATTTTGCCTGATGCTACGGTTAAAGATAAGGGTTGTGTCATCCGTTCTTCATTTGGAAGTGTTGATGCAAGAATTGATACACAGCTTGCCGAGATCAAAAAAGAACTGATCCGCATAGCACTTGAGGATGAGGAGCGAAGACATCAACATGAAGGTTCTTAGTTCACAGCGTTATATGGAGCATCTGCGACAATTTGATCCTGTGCGTATAAACGGAAAAGTAACTCAGGTTATTGGACTTATGGTGGAATCAGAGGGTCCGGACGCCAGCATTGGGGATGTGTGTTACATCTACCCTGGTAAATCTGCCAAGCCGTTGCAGGCTGAAGTTGTAGGGTTCCGGGATAACAAGGTGTTGCTTATGCCTCTGGGGGAACTTCAATCCATCGGTCCCGGTTGTGATGTAGTCGGAACAGGTAAACCGCTAGGTGTGCAAGTAGGATCTGAATTGCTCGGTAAAGTGCTGGATGGACTTGGTCAGCCGCTTGACGGTTCATTGTTGCCATCCAGGATGCCGATGTATTCCACTTCAAACACACCTGTGAATCCTATGGACAGACCACGTGTGCTTGAGACGATGAGTGTGGGCGTGAGAGCAATTGACGGTTTGCTTACTGTAGGTAAAGGGCAACGGGTTGGTATTTTTGCCGGTTCAGGCGTTGGTAAAAGTACTTTGATGGGCATGATTGCCCGTAATACGGCAGCAGATGTGAATGTAATTGCACTGGTGGGTGAGCGTGGACGTGAGGTTCGTGACTTTATCGAGCGTGACCTTGGTCCGGAAGGCCTTGAACGCTCTGTCGTCATCGTGGCAACATCAGACCAGCCGGCTCTGATTCGAATCAAGGGTGCTGTAATAGCAACAACGATTGCGGAGTATTTCAGAGATCGCGGCATGAACGTGATGTTAATGATGGATTCGGTTACCCGTTATGCCATGGCTCAGAGGGAAGTCGGCTTGGCTGTAGGGGAACCACCCGCGATGAGAGGTTATACGCCTTCCGTTTTTGCAAGTCTTCCAAAACTGCTGGAACGCGCAGGAACAGGGCCAACAGGTTCCATTACCGCCTTTTATACCGTTTTGGTTGATGGGGATGACATGAACGAACCGATTGCAGATGCAGTCCGGGGAATATTGGACGGTCATATTGTGTTGAACCGCGCGATAGCCAATAAAGGTCATTTTCCAGCGATTGATGTACTTGCAAGTATCAGTCGGGTCATGAAGGACATTGCTCCCGAAGACCAGATTGATGCGGTCAACAATATGAAACGTTTGATGGCGGTGTACAAGGAATCCGAAGATTTAATCAACATCGGTGCTTATCAACGTGGATCAAATGCAGCCATTGATGAAGCAATGGATCAAATTGATCATATCTGGAATTTTACGAAGCAAAAAGTCGATGAAAAAGTAACGTTAAGTGAAGTGCAGGAGCGTTTGATTCTTGAATTCGCAAGGAGATGAAGAGTGAACGATGAAATTTCGATATCATTTCCAGAAGGTTGTTGACCTGAAAAGCAATGAGAAGACACAGGCAGAATGGATGTTATCCACAGCGATTGGTAAACTCCAGACGGAAGAAGAACATTTGTTGCAATTGATCAATGATCGAACTAATCTGATGAACATTATTCAATCAGCAACTGAAAACTGTGCTTCCGTATCCAGTTTGCAGGAAATGCAGCGATATGCTTATCATCTTGATGAATGTATATCGCGTAAGAACAGTGATGTCGAGCACGCTCAAGTCAATGTGCAGCGGAATCAGAACTTTCTGAATGGTAAAGTGATTGACGAAAAAGTGTGGCTTGGAGCGAGAGATAAGGCCAAAGGCAGATTTCAACAGGAGATGCTCCTCCGGGAACAGAACGATCTGGACGAGATGGCTACTGTACGCTTCGCCGCCAAAGCTCGCGCGAACTGATGTGAGCCGGGATGCGAAGTTGTCTCGTGAAGGAGGAATGAACGGTGGCTGTTAATGACACTGATATCGAAAAAGAATCCGGGAGTGGATGGGAAAAGTTTCTGATGATCTCGATCCCGATTGTATTTACGGTTGTGCTGTTAGGGGTATTGCTTACCCTATTTAATGTAGATGTTCGGAATAACGCGCTTGAACTTGCCAAAAAAATTCCTGTAGTCAAAAACTGGGTGCCCGATCCGGTGCTTGATCCTGAGAAGGAGCAGCTGGAGAAGAGCGAAAAGCAGGTTGAAAGCGCAGAAGCAACGATTGAGAAATTGAAATCCCAAGTAACTGCGAAAGAAGCTGAACTGAAAGCGGCTAAAGATGCAGCTTCCGCGGAGACGCAAAAAACGGCTGAATTGCAAAAGAAACTGGATGACGCTAACAAGGCAGCTGAAACGGTAGCAACTGCACAACCAGAGAGCGAAAGTGACTATCAGAAACAGATAAAAAGCCTGGCTAAGATGTATGCTGATATGAGCCCGAGCAAAGCCGCACCGATTCTGCAAAATATGACAAATGAAGAAATGGTGCTTATGTTAAACGCGATGCAGTCGACTGCCCGAACGAAGGTGCTGGAAAAGATGGATCCGAAAACGGCAGCTGATGTGAGCATGCTAATGAAAGATGCCAAACCTTCAGGCGATCTTGCTTTGGATGCACTACAGTCCCGTTTGAAAAAGGAAACAGCAGCGGCATCTACAACGACTTCTAATAGTAAAAATTTGGATAAAAATCAGTTGAGCCAAACCTTTGCCTCCATGTCTGCATCAAGCGGAGCCAAACTTTTGCTCGAAACGTATAAAATAAGCCCGGACAAAACATTGACTATACTTAACTCAGTCAATGATGCGACACGATCACAACTGCTTGAGAATATGTCAAAAGAAGATTCGGTTGCAACAGCCAAGGTGTTGAATCGGCTGATGGGGAACAAGTAACAGTTTTAATCTTACCGCATGGAGGGGAGGTGAAAAAATGTCACTCGTATATCAAATGAATGCCGGAGCTTCTTCAAAAACTTCTGGTTCTACGCAGGCATCTACAGCACAGTCCAAAGGTTCAGTTACAGAAACTGGCGGCGAGTTCTTGCAGACACTGGCACAATCATTGGCTAGTGGAACAGGCGAAGGTAGCACTGATTCAACAAATGGTACAGTAACAGCGAAAACGTCTGCTCCCCTGATGTTTACTTTTGCTTCAGACACTGAAGGGAGTAACACATCTTTAACGGAAACGTTAAGTTCATTATTTGTTGATACTGATTCATCGGATTTAAGTGGAAAGCTTGAAAAGTTATTTGGTGATCTGGATACGTTAGATGAAGCTTTGGAAAATGATCCGGCTTTGCTTGCAGGTCTTCAATCGTTGATCCAGCAATTGTATGCACTATTAAATAATAATTCAGACAGCAATCAGCAGACAACGTTGAGCGAAGTCACTTCTAATCTGGATCAAGCTGCTAAATCTGTATCTGCTGTTGAGCTTTCTCAGCATCCTGCTGCAGTCCGATTTGTACTACAGGACGTGTTAACACAATTGGCAGCAGAAGTTTTAAAACCAGACAGTGCTGCGTTGAAACGTGCTCCTGAATTCCAACAATTACTTCAGCAGTTACAAGGTCAGTTGAAGGAAGCTGGAGTCGAAACGGATGGCAAAAAAGGCTGGTCTGAACTTAAATCGATACTAGATACGTTCTCACTGCAAAAAGATCCGTCTATTCAAGGATCAGGTGCTGCTTCGACAACATTGTCCAAAACAGAAGCAAAGACATCTCAGATCACTGCACAATCAGGGATTCAAGTAGAATCCAAAGCAACAGCACTTACAGCTAAGTCCGATTCAACATCCGTTATCGATGTGGATCCGGTGACCCATCAATCTAACATTGTAACAGCTGGAGAATTATCCTTGCGAAGCTCAGGTACAACAGCCGGTAAGCCCGCAGAGCCTGTTATGCAAGCTACAAATTTTGCTAAGGAAATGACACAGTTTGTGGTGAGTAAGCTGGATATCGTGAATCAAAAAGGATTTTCCGAAGCTACAATCTCACTTCGTCCAGAGCATTTGGGGAAATTGGATGTACAGATCACGTTACAAAACGGACAATTGGTTGCTAGGTTCATGACAGAACATGTCATGGCGAAAGACATGCTCGAACAACAGATGATGCAGCTTCGTTCCTCGCTACAGTCACAGGGCATTCAAGTGGAGCGACTCGAAGTAACTCAGAACAGTTCGCTTGGATCCGAAATGTATCAGGATGGGGGTCGTCAACAAGGAAACCAATCTCAGCAGCAACGCCGTTCCCGTGAGCGTGGGGAGCATACCGATGAAGCTGTAACAGCAGCCGGACTGCAAGAAGAGTTGCGCAACTGGCGTAGTGAACAAGTGGAAGGTAATGAAATAAGGCGAGATTCATTTAGTGCAGAGGCTTAAACAGGGATGAGGTGAATATATGGCAAATGAAATTTTCTCTACAAATAATGTGTGGCCCAACTACTCAGCTGCGAATAAAGCGACAACAAGTGCTGCAACCAAAGAGCTTGGTAAAGATCAATTTCTCAAAATATTGATTACTCAGTTGCAGAATCAAGATCCAATGCAGCCGATGGAAGATAAAGAGTTCATCGCTCAAATGGCCCAATTTAGCTCCGTGGAGCAACTTGTAAACATCTCTACACAGCTTAAAACATTGAATCAGTCACTTGGGGCCGTATCAGGTATGATTGGTATGGAGATCAGCTGGCTTTCTTCTGACAAAACAGACAGTGGTGCACTTCGTCAAGGTATCGTGGACTCTATTATTGTGCGGGATGGTGTGCAGTACGCGAAAGTGGGCAAAGACGAAATCAAGCTGGATGAAATTATTCAAGTGAACCGTGCGAAGCAGGAGGAAGAGACGAAAGCCCCTGTTCAGGACATTCAAAATGAGACTGTGAATTCTAACGTCAGTGATCCATCCGATGTTAATGCCGAAATGAGTGAACCTGAAGAAGATCGAGAGCAAAGCATATGAGTGACCGTATAACAGTTGGTCAATTGTATACAGGACCTGTCACTCCCAATCTGCTCCGCAAACCCCAAGTGGGAGAAGTATCTAGTGCGCCGACCAAGCCCTTTGCTCAAGTGTTGGAAGATAATCTGCTCAAACTTAGCAACCATGCGGCTAAACGATTAGAACAGCGTGGTATTGAATTGAAAACCGAGCAAATGAAACAAATCGGTTCTGCTCTGGACAAGGCTGCTGCCAAGGGAGCCAAAGAGTCTCTCATTTTGATGCAGGATATGGCCTTTATCGTGAATGTCAAAAATCGTACTGTTGTTACAGCGATGGATAGTGCAAGTATGAAAGACAATGTCTTTACTCAAATCGATAGTGCTGTAATTATTTCTTGACCGGCTGGCCCTTCTCGGGAGCCGGAATGCCGCTGACCGATTGACGCGGTAACCATTTTAATGCTGGGAGGATTTTGTAAAATGTTGAAATCGATGTACTCAGGTGTTTCCGGGATGCGGGGTTTTCAAACGAAGCTGGATGTTATTGGTAATAATATTGCGAACGTAAATACGGTTGGATTTAAAGGAAGCCGTGTGATGTTCAAAGATATTATGAGCCAAACGACTTCAGGCGTCACTGCTCCAACGGATACCCCATCGGGTGGTGTTAATGCGCAGCAGATTGGCCTAGGTGTGTCGGTAGGTTCCATTGACACATTACACTTGGCAGGCAGTCCTATGACTACGAATAGACCTACTGACCTTCGCATTAACGGAGATGGATTTTTTCTGGTTCGTCTGAGTGAGGATCAAGAGGTTCCATACTTGACACGTGCAGGTAACTTTACACTTGATGCTGATCGCAACTTGGTTACCTCTGATGGTTTGTTTGTACTAGATAGTGGTGGAGGGAACATTCAGATTGGTGAAGACGTTGTTTCATTCACAATTGGTCAAGATGGATCGATTAACCAAACGATGGCTGACGGAACAACTGGGGCTGACGTACAGCTTGGTATTGGTAAGGTAGTGAACCCATCAGGCCTTGAGAAAATTGGCGGCAACTTGTATCGTATGACGGCGAATGCCAATCCGGATGGTGCGCTTGAACCGGTGACAGCAAATAGTGCAGAAAACGGCACGGGTGCTATCGTTGCGGGCCAGCTCGAAATGTCCAATGTTGATTTGACGAATGAATTTACCGAGATGATTGTTGCTCAGCGCGGTTTCCAAGCGAACTCCCGGATCATCACAACATCAGACGAAGTGCTCCAAGAGGTCGTTAACCTGAAACGTTAATAACTGATAGTAATTTTGAATGGTGGGGGAGCTTGCTCCTCCACTCTGATTGAGGGGGCTTAGCATGATTTCAGTTACGCGGTTAAATGGTTCTCCCATGTGGTTAAATGCGCTGATGGTCGAGATCGTGGAAGAGACGCCGGACACGTATATTACTCTGGTAACGGGAAAAAGACTGATCGTGCTTGAGAAGGCCGATGAAGTGATTTCCAAGATCAAAGAATACAACCGTGAAATTGGAGTTCAGGCAGCCACGATTAAAGTGCAGCAAACGGAGGAGTCCTGATGAAAAAGATGATGCCCTGGATTGCAACAGCATTGCTTGCAATCACACTCATTGTGGTCGTAGTTTTTGTATTTATGCAAGGTCAAGGCAAGAACGACAATACACATACGGCGGCAGCTGCTGAAGAAAAAAAGCTGACTGCAGATGAAATTGTAGAGGTTTCGTCCGAGCTTGGACAGATTAAGACCAATTTGGCTGATGCAGACCGTATTATTGTAGTTAGCTTCTCTTTCAAGCTAGCGGATAAGAAAGCCAAAGAAGACTTTGAGAAAATTAAAAGTATTACAGTGAAACCAATTATTATTCAGGCTCTAGCAGACACCAAAGCCGAGGAGCTTGGTTCGGCCAAAGGTATGAAACAATTCAATGAGCGACTGACAGGGCTAATTAATGAGGCATTGCCTGAGCCGAATTTGAAAAGCACTAGCGTATCAGACATTGTTATAGCACCTTTATAGTGAATAGAACAAGCTGTAGATTGGTAAGGGGGTGAGGACATGGTGGATGTATTATCACAAAACGAGATTGACGCCCTATTAGCAGCCCTTTCTTCAGGCGAAATGGACGCCGAAGAATTGAAAAAGGAAGAAACTCAGAAGAAAATCAGGTCTTACGATTTTAAACGGGCGGTTCGTTTCTCCAAGGATCACATTCGAAGTCTGACTCGTATTCACGAAAACTTTGCTCGTTTTCTCACCACTTATTTTTCGGCCCAGCTGCGGACGTTCGTTCAGATCAATGTCGTGCAGGTAGAACAGTTGCCTTATGACGAGTTTATCCGTTCTATTCCCAAAATGACGATTTTGAACATTTTCGAAGCGGAACCATTACAGGGACGAATGGTAATGGAAGTTCACCCTAACGTGGGATACGCGATGCTGGATCGTTTGCTTGGAGGTACGGGTAGTGCTCCGACCAAAATTGCAAGCATGACGGAAATTGAAACGACAATTATGGAGCGGATTTTCAGCCGAGCCTTCGAAAGTTTGCAGGAAGCTTGGAAGACAGTGCTGGATATCTCGCCAAGAATGGAAGCGTTGGAGACGAATCCGCAGTTTATGCAGATTGTATCCCCCAATGAGACCATTGCCTTGATCTCGCTAAGTACCAAAATTGGCGATACTACGGGCATGATCAATTTGTGTATACCGCATGTCGTTCTTGAGCCTATTATGTCCCGGTTGTCAACGCATCAGTGGTTTGTTTCGGAGAAGAAAACAAGAGCTCCGGAAGAGTACGATGCGTTGAGATCACGAGTAAACAAAGCCAAACTACCAGTTGTAGCCGAACTTGGTGAATCCAGAATTTCGATAGCTGAGTTTTTAGGGTTATCGGTTGGCGATGTGATTACGCTTAATAAACCGGTGGAAGAGGGGCTTTCCATTAAAGTTGGTGACAGGCTGAAGTATATCGGCAGTCCGGGAACCATTAAGGACCGTGTGGCTGTGCAAATAGATCAAGTTGTCACCGAAGGAGTTGAGGAATTTGACGAGTAAGGATTATTTATCCCAGGAAGAGATTGATGCTTTGCTTCGGCAATCGGAATCCATATCGAGTTCCGAGCCTGCTCAGAAAACGGTGGATGATTTTCTGACGGAACTGGAACAGGATGCCCTGGGGGAGATTGGTAACATTACATTTGGCAGTGCCGCAACTGCGTTGTCTACGTTGCTTGGCCTCAAAGTGGATATTACAACACCTAAAGTATCCATTATTAGTCGAACAGAGTTCGAAGAGGCATTCCCTAAACCTCACGTTGCTGTGCATGTAAATTACGTCGATGGATTTGAGGGAATTAACTCTCTGGTTATTAAAAAGAGAGATGCGCAAATTATCGCTGATCTAATGCTTGGTGGCGAGGGGAATCCTGCTGATGAAGATCTGAACGAGATTCACATTAGTGCCGTGCAGGAAGCAATGAACCAAATGATGGGATCTTCTGCCACATCTATGTCGACGATCTTCAACCGTTTTGTTAATATCTCTCCTCCAGGGATTGATATTCTCAATTTGGAAAGTGGCGAAGGTGTTACCAACCTCCCGCCAGATGAAACACTTATTCAAGTTTCGTTTCGTCTATTAGTAGGGGATTTGATTGACTCTAATCTGATGCAATTGCTCCCTGTGGATTTTGCTAAAAGCATGGTAGATATGCTGATAGGAGGAGCTCAGGAGTCCACATCGAGTGCACCTGTTGAGTCAACACCGGCGCCGACACCAGAACCAGCACCACCTGTTGCGCCTTCTGCTCCAACACCGCCACCGGTTATGGAACAGCCGCCAGCTCAGCAACAGATACCACCGCATGTTCCACAGCAGCCTGTTCAGGACTATAGTGGATATGGTCAAGCTCCGATGGGGATGCCTCCACAGCAACCATATGGTATGCCACCACAGCAGCCATACAATATGCCACCACAGCCAGCTTACGGTGAGCCTCAACACTATGGTGGTGCACCAAATAGGAATGTGAATGTACAACCTGTTCAATTCGCCAATTTGCAAAATGGGGCTTTTGCTCATGTAGACGAGAACAATTTGAATTTATTGATGGACATTCCCCTTAAAGTCACCGTAGAATTAGGAAGGACCCAAAAGCAAATTAAAGATATATTGGAATTATCACAAGGTTCGATTGTTGAACTGGATAAGTTAGCTGGTGAACCTGTCGATATTTTGGTCAATAACAAACTGATCGCCAAGGGAGAAGTTGTCGTCATTGACGAAAACTTCGGTGTTCGTGTTATAGATATTCTAAGCCAATGGGACCGTATTCAGAAATTACAATAAGCAAAATCTAGGGAGGATTTGAACCAACATGGCAAACCGAATTTTAGTCGTAGACGACGCTGCATTTATGAGAATGATGATCCGGGACATTTTGTCCAAAAATGGGTACGAAGTCGTAGGAGAAGCACCAGATGGTGCACAGGCTGTTGAGAAATTTAAAGAACTTCGTCCGGACCTGATCACAATGGATATCACAATGCCTGAAATGGATGGTATTGCTGCATTGAAAGAAATTAAAAAAATAGATGCAAATGCTAAAGTAATTATGTGTTCCGCAATGGGACAACAAGCGATGGTTATCGATGCTATCCAAGCTGGAGCTAAAGATTTTATCGTTAAACCTTTCCAATCTGATCGGGTTATCGAAGCAATCAGCAAAACACTGGGAGCTTAAGAAACATGTTGATGGCTCAGGGTGGTACTCCAGAACCAGCTGGCGCGGGAATCAATTATTATCTACAGCTAGTATGGGTGATTGTTGTCCTGGCCGTCATTCTGGTTCTTATTGTCTACCTGATCCGATTCTTGAACAAACGAAATCAGCAATGGTTTCGTAGCGGAACCATTCGCATTCTGGGCGGGGTCGGACTAGGACAGAATAAGTCACTGCAAATTCTAGAGATTGGCGGAAACGTTTATTTGATTGGTGTTGGCGAGAATATACAGCTGCTGGATAAAGTTTCGGATTTGGAAGAAGCGAAGAGAATTGTAGATTCCTTTGAACGGGACGCTGCTTCACAGCAAGGAAATCTTCCACCGATCATTGCCAAGCTCGCTAAACGTCTTCGTAAAGAAGAGCCGCCTCGCGAATTGGAAATTGAGGATACTGCTTCTTTTCATGAGATGTTTGAATCCAAACTTCGGCAGATGCCAAACCGTAAAGAGAAGATGGAGAAGATCCTGGATCAAGACAATACTACAGATCGGTCGAGGGATTCATGAAGAAAAAGATTTGGTTAGCGTGTTGTTTCATAGGACTTATCAGCCTAGCATCCGTTACGGTGGCTTTTGCCGAGCCGATTCCTAACATTGATATACAGATTGGGAACGGTGATGGCAGTACGCCAAGTACTAGTTCATTATCTATTATTCTTTTAATTACGGTGCTTAGCATAGCCCCGGCATTGCTGGTACTGATGACCAGTTTTACTCGGATTGTGATTGTGCTTGGGTTTGTCCGAACTTCACTCGGAACCCAGCAAATGCCTCCGAATCAGGTATTGGTCGGTCTGGCTCTTTTTCTAACGCTTTTCATTATGTCTCCAACGTTGTCTTCCATTAATCAGGTTGCATTGCAGCCTTATCTTAAAGGAGATTTGACCCAAACGGAGGCGCTGGAAAAGGCAGCAGATCCGATTAAGAAATTCATGTTTACTCATACGCGTGAGAAGGATATCATGCTCTTCATGAAATACAATCAGGCGGAACAGCCGAAATCGTATCAGGATATTCCAATTACGGTAATGGTACCGGCATATGCAATCAGTGAGCTCAAAACAGCTTTCCAGATGGGGTTTATGATATTTATTCCTTTCCTGGTAATCGACATCGTTGTTGCGAGTACACTCATGGCCATGGGTATGATGATGCTTCCCCCGGTCATGATCTCATTACCTTTTAAAATACTGCTTTTTGTTTTGGTGGATGGGTGGTATCTGGTAGTCAAGTCACTGTTGCTAAGTTTTAATACTTGAACCGGAGAGTTAAAGGAGGACGGTCATGACTTCGGAGTTTATTATCGGTCTGGCCGGAAAAGCAGTATACACGTCATTGCTGGCCAGTGCACCTATGCTCATACTAGCTCTGGTTGTAGGACTTATGATTAGTATTTTCCAAGCAACGACTCAGATTCAAGAGCAGACCCTTGCTTTTGTACCTAAAATTGTCGCAGTACTGCTCGCGGTGCTTTTGTTCGGTCCTTGGATCTTGAATATATTAATCGATTTCACGTTCAACATACTCGATAATTTGTACAGATACATAGGGTAGGCTTTAGCCGATGGAGACATTGCTGCAAAGTTTCCCTGTCGCTCTGCTTATGTTTTGTCGAATAGGCTCATTTTTTGTAACTGCACCAGTCTTTTCAGCTCGAAATGTACCTGCTTCGTTTAAAGTGGGAATATCTGCCTTTGTTACGTTGACGGTTTATATGACCTTTGGCATTCATCAGACTGTTCCAACTGACTTGAGTTATATCCTGTTGATCATCAGAGAAGTCCTCATCGGTCTGCTTCTGGGATTTGTGGCTTATCTCTTGATGACGGCTGTGCAGACTGCAGGTGCGTTTATTGATATCCAAATTGGTTTTGGTATAGCTAATGTGTATGACCCGATGACAGGTGCATCTGCACCTCTTACAGGTAACTTTAAATATGCCTTTGCTGTACTATTGTTTTTAACTATGAATGGACATCATTATCTGCTGGATGGCATCGTATACAGTTATCGGTGGATTCCGTTATCGAATGTATTCTTATTGAAGATGGCTGATGGTAGCATTGCGGAATTCCTCATACGTACGTTAGGTGAGTCATTCATGCTCGCATTCCAGATGGCAGCCCCGATTGTGGTCGCGCTGTTTCTGACCGATGTAGGGTTAGGCTTTTTAGCCAAAACGGCTCCGCAGTTTAATGTATTTGCTGTAGGTATGCCGCTCAAGGTACTCGTTGGAATTGCTATTTTGCTCCTGCTGGTTCCCAGCTTCGCCTTTGTGTTTGGCCAATTGTTTGAGGTCATGTTCCGTTCGATGGAAAAACTGCTTGGAACGATCGGACAAAGGCCAGCATGAGTGAAACGGAGGACAGGATCCAGATGAAACTTCAACTTGATCTCCAGTTATTTTCTGGGGAGAAGACAGAGAAAGCAACCCCTAAAAAGCGGCAGGATACACGAAAAAAGGGCCAGGTCGTTAAAAGTATGGAGTTATCCGGTGCCTCGATTCTCCTGTTTACATTTCTGACCATGATGATGTTTAGTTCGTTCTATAAAGAGCGCATGGTAAAGCTGTTTACTGATATTTTTATCAACCGACTCAGCATGAATGTTACTGAAGAAAATGTGATGGCACTGATGATGCGTTACGGGATTGAAGTGATGTTGTTGCTCGCTCCCGTTTTGCTTGGCGCAGCACTGATTGCGTTAATCGTTAACTACATGCAAGTGGGGTTTCTTCTTATAGGTGAGGGTTTAAAGCCGAAGCTTGAGAAATTAAATCCAATCAAAGGTTTTAAAAATATTTTTTCACTTCGTTCCTTAGTGGAATTTGCAAAATCCATATTGAAAATGTCTATCATCGGCTACCTTGTCTACAGCACGATTATTAGTTACCAGTCTGATATTGCTTCATTATCACACTTTTCAATGGATGCGATTTTACAGTTCGCCGCTTCAATTACTTTGAATCTTGGTGTCAAAATTGCAGTTGCACTCTTAGTGCTTGCCGTATTCGACTACATGTACCAGAAGTACGATTATGAGAAGAATATACGCATGTCAAAGCAAGATATCAAGGATGAGTATAAGAAAATGGAAGGCGATCCGCTGATCAAGGGCAAAATTCGGGAGCGTCAGCGTCGTATGGCTATGCAACGCATGATGCAGGAAGTACCGAACGCAGATGTAATCATCACAAACCCGACACACTTTGCAGTAGCGCTGAAGTATGAGGGATCTGAGATGGAGGCTCCGCAAATTATTGCTAAAGGACAGGACTATGTTGCTCTGCGGATTAAAGAAATTGCCAAAGAACATGGTGTAATTACGATGGAAAACAAACCACTGGCACGGGCATTGTTCCAGAGAGCTGAGATTGGTGACGCTATACCGGCCGATTTGTTCCAAGCTGTAGCCGAAGTGCTGGCTTATGTATATAAACTTAAGGGCAGAACGAAATAAAAGGGATCGGAGGCCGTACATTCATTGAAAACAAAAGATTTAGCTATCCTTGCGGGGATTATCGGCATTGTGTTGATGATGATTCTCCCGATCCCGATCTGGCTGCTCGATATGTTGCTTGTTGTCAACATCTCTATTGCTTTAATGATCCTGCTTGTTGCCATGAACAGCAAAGAAGCATTGCAATTTTCCATATTTCCGGCTTTGCTGCTCATTACTACATTGTTCCGACTGGCGCTCAACATCTCAACAACGAAGCTAATCCTTGGTAAAGGTGATGCGGGAGCTGTTGTTGCTACCTTTGGTAGCTGGATAGCTGGCGGACAGATAGCCATTGGATTTATCGTGTTTTTGATCTTGGTGGTCGTACAGTTTATCGTTATTACCAAAGGATCTGAGCGTGTAGCTGAAGTAGCAGCAAGGTTCACACTCGATGCAATGCCCGGTAAACAGATGAGTATTGATGCGGACTTGAATGCCGGTTTGATCAATGAACAGCAAGCACGTGAGCGTCGTTCCAAAATTGAACGTGAAGCGGACTTTTATGGAGCGATGGATGGTGCCAGCAAGTTTGTAAAAGGGGATGCCATTGCAAGTATCATTATTCTCCTGATCAACCTGATCGGTGGCTTTATCATCGGTATGACAGTGCACGGTCTCGATTTTGCAACATCACTCTCCACATACTCGGTATTGACTATAGGGGACGGTTTGGTTAGTCAGATTCCTGCACTTCTCATTTCAACAGCGGCGGGGCTGATCGTGACCAGAGCTTCATCGGAAGGAA
Organism: Paenibacillus sp. 2TAF8; assembly: GCF_052114825.1. NCBI lineage: Bacteria > Bacillati > Bacillota > Bacilli > Caryophanales > Paenibacillaceae > Paenibacillus > Paenibacillus sp. 2TAF8. The sequence continues at coordinate 85,927 of NZ_JBFRFN010000014.1, forward strand.
ACTTGGCAGAAGATATTACCGGCCAGTTGTTTACATATCCGATACTTATCTATATCGTAGCTTTTGTTATTGCAATGTTGGGATTCTTCACGCCAATTCATGTGATTACAACGCTTCCGCTCGCAGGTATGCTTGCTTTTGCCGCTTGGCGAATGCAGAACAATCTGAATATGAAACAGGAAGCAGAAGAGCAGTTGGAAGAAGAGCAACAGATTGAAGAGGTCAGAAGTCCTGAAAGTGTTATTAACTTGCTTCAGGTGGACCCGATCGAATTCGAGTTTGGTTATGGCTTGATTCCACTGGCTGACAATCAACAAGGCGGAGACTTGCTCGATCGGATTATTATGATTCGAAGACAGTGTGCTCTTGAACTGGGCTTGGTGGTACCTGTGATTCGTATTCGCGACAATATTCAGCTAAGGCCTAATGAGTATGTAATCAAAATTAAGGGTAACGCGGTTGGGGGCGGAGAGTTGCTCCTGAACCATTATCTCGCGATGAGTCCTGGTTATGACGAAGAGTCTGTAACAGGAATAGAAACAACAGAGCCAGCTTTTGGATTGCCTGCACTTTGGATTGATGAAGTCACCAAAGATCGAGCAGAACTCGCCGGATATACAGTGGTGGATCCTCCTTCTGTAGTTGCAACTCATCTGACAGAACTCATTAAGAAACATGCGCACGAACTCCTTGGAAGACAAGAAACGAAGGCGCTTGTGGATAACCTTAGAGAGAATTATGCTGCATTGGTGGATGAACTTATCCCTTCAGTTCTCTCGATTGGTGATGTACAAAAAGTGCTTGCCAAGCTTCTTCGTGAGAAAGTATCCATCCGAGATATGGTAACAATCTTTGAAACACTTGCAGATTACGGAACGTATACGAAGGATCCTGACGTGTTGACGGAATATGTTAGACAATCCTTATCGCGCCAGATTACACAACAATTTTCGCAAAAAGGGGAAACGCTTCGGGTGATTACGGTTGGACCAGGACTCGAGAAGAAAATTGCTGAAAGTGTGCAACAGTCGGAGCAAGGCAGCTATCTTGCACTGGACCCAGTATCTACGCAAAGTGTTTACCAAAAGTTGAGTGAACAAGTAAATCGTTTAATTCAATCGGGTCAACAGCCTATCGTGTTAACTTCTCCAACCATTCGAATGTATCTGCGTCAGGTGATTGAAAGAACGATGCAGGATATTCCGGTGCTTTCCTATAGTGAGTTGGAGCCGAATGTTGAAATTCAAAGTATCGGGGTGGTGAACTTATGAGAGTAAAACAATACGTTGTTGAGACCATGCCCGAAGCTATGCTTCAAATTCGCAAAGACCTGGGAAGTGACGCCGTCATTCTGTCCACCAAAGAAATAAAGGTGGGCGGAGTGCTCGGGATGTTCCGTAAAAAACGGATCGAAGTGGTTGCAGCAGTTGATAAACAACAGCCTAATCAGGCGAAGGGATCTTCTGTTAAGAAGGGTCAACAATCATTTACGCCTGTGCCTCGTTCGTTTGTACCTGAAGCTTATGCTCAAACCGCTCGTTCATTTGTGGCTGGTTCCGAAGAAGCGGAAGCTGTAGCGGCGCTGGACCAAAGTGTGCAGGGGAAAACAGCGGCTGTTCCATCTGTATCCAAGTTAAGCGGTACAGATGAAAAGATGGATTACGGTTCAGATTTTCTGAACAGTGAGCATAAACCGCGACCGCAAGGGGCGGATTTTTCGGGTTCAACGCCTAGTATTCAGGATCGTGGTGTGGAACAGCAACAGGACAAGCTGATGAATGAGCTACAGGACTTGAAGCAGATGATGACTAAGCTTTCCAAGCAAGGTACAGTTGAGTCAACGATCTCTGAAGAATTATTGAATATTCAAGAGCGATTGGCTGAACAAGAAATCTGGCCTGAAGTATGGGAATCTTGGTTTGAGCCCATTCAGCAGGGGTTAGCCCAGAGTGAAATGCAAGAATCCGATGTTAATGAGGCGCTGCGTTTAGAGGTAGCGACTTTTCTAAAAGATCGCATTCAAGAGGGCATCTTGCCGAGTACTCGCATTGTTTACGTGGCTGGCCCAACGGGAGTCGGTAAAACGACAACGATTGCCAAGCTGGCTGCGGAGCAGATGTTTAAAAATCAACGTAAAGTGGGTTTCATTACTTCAGATACGTACCGAATCTCTGCGGTTGAACAACTTAGAACGTATGCATCGATTTTGAATGTGCCGCTGGAAGTTGTACAGTCCCCAGGTGATACACAGCGTGCCATTTCCCGATTAGAACATTGTGATCTCATTTTTATGGATACTGCAGGTAGAAACTATAGAAATGAATTACTTGTCTCTGAACTACAGAGTTTGCTTGCTCCTGTTGAGAACAGTGAAACCTTTCTAGTGATGAGTATGACCGCGAAAAGCATGGATATGGTCCAGATTACTGAGCATTTCAGTAAATATGGACTGGATAAAATAATTTTCACCAAAATGGATGAAACAGGAACCTGCGGTCCGTTGTTTAATCTTCTTCATCGTTTCCCGCTCAAACTTGCTTATGTGGCAAATGGTCAGAATGTGCCAGACGATCTGCTTAAGCCAGATGTGGAATGGTTATCCAATGTATTATTGGGAGAAGGAAAACAATGAAGGATCAGGCAGCATCACTCCGAAGTTTGGTCTCGGCGCCATTGGAGAGCGATGAAAACAAAACGAGCAACCGTTCTTCGAAAATCATTACGGTAGCTAGTGGTAAAGGCGGGGTAGGCAAGTCCAACTTTACACTAAACTTTGCACTGACACTGCACTCTATGGGGAAAAAGGTACTGGTCTTTGATGCAGATATCGGTATGGCAAATATCGATGTTTTAATGGGAACTTCTTCTTCCTATAATCTGTATCATCTATTATACCGACATAAAACTATAAGGGAAATCATACAACTGGGTGCTGATGGCCTGCCATATATTGCAGGGGGGTCGGGAATGAAGGAATTATTCTCCTTGTCTGATCGTGATCTGGAATTTTTTGCTAGTCAGGTAGAGGACATCGCGCAAGAGATGGATTACGTCATTTTCGACACCGGGGCTGGCCTTTCCAGGGAAAATATGAGATTCATCAGTGCTTCTGATGAATGCCTGATTGTAACTACACCTGAACCGACTTCAATAACCGATGCCTATGCCTTAGTCAAAGTAATGCACAGCCAGGAGCACGCAACACCTTTTCGAATGATCGTAAACCGTGTTGAAGACGAAAAGGAGGCGGAGCGTGTAGCGGATAAAATCGCTGGAGTGGCGAGAAGGTTTTTGCAAACAGATATTCCGCTTTTGGGGTATATCTCTGAGGATGCTCAGGTCGTTACAGCGGTGAAGAAACAGATGCCTTATCGCTTAGCCTATCCCCATTGCAAGGCTTCTAAAGATATACAGAAACTTGCCCTTCGATATCTGGCTGTACCTGCAACTCCGGAATCCGGAACCTTGTCAGGAATCAGGGGATTTATGAAAAAGTGGCTTAAACGAACAACATGATTTCTGAATAAAGGAAACAGAGGTGACACAATATGGCGGTCTATCAAGTATTGGTTGTCGATGATTCCGCTTTTATGCGCAAAATTGTGACGGATTTAATTGAAGCGGACTCAGAGTTTAAAGTTACAGCCACTGCGTCAAACGGCAAAGAAGCCATTCAAAAAGCATTAGAGCTGAAACCTGATGTGATCACGATGGATGTTGAAATGCCCGAAATGAATGGACTAGATGCGCTGAAATCAATTATGGAGGATTCCTTCATTCCTGTGATTATGCTCTCTGGTATTAATGAACAAGGTATGAAAGAGACCATTATGGCTCTTGAAGCTGGCGCATTTGACTTTATTCGTAAGCCGTCTGTCGTGCATGATCAAGATATTGCTCAGGTTGGCAAAGCGCTGATCGAACGAATGCGTGCAGCCATGCAAGAAGTGAAGCGAAAAGCTGAACGAAAAGAATCGATCAAGAAAATGGAGGCGTCTCGCAATACTGTGATTCCTCCGGTACAACTGGCTAAGAAAGAAGAGCGAGCGAGGGGAAATGGTGAACCGATCCCTAAGATGGCTCCGCCGTTACTCTCGAAAAGTGAGCGTTCATTCGAAGAACGTGCTGAAGTGGTACAGGCTAAAAAGCAACCAAGTGTCCCATCGATTCAGCCAAAACCGGATCGAACGACCACTAAAAAGGAAATCATAGCTAAGCCTGATCAACCTGTTCGTTCAAAAATGGATAAAGCCAGCAAGCCGCCTGTAAGTCCACTGCAAGCTCGCAAAGAGGTCAGACCACCGGATGCACCTCGGCTCACGACAAAGCAGCCAGCAGCCAGTTCTATGCCTGTACCTGCGAAAGAGTCGATCAAACCTAACACGGCTTATAAAGCTTCGGGTGGGATGGAAGGATCTTTCAACAAAATTGTTGCGATCGGTTCTTCTACAGGTGGACCAAGAGCTCTCAAGACCTTACTGGAACAGCTGCCAGCAGATTTACCAGCGCCGGTAATTATTGTGCAGCACATGCCACCTAACTTCACCCGTTCCTTGGCTCAACGGTTGAATACATTCAGTCCGCTCCATGTGGTTGAGGCAGAAGACGGTATGATGCTTAAGAAGGGAACGGCTTATATCGCGCCTGGTGGATTCCATTTGAGAGTACAGAAGGCAGCAGATGGTAGATTCATCTTGAAGCTGAGTGAGGATCAACAGGTGAATGGTCACAGACCTTCAGTGGATACGATGTTTGAGTCGCTTCTGCCGTTTACATCTTTACAACGACATCTTGTTCTTCTAACTGGTATGGGAAGCGACGGGGCGCGTATGATGAAAAAATTATACGAGACCGGAGTCACATCGACTTTTGCCGAAAATGAAGAAACGTGTGTTGTCTATGGAATGCCGCGTTCAGCTGTAGAGCTGCAATGCGTGCGTCATCTTCTGCCACTGCAGGAGATTGCGCCAAGACTTGTTCAAGCAGTGAAATAACGGAGTGTAACTTACGGAGGAGGTGCCTCACAATGGACATGAACCAATATTTATCCATGTTTATTGATGAGTCTAATGATCATCTGCAATCCCTTAACGAAAACATGCTACAACTTGAAGCGAATCCGGAAGATCTGGGCATAGTGCAGGTTATCTTCCGTTCAGCTCATACTCTCAAAGGTATGGCGGCAACGATGGGATTCGAAGATCTGGCTTCACTGACACACAAAATGGAAAATGTACTCGATATGGTGCGTAATGAAAAACTGAAAATGCAGGATTATATTTTTGATACCATGTTCAAGAGTCTGGATGCCTTGGAGAATATGGTTCAGGATATTACCGGAGGCGGGGAAGGTAAAGCGGATGTCACCTCTATTGTTGCTTCTCTCCAGGCGATTGAAAGTGGTGAATGGACAGGAGGGAATGCTCCAGTTGCAAAGGCAGATAAGCAAACGAATGCAACGATCTCCAATGCTGTAGAGCTGGACGAATTCCAATATTCAGTGCTTGATCAGTCTATAGCAGAAGGACACCGCGTATTCTATGTTGACGTCCTTGTAAGTGAGCATAGCCAGTTAAAAGGTGTTCGGGCATACATGGTGTTTGACATGCTTGAGCGTTCAGGTGAGGTTGTTAAAGCTTATCCTTCTGTTCAGGATATCGAGCAAGAAAAGTTTGAGCGCAGTTTCTCGTTGTATTACATAACGACCAAAGAGGCGCAAGAACTGGAAAAGGGCATTATGAGCATCTCTGAAATCGAGAGTGTCAAATTGATTCAGCTGGATCAGGAAACGTTACAGCAGATGACGAATCAGGTTGCAGCCGCCGTTGCGGTAGAAGCTGAACCAGCTCCTTTAGCTGATAAGGATGCCCCAGTTTTAGATTCTGTGCCTCAAGAAGAAGTTAAAGCAACTTCCGCGAAGACGGCAGCACCGAAACAGGCAGCCGCACCTTCACGTACGATTCGTGTTGACATTGAGCGACTTGATGTGCTGATGAACTTGTTCAGCGAACTGTTGATCGACCGTTCACGCCTTGAACAATTAGCAAGTGAGACAGGCAATAACGATCTGTCGGATACTGTAGCCCACTTGAGCCGTGTGAGTACGGACTTGCAGAACATCGTACTGAAATTGCGGATGGTTCCAGTAGACACAGTCTTTAACCGTTTCCCACGAATGATTCGTGACTTGGCTAAAACATTGGATAAAAAGATCGATCTCGTCATAACAGGTGCTGAAACAGAGCTGGACAGAACAGTTATTGATGAAATCGGAGACCCGCTTGTGCATCTGTTGCGTAATGCGGTTGACCACGGTGTAGAGTCTATCTCGGAGCGTGTTGCGGCTGGAAAACCGGAATTGGGTACAGTTAATCTGCGAGCTTTCCACAGTGGTAACCACGTATTTATTGAGATTGAAGATGATGGTAAAGGGATTTATCGTGACAAACTCCTGCAAACAGCGATCAAACGCGGTGTTGTGACGGAGGAGCAAGGCGCGAAAATGAGCGATGATGAGGTAAATCAATTGTTGTTCGCTCCAGGATTCAGTACGGCTGATAAAATCTCGGATATTTCTGGTCGGGGCGTTGGTCTGGACGTTGTAAAGTCGAAAATCACTTCGCTTGGCGGTAATGTAACGATTACGTCCACGCCAGGTAAAGGGACAAACTTCTCTGTACAACTTCCATTGACTCTGTCTATCATTGCTGCGATGCTTGTACGACTTGGTTCAGAGAAGTATGCAGTACCATTGTCTTCGATCGTAGAAACCGCGATTGTACAGCGTGAGCAAGTGCGTAATATCCATGGCAATAAAATGATTACGTTCCGTGAGTCGTTGATTCCGTACCTTTCATTAAGCGAAGTTTTCGGAGTGCCGGATTTCAACGATGCAGATGAGAAAGAAACCGAGATTGTTGTGATTCGAAAAGGGGAGCGTCTGGCAGCTGTCGCTGTTGAAGAATTCATTGGCCAGAGCGAGATTGTTCTGAAGTCTATGGGCACGTATCTTCCTGCGATTGAAGGAATTTCCGGTGCGACTATACTTGGAGATGGGCAAGTAGCACTGATTCTTGATCCAAACGCATTTATTAAATAAGCATGATGATAGAGTTTTAATTCGAATAGGGAGGTTTTTTTACATGGAAGAAGAGTTGAAAGTCATCGTCTTTAAATTGGGAACCGAAGAGTATGGAATTGAGGTAGACAAGGTTCAGACCATTGAGCGCATGATGCCGATTACCCGCGTTCCCAAAACACTTTCCTTTGTAAAAGGAGTTATCAACCTGCGTGGTGTTGTTATTCCGGTTATTGATCTCCGCGGACGCTTCTCCCTTGCGGAAACGGAGTATACAGATCAAACACGGATCGTTATTGTAGGGGTTGACGATATGCAGGTTGGTTTTATCGTTGACTCAGCCAATGATGTTATTGACATTAAGAGCAGTTCGATCGATACTCCGCCAGAAGTGGTTGGTGGCGTGAAAGCAAGATATCTTCGTGGTGTTGCAAAATTGGAAGATGGTCGTTTGTTGATTATGCTCAACCTTAATGAAGTATTAAATAAAAGCGAGATTGTGCAGCTGGAAAGTGTTGAGGGCTAGCACGTGGAAATGTTTAACCGATTTGAGGGTTTCCAAATGGATGTGCTCAAAGAGGTCGGTAATATTGGAGCAGGCAACGCCGCTACGGCGTTGTCTCAGCTCCTTAATAGACCGATTGATATGGGTGTACCCACCGTTCAGATGCTTCCGTTTGAGGAGATTGCTGAAAAAGTGGGTGGTGATGAGCGTATTGTAGTTACAATATTTCTTCGTGTTGAAGGCGAAGCGCCAGGTAACCTTTTCTTTATGATGACACCTGAGGCTGCAAAATTGTTATTGAACCGTCTTGCTGGTTTTGAGCTAAAAGAGGGTTTGGCGTTCACGGATATGGAACACTCCGCTCTGTCTGAGATCGGGAACATCCTGGCCGGATCTTACCTGTCTTCTCTGGCGGATTTCACGAAGCTGTCGATGTATCCAACGGTTCCAGGGCTGGCCATTGATATGGCTGGAGCGATTCTTAGTTATGGGTTGCTGCAATTCGGAGAGATGGGCGATGCCGCATTATTAATTGATACTTCTTTCTTTGAGGGTGAAGATCAAGTGGAGGGACAGTTTTTCCTGATTCCTGACCCGCCGTCATTTGCGAAGATTTTTGAATCGCTAGGGGTGCCACTGGACCATGATTGAGGACAAGAGCATCGTTAAAGTCGGGATGGCGGATCTGAATATCGCTCAACTTCCTAGCGTAATCCGTACAACTGGCTTAGGGTCGTGTGTGGGACTAACGATGTATGACCCACAGCTAAAACTCGCTGGAATGGCGCATGTCATGCTTCCGAGTTCTGTGATTGCCCGGGAGGGTAAACTAAACACGGCAAAGTATGCAGATACAGCGTTGCCAGAATTGCTTGAGAAAATGCTAAAGATGGGCGCGTCTCAATCACGAATTGTGTCTAAAATGGCCGGAGGCTCACAGATGTTTGCTTTTTCAGGCGCAGGAGACACGATGCGAATTGGACCGCGGAATGCAGATTCCTGTCGGGAAATGTTGGAACAACTCAAAATTCCTCTACTTGGCGAAGATACAGGAGGAAATTACGGGCGCACTATCGAAATGAATTGTGAGACAGGACTTTTGACTATTCGCAGCGTACAAATGGGTGTAAAGGAATTATAATATAATGATAGGAAACTACCGCATTAATCTTGGAGCAGGCATAGTCGGATTCGTTCTGACTTTTTTTGTAGCATTCAGCAGCAATGTGTTGATGACCAGTTTAATACGCGGATTAATAGGATTCGCAGCCTGGTATGTCCTTGCATATGGTTTGCGTTGGGGATTGGGAATATTGTTTGGTCCTCGTGTAGAAAATGGATCTGTTTATGATTCAGAGGGTATTCAAGATCTAAGAGGTTCACAGGTGGACATCAAACTCGAAGACGATGGACAAGAGCTGAATGACTTGCTCAAGAATGGACAGAGCGACTCCGCCGGGGCTGATCATCCGCCATCTGAGACGAAAGCTCCAACGGGATTTGCCCCATTGGATCCGCCTAAACTCGTCCGGACCAAGGACCCGGAGGAATTGGCGCAGGCCGTTCGTCACCTGACAGACAAATAAGGAGGGTGAAATCAATTGAACGAGCGTAAAGCTTCACATTTGAACCATTCAGATCTGTGGGAAAAGTGGAAAGAATACGGAGATCTTGAAGCAAAAAAAATGTTGATCGAAAAATATCTTCATATTGTTAACTATGTGTCAGGTCGTCTGGCAGTTGGTTTACCCAAAAATGTCCCGAAAGATGACTTGGAAAGCAATGGGGTAATGGGACTTATTGATGCATTGGAAAAATTCGATTATGAACGAGGATTGCAATTTGAGACCTACGCTTCATGGAGGGTTCGCGGAGCAATACTAGACGGTTTACGTCAAGGGGACTGGGTTCCCAGATCTGTGCGTGAGAAAGCGAAACGGATTGAAGATGCGTACCAACAATTGGAGCAGACCTATTTGCGTTCTGTCAGTGATGAAGAAATGAGTCAGTATCTGGACGTGTCAACTAAGGATTTTCAACATATGCTTCAGGAGGTGGCAGTGATGTCACTCTGCTCACTGGAAGATCCGATCCGAGAAGAAGAGTCAGAGACACGTCTCTCTTTAATGGTAGATGAAAAAGCCAAAAATCCAGATTATAAGGTCAATGAGTTCTATCTAAAAGATGCGCTGGTACAAGGGCTTGAAAAGCTGACAGTGAAAGAACGAACAGTGGTCTCTCTTTTGTATTACGAAGACCTTTCTCTCAGTGAAATCGCAGAGGTTATGTCTCTTTCGCCGTCTCGTATATCCCAATTACATTCCAAAGCCATCTTGCGGCTTCGTGGCACACTAGATAAGCAAAAAGATTTACTGATGCGTAAAGACTAGAGAGCAGAAATTAACCACATGTATAGGGAGTGGACAGGCTAATAAGGAGGAAGATCTGCGTTGACACAAGGGACTGTTATGGAAAAATCACTAAACGTTGTTTTATCCGATGATAAATGTACCGCTTATCTTGAATATTACAATGAAGAAGAAGGCTTTTCCTGCACCACGGAAGAGCTTGAACAATTTGTGGAGAGCAAGGGCATTAAACATGGTCTATTGCGAGAAGCATTATTAGTTTTTGTGAATAACCCGTCTGCCTACCTGAAAGATAAATGCAAGATAGCCGAAGGCGTTTCTCCTGTACAAGGAATCGATGGATATATTCRGGTTTTGATTGGCAAAGAAGATGACAGCGAACAGCGGCCACTGGAAGCAGAAGATGGAAAAGTGGATTACAAAGAGCTGATCCGGTTAGACAATGTACGCAGCGGTCAGATCATCGCCAAGCGTATCGATCCTGTTGATGGTGTGCCTGGCAAAGCAGTGACTGGTGAGGAAATTCCTTTTCGTCCCGGAAAAGAAGCTCGATTTAAAATTGGAAAAAATGTTGTTGTGAGTCCAGATGGCTCTGCGATGTATGCTGCAATTGACGGCCTAGTGAGCAGAACAGATGGAAACAAACTCAATGTATTTCCTGTATACGAAGTTAATGGCGATGTCGATTATAAACATGGGAATATCGACTTTGTGGGTAACGTGGTTATCCGAGGTAATGTACTTACTGGCTTTAAAGTAAAAGCGGCAGGTGACATTCGTGTCGTCGGAGGTGTCGAAGGAGCGGAACTGGAGGCAGGCGGCTCTATCGAAATTACCGGCGGGATCATCGGTTACAACAAAGGTTTAATTCATGCTGGACACCATGTGAAATGCACATTCATTCAAGATGGCAATGTTGATGCAGGTGAAGATGTACTTGTATCCCAAAGTATTATGCACTCTAATGTCCGTGCGGGTCATGCTGTAATCTGTGCAGGAACAAAAGGACTTATCGTTGGAGGCTCAATACAAGCCGGAGAGCATGTGTCAGCGCGTGTTGTAGGCAACACGATGTCTACAGTTACCTCAATTGAGGTTGGCGTGCTACCAAGACTCCGAAACGAAATGAATGAACTGCGTAAGGAAATTAGAGAACAGATGGACTCCTTGGATAAAACCAAGAAAGCATTGACTCTCCTGGATCAGCTGGCTGCAGCAGGACAACTAACGCCAGACAAGATGGCCATGAGAATCAAATTAAACTCAACTCACAAATCAGCTCTTCATCAAAGCGAAGAAATGAAAATGCGTATCTTGGAAATTGAAAAGGTACTTGAAGATACAAGCAGAGCTCGTGTTGATATTTTGAAGATGATCTATGGAGGCTCTAAAATAGTTATCGGCAGATATACGAAATTTATTAAAGATCCTGTTAGTCGAATGTCATTTTATTATCAAGACGGTGATATTACCATGGTGCCGTACGTTTAAACCTGCTACAAGCTTATGAGGGAATCCATTCGAAACCGTGAGGTGAGCGTATGAGTTTCAAAGCAGTGGAGCTGCAGATTGCGGTGCCGCGAACCAGTGAAGCGGGACGATATCAAAGTGAAGCCCAGCAGAGGCCGGTTACCGACCAGAATCTGCTCGCTGAACAGACGACGAAAGAAGCGAATGAAGCAAGGCAGCGCAGCGAGGCCATGGCAGAAACAGCGCATACTTCGGTGCGTGATGGTCATGCGGGCGGCGGTGATCAGCATAGTGGGACGGATGGACGGGATACGACCGAGGAGCAGGAGCATCTCAAACCTGCCGAGCATCCATACAAAGGCAAACACATTGACCTGTCTATGTAAAAGAGTATACACAGGCTGAAAGGTTGCGCCCCCGTGTGGTCGTAACAAAAGGAGCGAAACAATTTGTCACCATGGATTATTATTGTCATATTAGGAGCTTGTGCTATCGCTTATGCATTCATTATGCCTCGAAAAGACAAGATACAGCAGCCATCGCATCAGCTGGTGCAGGAGATGGAGTCAACACTCGAACATTACATGACAGAGATTGAACAAGATAACGATGCACTTATTCAACGTGTGGCTGAACTTAAAGGGGAAGCCACAGCAGCAGATCAGCGGATGCAGTCACAGCTTCAGGAATTGCAACAACGGCTGGATCAACTGGAACAGGAAAAAGCAAAGACTGCTGAACCCATCTCGCTACCACCTGCAGATATTGTAACGGGCCAGGGATCACAAGGTTTACAAGCACAGAGTCTCAGGGATAGTGTGAGGGCTGAAGTGAATCAACAAACAGCATCGGCATTACAACTTGAGAACGAGCCTATTATAGAGCCGAAGCGTGAATCTATTAAAGATCGTTACAGAGAGCTTTTTAGACTTCATGATGAAGGAAAGTCTATGGATGCTATTTCTAGACAAACAGGCATACAGCTTGGTGAGGTGCAATTAATACTGCAACTTGCAGAGCAGGAGGAGATCTGACCATGGACAAGCGATCTTTGTGGATTGGGATAGGGAGTGGCATGATTATTGGTGCAATTTTGCTTCAACTGGCCACAGTAGGACAAAAGGCTCTTTCTGACAGTAATCTTGATCCGATGCAGACTGACAATTGGACGAAAGAACAACTGGAAACCGCAGCAAAGAGCCTGGATATGAAACTGGTCGGTGCCCAAGACGAGGTGTATACTGAAGCGGAATGGGTGAACAAGAAAAAGCAGGAAAGCAGCCAGATGCAAGGGAAGTCGGCTGAAAAACCAGAACAAGCTACTTCTGCTGCCCAACCTGCAGAACCAAAGCAACCACAGCAGCCGGAGTCCAGTAATGTTAAAAGCCAATCACAGACAAATCAACCTAAGACAAATACACCTGTGACGCCAACTAATCCTAATAAACCTGCTGTAACGTTTAAGGTGCGTTCCGGAAATAGTTTGGTTATGGTTGCCGAAAAACTGAAGGAAGCTGGCATAGTGGACGATGCACAAGCCTTTATCAAGGCAGGCAAAGCTCAAGGAATTAATAAGAAGATCCAAGTAGGTACTTATTTTCTTCAAACAGGTGAGAGCTTTAAGTCAATTATCGCCAAAATCACCAAAGAACCGTCAAGCTGAGCATGCAAGCTCGGACTGGACGGTTCTTTTTGATGATCGAAGCGTTTTTCCATAGATCTACCAAACCATAAATTTAGATTCAAATAATGTTGCAACGTGCTTTCACTTATGCTATATTAGATAACGGTGTTAAAACACACGCTGTGCTAATTTTGTTGAGGGTGCTTTCCTGATGGAGAGTCTTAGCGAAAAATGATGCTGGCGGAGGACACAATAAAAAACCATATTAGGAGGTGTGTGAAGATGGCAGTAATCTCCATGAAGCAGCTTCTCGAAGCTGGGGTACACTTCGGTCACCAAACTCGTCGTTGGAACCCAAAAATGGATCGTTATATCTTCACTGAAAGAAACGGAATTTATATCATCGATTTGCAAAAAACGGTGAAAAAAGTCGAAGAGGCTTACAACTTTGTTAAAGGAATCGCAGGCGAGAATGGTACTATTCTTTTCGTAGGTACTAAAAAACAAGCTCAAGATTCCGTTAAAGAAGAAGCTGAACGCGCTGGTCAATTCTACATTAACCAACGCTGGCTCGGCGGTACCCTGACTAACTTCTCTACTATTCAAAAACGTATTGATCGTTTGAAGCAGTTGGAAGCTTGGGAAGAAGACGGTACTTTCGCTGTTCTACCTAAAAAAGAAGTTATCTTGCTTCGCAAAGAAAAAGATCGTCTTGAGAAATTCTTGGGCGGTATTAAAAATATGAAAGGCCTGCCTAGCGCCCTGTTCATCATCGATCCACGCAAAGAGCGTATCGCTGTTGCTGAAGCTCGCAAATTGGGTATCCCAATCGTTGGTATCGTTGATACTAACTGCGATCCAGACGAGATCGATTATGTTATCCCAGGTAATGACGACGCGATCCGCGCTGTTAAATTGCTGACAGGTAAAATGGCTGATGCCGTTATCGAAGCTAACCAAGGCGAAGAAACTTCCGCTTAATAGTCTTCGAACATAACATTCATGAATTAAATGAAAAGGGTGGTTGGTAGGTGGATAACCTCTCACTGCCCTTTTTTTAGAGTGTACGTGTATGTACAATACTTAATCTGGAGGGAATTTATAATGGCAGTTAATGCGAGCGCAGTAAAAGAACTTCGCGAAAAAACGGGCGCAGGAATGCTCGATTGCAAAAAAGCACTGGAAGAAGCAAACGGTGATATCACGAAAGCAGCTGAATTGTTGCGTGAGAAAGGCCTTTCAGCAGCAGCAAGCAAAGCAGGACGTGCAGCTACTGAAGGCGTTGTAGAATCTTACATCCATGCTGGCGGACGTATCGGCGTATTGGTTGAAGTTAACTGCGAAACAGACTTCGTTGGTAAAACAGACCAATTCAAAGATTTCGTTAAAGATGTAGCTATGCAAATCGCAGCTGCTAACCCTAAATTCGTTACACGTGAAGAAGTTCCTACAGAAGAGCTGGAAAAAGAGAAAGAAATTTTGAAAGCTCAAGCACTTAACGAAGGTAAACCAGAAAAAATCGTTGAGAAAATGGTTGAAGGCCGTATCGGTAAATACTACGAAGAATACTGCCTGATGGAGCAAACTTTCGTTAAAGATCCAGACAAAACAATTTCGCAATTGCTGAATGAAAAAATCAGCCAAATTGGTGAAAATATCTCCATTCGTCGTTTCGTGCGTTATGAACTGGGTGAAGGTTTGGAGAAAAAAGTGGATAACTTCGTAGAAGAAGTTATGTCCCAAGTTAACAAATAAGACGTTTGATCAAGCCGACAAAGCAGGAATGATTTTCGAAGATATAAGAATGATGAAACTTCGAAGCGTAAACTCCCTTATATCTCAGGAAAACAGGAACTTATCGGTTGAACGTTTTTCCTAAAAGAGCGGAACACTTCTGTGTTCCTTTCTTTTTAAGCAGGAGTCCATGCGCGAGAAAGTTTTGTTGGTTGGACACTGAAAGGTGTTCAATTCAAAGTGGAGGGTGAACAATTGGAACAGCCAGTATTTAAACGTGTTGTCTTAAAGGTGAGCGGAGAGTCACTTTCCGGTCAAAACGGCTATGGCATTGATGCAGCAACAATTTCATCCATTGCTGAGCAGGTGAAAGATGTGGTTGCGCTTGGCGTGCAGGTTGCGATTGTATGCGGCGGCGGAAACATCTGGCGCGGTATTGCTGGCAGTGAAAACGGGATTGATCGTGCAACTGCGGACTATATGGGTATGCTCGCGACGGTGATGAACTCTCTGGCGCTGCAAGATGCACTTGAACAGATTGAAGTGCCAACTCGTGTGCAGACATCGATTGCTATGCAGCAAATTGCTGAGCCGTATATTCGTCGTAAAGCCATTCGTCATCTGGAGAAAGGCCGTGTCGTTATTTTTGCAGCAGGTACAGGTAATCCGTTCTTCTCCACGGATACAACAGCAGCACTGCGCGCAGCGGAGATTGAGGCAGAAGTAATCTTGATGGCTAAAAACAAAGTGGATGGTGTCTATTCGGCAGATCCATTCAAAGATAGTACAGCTGAAAAGTTTGAGCAGTTGACATACCTGGATGTACTTAACAAAAACCTTGGTGTAATGGATTCGACGGCGTCCTCGCTCTGCATGGATAACGACATTCCGTTGATTGTATTCAACATTACTGAACAAGGAAACATCAAACGCGTTGTTCTGGGCGAGCGTATCGGAACAATCGTTAAAGGGAGTGTAGATTAATGCCACAAGCAGTTAAACAACATGCTGAGGAGCGTATGGAAAAAGCGATTCAGGCACTGCGTCGTGACCTGGCTACCTTGCGTGCAGGTCGTGCAACCCCTGCTCTTTTGGATCGTGTACAAGTTGAGTATTATGGTGCAATGACGCCTTTGAACCAACTGGCGAATATCAGTACACCGGATTCCCGAACACTGATGATTCAGCCTTGGGACAAATCAGCGATGAGTGATATCGAACGTGCGATCATGAAATCAGATTTGGGTCTGACCCCGGCTAACGATGGCAGTATGATTCGTCTGGCTATTCCGCCGCTGACGGAAGAACGTAGATCTGAGCTTGTCAAACTGACTAAAAAGTTTGGCGAAGAGGGTAAAGTTGCGATTCGTAACATTCGCCGTGATGCGAATGATGATATTAAGAAAATGGAAAAGTCCGAGATTTCCGAAGATGAATCCCGGAGACATCAGGACGACATTCAAAAGTCGACTGATAAATTTATCGCTGAAGTCGATAAGGTACTTGCTGCCAAAGAAAAAGAAATCATGGAAGTGTAAGACAAGCGCAGCCCCTCCAATACGGTGGGGTTTTGTCTCTTTTTCCAAGCTTCAGATGAAGAAACTTCAGGGATTTTGGAGGAACAGGAATGATCAAACGGGTTCGGTCGTGGTGGAATGGGGCTGACAAGCAGGAAACGCTGACTATATCCGAAGATAATATCCCGCAGCACGTCGCCATCATCATGGACGGCAATGGACGATGGGCCAAACGTTTGGGTCTCCCGCGTATAGCCGGGCACCAGAACGGCATGAAGGCAGTGAAACGTGCAACCATCGCGGCGGATGAACTGGGCATCAAATATCTAACGATGTATGCTTTTTCGACAGAAAACTGGACGCGTCCAAAAGAAGAAGTGGATTTTCTGATGAGACTTCCGCAAGAATTTTTGGCTATTGAGTTAGAAGAACTGATAGAAAAAAATGTGCGTATCCGTATGATGGGACATGAGGAGCATTTGCCTTCACATACGGTTAATGCTTTGCGGGAAGCCATTCGCCTTACGGAGCATAATACTGGTTTGGTGTTGAACTTTGCGATGAACTATGGAAGCCGCCGTGAGATGACGGAGTGTGTGAAAGAGATTGCTCTTCAGGTAAAGTCGGGAGAATTAGATGCAGAAGATATCACACCTGAACTCATTGACAAACATATGCTGACCGCAGATTTGCCCGACCCGGATTTGTTGATCCGAACGAGCGGAGAACTGCGATTGAGCAATTTCATGTTATGGCAGCTTGCATATAGTGAATTATGGTTTACGGATATATACTGGCCCGAATTTGGCAAACAGCATTTGCTTGAAGCAGTAGCCGAATATCAGCGCAGAACAAGGCGTTACGGCGGTTTGAAATAGATGGAGGATGAAGCCGTTGAAACAGCGATTAACGACAGGAATTATTGCAGGAGTGTTGTTTTTGGGGTTTTGCATGCTTGGCGGGCCCTGGTATCACGGGTTAGTCTTGCTTATGGCTCTCATCGGTTATTATGAGTTTGTAAAAATGACCGGGGTGAAGCCTTTTTCAGGTGTAGCCCTGATTGGATATGCGGGAATCATCTCTATTGTATTTCCTTGGGAAATGGTATGGGATGAAAGACCTTTATCCTTGTTTCAAATTTTATGGATAGTCATGTTGATTTTGATGACCGCTTCAGTTGTAACCAAGAACAGATTGCCGATTAATACGGTGGCTATGCTTTTTATAGGTGTGCTCTATATTGGAACGGGATTCTATTACATCGCAGAGTCTAGACATCTACATCATGGCCTGTACTGGACGTTTCTACTGCTGGGTTCAATCTGGGCAAGTGATGCTGGAGCTTACTTTGTAGGGAAATGGATTGGGAAAAACAAACTCTGGCCTTCAATCAGTCCGAACAAAACCGTGGAAGGGGCGCTCGGTGGTATTGTCATTGCTATTGTTACCTCTGTGGTGTTTGCCCTAGTTTCAGATGGCTTGCTCTCTTGGCAGAGAGCGATTGTGATCGGGATAGCCTGTGCAGTAGTAGGTCAGATGGGAGATTTGATCCAGTCAGCCTACAAACGCGTATACAACATTAAGGATTCAGGCAATCTTCTTCCTGGGCATGGTGGTATTCTGGATCGGTGCGACAGTTGGATTGTGGTGTTTCCATTTGTACATATACTGATGCTATTGCCTTATTAGGAGGAAACAGGTGCAAGATGACGAGTTAACCGCCTGGAAGCATTGGATTCATTAAACGTGAGGTGCAGCAATGAAAAAAATAGCGATTCTTGGCTCGACCGGTTCGATCGGAACACAAACACTGGAAGTTGTTGATATGCATCCGGAGCACTTTCAAGTGGAAGCGCTGGCTGCTGGAAGCAATACAGATCTGCTCATTGAACAGGTAAGACGTTACCAGCCCAAAAAGATTTCGGTAGGTTCCAAGGAACTTGCTGACAAGGTTGCTTCACATGTGCCAGCAGGCACAAAAGTGTATTACGGTTCGGAAGGCCTCATTGAGATCGCTGCAGGAACCGATGCGGACACAGTTGTTACGGCTGTCGTAGGTAGTGTTGGACTAGAGTCTACGCTTGCTGCGATCGATTCAGGTAAACAAATTGGTCTTGCGAATAAGGAAACCTTGGTTACGGCTGGTCATATTGTGACCGCAAGAGCAGCAGCAAAAGGCGTATCTATTTTGCCTGTAGATAGTGAGCACTCGGCGATCTTCCAGTGTCTGAACGGAGAGAACCGCTCAAGTGTGGCCGGAATTACATTGACTGCGTCAGGTGGTTCGTTCCGAGATCTTACACGTGAGCAGCTGCAACAGGTGACCGTAGAAGATGCGCTTAAACATCCAAACTGGTCAATGGGATCGAAAATCACGATCGATTCTGCAACGATGGTTAACAAAGGACTCGAGGTCATTGAGGCACATTGGTTGTTTGGGCTTGATTATGAACAGATTACCGTACTTCTTCATCCGGAGAGCATTATTCATTCTTATGTAGAATTCGAAGATACAAGTATCATTGCGCAGCTAGGTACTCCGGATATGCGTGTCCCGATTCAATACGCGCTGACCTATCCTGATCGTATGCCATCTCCTGCAAAACGGTTGTCTCTCGCTCAGATTGGACAGCTTCATTTCAGGGAGATGGACATGGACCGTTTCCCGTGTTTAAGAATGGCATATGAATGTGGTAAAATGGGAGGAACTGCAACGACGGCTTTTAATGCAGCCAACGAGGTTGCTGTAGCCCGTTTCTTGCGAAAGGAGATTTCGTTCCTTAAAATAGAAGATATCATTGCTTCTGTGCTGGAAGCGCTCCGGAATGTGGACAAACCTGATCTGGAGCAGATCGCTGCCTGTGATCAGGACAGTCGCAAGCTTGCGTCCTTGCTGTAATCTCTTTTTTTGAGATAAACCGGAAGAAGGGATTCTCTTGTGCGGCATTAGAGAATAATGATAGTCTAGAGGGACAGACTGCGGTACGTGCCGTGAAGGAGGATGAATAGGGATTGGAAACCATACAAGTGGTATTTCTAACGGTGCTGATGTTCTTTGTCATCGTGACGGTGCATGAATGGGGGCATTATTACTTTGCGAAGCGTGCCGGCATTCTTGTACGGGAATTTGCGATCGGTTTTGGTCCCAAATTATTCTCATATAAAAGAAATGAGACGCAGTTCACACTGCGCTTGCTGCCTTTTGGCGGATATGCACGAATGGCAGGAGAAGATCCGGAACTGATTGAAATCCAGGAAGGACAGACCATAGCGGTACGAGCTGTGGAGGACCAGGTCAAAATGATCTATCTGGATCAACTGGATAACCGTAAAAATGTAATTCGCGGAGAAGTGATCTCCATCGATATGGAGAATACACTTAATCTTCAACTGGATGTGGATGGTGAAATACAACACTATCAGATTCATCCGCAAGCGATGCTGGTAAGCCGCGGCAAACAGACACAGATTGCTCCTAAAGATCGGCAGTTTGGCAGCAAAACGGTAGCTCAACGCGCCTTGGCTATTTTTGCAGGCCCGCTCATGAACTTTATTCTTGCTTTTGTTTTGTTCGCTGCGTATGCACTGATGGCAGGCGTGCCGGTGGAAAACCCGAAGAATTTGCAGATTGGCGAAGTGTTTAAAGGCGGGGCAGCGGATCAGGCTAATTTACAAAAAGGCGATATTATCGAAACCATTAATGGCGTGGTGATCGGTACGGATTCAAAAAAAATGGTGACGATGATTGCTGAATCCAAAGACAAGCCGATGGAATGGACACTGCGCAGGGGGAATGAGACGCTTAATATCACCATTACACCTCGAGCGATAGAAGGTCAGGAAGGTGGTAAGGTAGGAATTGCACCTGTTCTGCCTACACGTTCTGTAGGATTTGTGGAGATGTTCAAGTTTTCAGGAGTAGCTATGGTGGATACCACCAAGGTTATTTTTGAAGGGTTCAGACATCTGATTAATCAATTTAGCATGGATGACATTGGTGGACCTGTACGTACATTTGAGGTTACTGGACAGATTGCCAAGCAAGGTATCGAGCAATTAACAAGATGGGCGGCGATTCTAAGCCTTTATCTGGGCATATTCAATCTGCTTCCAATTCCTGCGCTTGATGGTAGTCGTCTCGTTTTCCTTGGAATTGAAGCGCTGCGTGGTCGACCGGTTGACCCTAATCGGGAAGGCATGGTTCATTTTGTCGGATTCGCGATGCTCTTTGTGCTGATGCTGGCGGTAACATATAATGATATACTACGTTTAATTAACGGATAATTACGGTTTGACTATGTGCTGAGTAATATGGAGTACTAGTCGTTATGGGAGGACGCTGGAGTCTTATGTCAAAGGAAAATGATAAACAGTTCGTGACTGAAATTACACCACAGGGTGAGGATTTCTCTCGCTGGTACATTGATGTTATTAAAAAAGCAGATCTTATGGATTATTCACCGGTTCGTGGTTGTATTGTGTTTAAACCGGACGGTTTTGAAATCTGGGAGCACATTAAGGATGAAATGGATCGCCGATTCCGCGAAACGGGGCACCGCAACGCGTATTTCCCGATGTTCATCCCGGAGAGCTTTTTCCAAAAAGAAAAAGAGCATGTGGAAGGTTTTAACCCTGAGTTGCCCTGGGTAACCGAAGCGGGTGGAGAAAAACTCGAAGAACGTTTAGCGATCCGCCCAACATCAGAAACCATTATTGGACATATGTACTCCAAATGGATTCAATCCTATCGTGACCTACCGGTATTGATTAACCAATGGGCTAACGTTGTCCGCTGGGAAAAAAGAACGTTGCCTTTCCTGCGCACCAGTGAATTTCTGTGGCAAGAAGGACATACGGCGCATGAGACAGAAGAAGAAGCGCGTGAAGAAACGATGAAAATGCTGGAGATCTACCGTGAAGTGGTCGAAGAATACCTTGCCATTCCGGTTATTACAGGGCAGAAAACAAAATCCGAGAAGTTCGCGGGTGCGGTGGATACCTTCTCCATTGAAGCTATGATGAAAGATGGACGTGCGGTACAGGCAGGTACTTCTCACTACATGGGTACGAATTTTGCCAAAGCATTCGAGATTCAATATTTGAGCCGTAACAACGTTCTGGAACTTGCCCATACCACTTCATGGGGAACGAGCACGCGTTTGATCGGAGCTTTGATTATGGTTCACGGGGATGACCGTGGTCTTGTATTGCCKCCAAAAGTGGCACCAACGCAAGTGGTGATGATTCCGATTGGACCGCCAAAAACACGTGATGCCGTTGTAGGTCGTGCGGATGAACTGTTCGCAGAACTGAAAAAGGCTGGTATTCGTGTGAAGATGGATGATCGCAGCGATGTTCGTCCAGGCTGGAAGTTTAACGAATACGAAATGCGCGGTGTGCCGATCCGTTTGGAGATAGGCCCTCGTGATATGGAAAACGGCGTATGTGTGCTTGTATCGCGGATTACCGGAGAAAAGAAAGTGGTTGAGCAGGCAAACTTGGTTGAAGAAATTCAAACGATGTTGACACAAGTACAGGCTGACATGCTTGATCGTGCGCGTACATTTATGTCAGATAATTTCTACTCCGTGGATACATTGGATGAGATGAAAGAATTAATGGAAAACAAACGTGGATTTACACTGGCAGGATGGTGTGGATCGGAAGTATGTGAAGATAAAGTAAGAGAAGTCACGGGTGCAACGAGCCGGAACATCCCGTTCCAGCCAGCGGAAGAAAAGCACACATGTCTGGCTTGTGGCGAAAAAGCACAGCACACCGTTGTGTTTGCAAGAGCATACTAGTCAATGGCTTGATTTTGAAAGCTTATTCACCGGTTTAGCAATGAATGAAGAGCTTCTGTCGGATAAAATGGATCGGTGCGGGTTCGGATCGGGGACATTTTTGAATGCAGAGGCTTTTCACGTTTTAAGGGGGCACAGGAGGAACACAATGAGTGGAATTGAGGAGAAAAGAAAACGGTTTGAGTTGTTGTTGAAACAGGCAGAACTTCCGGCAGGTTTGACTGACCCTTATTTCCTGGATGGGTGGATTGAACAGGTCGAGACCAATCGTACGAATCGCGAATGGCATATCCAGATTGGAAAGGATACACTGGTACCAGCACCGATCTATCGAACGTTCAGTCTGCATATTCAGGAGAAGATGAATCATATTGCCAAAATTACTTTTGCCTTCAAATATACGGACAAGGTTCTGTCTGGCGATATTGTGAATGAGTACTGGAACCTATTTCTGGAGTGGGTTACACGTGAAATTCCGTCTGTGAACGGATGGATGAATCGTGCCACAGTAGAATGTGAAGCCGATCTGCTGCAACTAACGATGAGTGATTCCACATCCATGGAACTGGCACGCAAGAAACAGATTGACCAGGCCATTACCAGGTTCTACGAGAAGTATTTCCACTTGCCTTTACGTGTGAAAATGCAGGTGGGCGAAGCGGGAAGCAACAAGGAAGCCATGGAGCAGTTCCAGGCTCAAAAAAAGGTAGAAGAACGACAAGTTATTGAAAAAATGATGAGCGAAGTCATAGAAAGCGAACTGCCTGAGGATGAAGATCAAGGTGATGTGCGGTTACAAATGGGTTATGAGATCAAAGAACCGGCAGTGCCTATGCAGGAAGTTCAGGATGAAGAGAAGAAAATCACACTTCAGGGAACGATTTTTGGCCTGGACCGCAAGGAACTGCGGAATGGAAATACGCTGTTCACCTTCTATCTGACGGATTTTACGGATTCAATGCAAATGAAGATGTTTGCTAAAACCAAAGAAGACGTCAAAATTCTCAGCTTGCTGGCGAATGGAAAATGGGTGAAAGTACGCGGACGTGTAGAATACGACCGGTTTATGCAAATTCCTGAACTTGCCATGATTCCTTCGGATCTGACCGAAATCAAGGCACCTCCATCCCGTAAGGATACTGCGGAGGAGAAACGTGTAGAATTCCACTTGCACTCCACAATGAGTACGATGGATGCGGTAACGTCCATTGATAAATATGTGAAAACAGCTGCTGATTGGGGACACAAGGCGATTGCTGTCACCGACCACGGCGGTGTACAGGTCTACCCGGAAGCATCCAAGGCAGCGAAAAAAAATGGGATTAAAATGATCTACGGCCTGGAGGCCAATGTGGTGAATGATTCCGTAGCTGTTGTCCTAAGTCCGCAACCGATAGATCTTAAGACGGCTACGTATATCGTATTTGATATCGAGACAACGGGTCTCTCGGTTACACAAAGCAAAATTATCGAGATCGCTGCAGTTAAAGTACAAGAGGGCAAAGAAGTAGACCGGTTTGCTACTTTTGTTAATCCGCACGAACGAATTCCATATAACATCCAACAGTTGACGAACATTACCGATGAGATGGTTAAGGATGCACCTGAGCTTGAGCCGGTTATTCGTGATTTTGTTGCCTTTGCAGGGGATGGTGTACTGGTCGCGCATAATGCACGATTCGATATGGGTTTTATTCAGGCTTCACTCAAAAATCTGGGCATGCCTGAGTTGCCAAATCCGGTGCTAGATACACTGGAACTTGCTCGTCTTTTATATCCAAAAATGAAAAATCACCGGCTGAATACATTGGCAGACAAGTACAAAGTTGCACTGGAAAGCCATCACCGGGCCATTGATGATACGATTGCTCTCGCGGGTATCTTGAATGGACTTATCAATGATGCAGCTCAGTTAAAAGGTCTGACAATGCTGGATCGCCTGAATGATTTTGTTGGAGTGGATTTGTCGAATACCCGTCCTTTCCACTGCGGAATTTACGCGTTGAATGATATAGGCAAGAAAAATCTGTACAAGCTGGTTTCTCTGTCACATACAGAGTACTTCAAACGTGTTCCATGTATACCAAAGTCCAAGCTGGTAGGTTTGCGAGAAGGATTGGTTGTCATATCCGGTTGTGAAAAAGGAGAGTTCTTTGAGGCTGTACTTAACAAATCGGTAGAAGAGGCTGAGGAGATCGCCCAGTTTTACGACATTCTGGAGATTCAACCACTGACGATGTACATGCATCTGGTAGACAAAGGACTTGTTGCCACACCCGAGGAATTGAAACTTGCGGTTC
Source organism: Paenibacillus sp. 2TAF8 (assembly GCF_052114825.1). Classification (NCBI taxonomy): domain Bacteria; kingdom Bacillati; phylum Bacillota; class Bacilli; order Caryophanales; family Paenibacillaceae; genus Paenibacillus; species Paenibacillus sp. 2TAF8. The sequence continues at coordinate 110,328 of NZ_JBFRFN010000014.1, forward strand.
GTAAAGTCATAGATATTGGAGCCAAGTTGAACAAACCTGTTATCGCTACAGGCAATGTGCATTATTTGGAGCCGAGAGATAAAATTTATCGGGATATTACGATTCATGGCATAACGGGGTTCAGTCCGCTTAAAGATCAGCGCAAACCTGATGCTCACTTTAGAACGACAGCCGAAATGCTGGAGGAATTCCAGTTTCTTGGACAGGACAAGGCATACGAAGTTGTTGTAACTAACACGATCCAGCTTGCTGATCGTTTTGAGGAAATTAAGCTCTTCCCAGATAAACTCTTTACCCCGATTCTGGAGGGCGCAGATGAGGAAATCCGTAATACGTGTTACAACACGGCCAAATCAATCTATGGTGAAGAACTGCCAGAAGTTATTATTGCCCGTTTGGAAAAAGAATTGCAACCGATTATCAAATACGGATTCTCTGCTAACTATCTGATCTCGGAACGTCTGGTGAAAAAATCAAATCAGGATGGCTATCTGGTAGGTTCCCGGGGATCAGTTGGTTCATCTGTGGTAGCAACCTTCCTTGGGATTTCGGAAGTTAATCCGCTTCCTGCGCATTATATCTGCGTGAATTCCGAGTGCAAGCATAGTGAATGGTTCCTTGACGGTAGTGTACCGAGTGGATTTGATTTGCCAGAGAAACCATGTCCTGATTGCGGTGGGAAACTCAAAGGGGAAGGACAGGATATTCCATTTGAAACTTTCCTTGGGTTTAAAGGAGATAAAGTTCCCGATATCGACTTGAACTTCTCGGGGGATTATCAGCCCCATGCCCATAACTACACGAAAGTGCTGTTTAGTGAGAAAAGTGTGTTCCGTGCGGGCACGATCGGAACGGTCGCTGAGAAAACAGCCTTTGGTTTTGCCAAAAAATATGAAGAAGAACATCACAAAAAATGGCGCGGGGCCGAATTGAACCGTCTGGCATCCGGCTGTACTGGTGTGAAGCGAAGCACGGGACAGCATCCCGGCGGCATTGTCGTTGTTCCCGATTATATAGAAGTGGAAGATGTCACACCTGTTCAGTATCCAGCAGATGATGTAACAGCCGAGTGGAAAACAACCCACTTTGACTATCATGCTTTTGAAGAAAACTTGCTTAAGCTTGATATTCTGGGGCATGATGATCCGACCATGATGCGTATGCTGCAGGATCTTACTGGCGTTGATCCAACGACAATTCCGATGAATGATCCTAAAGTAATGAGCATGTTCAACTCAACGGATGCCCTTGGCGTAACTCCAGAGTTAATTCGCTCTCCTGTTGCTACCTTCGGTGTCCCGGAGATGGGGACCAAATTCGTGCGTCAGATGCTTGTCGAATCCCAGCCGTCCTCTTTTGCCGATTTACTGCAGATATCGGGGCTATCTCACGGTACGGGGGTATGGCTTGGTAATGCGCAAGATTTGATTAAGAACGGTACATGTAACATCAAAACGGTAATAGGTTGCCGGGATGACATCATGTTGTTCCTGATTTACAAAGCGGGAATGGATGCGAGTCTAGCTTTTAAGATTACAGAAAGTGTACGTAAAGGACGCGGTCTTCCACAGGAATGGATCGATGAGATGAAAAACTGCAAAGTGCCACAGTGGTACATTGACTCCTGTCTCAAAATCCAATACATGTTTCCAAAGGCCCACGCGGCTGCTTACGTTATCTCCGCAGTGCGTACCGCATATTTTAAACTGTATCATCCGATTGAATATTATGCGACTTACTTCACCGTTCGTGCAGACGAGTTGGATATTGAGCTGGTGTGCCAAGGCTATGACGCCATCTATCGCAAAATCGTAGAGATCGAACAGCTCGGGTTCCAGGCGCCGCCAAAGGAGAAAAACAGCCTTCCTGTTCTTGAAATGGCACTGGAGATGGCTGCCCGTGGCTTTTCGCTTAAACCGATTGATCTGTACCGCTCGGAAGCGACAAAATTCATCGTGGACGAGAAGTCTCTGATTCCTCCATTCTCTGCACTGGCAGGTATTGGTGATAACGCCGCTCGTAACATTGCTGCAGCCCGAGAACATGGTGAGTTTCTGTCGATTGAGGACTTCCAGCAGAAGTCCAAAGCGACTAAAACGATCGTTGAGTTGCTGACCAATATGGGATGTTTCCGTGGTTTACCTGAGAGCAATCAACTCTCCTTGTTCTAAATGAAAAAAAATAGCAGGATGAACCCATTTGTTCTGTACTGAGGCCACAGAGTTTGATTTTTCCTTCATTAGTATGGTTTGCTGTGCCAAGGATGGTTACTTGTCACTATTACCAGACTATGTTATAATTTTTGAAGTGAACGAGATAGTACGAATTTCTGAAGAGTGGGGAAACCCACTCTTTAGTCTTTGGTATACAAGAATCTTGGGTATTTAATCATCAGCCAGCGATTAGAGCTGGTGTGACCTAAGTTGGAGGTTATCGGTTTTGAGCACAACGAATATTAAATCTACCGTGGAAGAAATGATCCAACCCTACTTGAATGAACAAGGCTTCGAGCTGGTTGACATCGAATACGTCAAAGAAGGCAGCAACTGGTTTTTACGGGTGTATGTCGACAAAGAGGGTGGAATCGACATCGACGATTGTGTCTTGATCAGCGAAAAGCTGAGCGTCAAGCTGGATGAGAACGATCCGATTCCGTCTGTATATTTCCTTGAAGTGTCTTCTCCCGGTGCGGAGCGTCCACTAAAAAAAGCGGAGGATGTTGCCAAAGCCGTAGGCAAAAACGTATTTGTTACAACCTACGAGCCGGTGAATAAATTGAAGGAATTCGAAGGCAAGCTGCTTTCTTTTGATAATGGGGAGCTTGTGATTGAAGCAGGCAAGAAGCAGCACACCATTTCATACGAGAAGGTTGCCAGTGCGCGCTTGGCCATTTTGTTTTAAAGTGCCTTGTTCACTTGATTAATGAAAAAGACACATCTCACGATAACGGCAAGGTGCTCACAAGTTTCGAGCCTTTCGCCGTTTTACGTATGGGATGCCATGTTTGAAAGGGGGATCAACATTCATGAGTATGGATTTTATTGAAGCAATGAATGAATTGGAACGGGAAAAAGGGATCAGCAAGGATGTGCTGTTTGAAGCGATCGAGGCTGCACTTATCTCCAGTTACAAGCGTAATTTTAATACAGCACAGAACGTACGTGTTGACATGAACCGCAATACGGGGGTTATTCGCGTATATGCACGCAAACTGATCGTGGAAGAAGTTCTGGATTCACGCACTGAAATTTCGTTGCCTGCTGCACGGGAAATTAACCCACACTTCCAGTTGGAAGATATTGCGGAGATTGAAGTTACGCCGCGTGACTTTGGACGTATCGCCGCACAGACGGCCAAACAGGTTGTTACCCAGCGGATTCGTGAAGCCGAACGCGGCCTGATCTACAATGCTTTCGTGGATAAGGAAGAAGATATCGTTACGGGAGTAGTGCAGCGTCAGGATTTGCGCAATATCTACATCGATCTGGGCAAAATCGAAGCGGCACTGCCGCTTACCGAATTAATGCCAAATGAGAAGTTCGTTCACGGTGACCGCATCAAGGCGTACATTACCAAAGTCGAAAACACGACTAAGGGGCCGCAAATCATTTTGTCTCGTACTCACCCCGGCCTCTTGAAACGTCTCTTTGAACTGGAAGTACCTGAGATTTTTGATGGTGTCGTTGAGATTCGTTCCGTTGCTCGCGAAGCAGGATTCCGTTCCAAAATTGCAGTTCATTCTCGCAACGAGGAAGTTGATCCAGTAGGTTCTTGTGTAGGTCCAAAAGGAATGCGCGTGCAGACCATTGTGGGTGAGCTGCGCGGTGAGAAAATCGACATCGTTCGTTATTCCGAACAAGTGGATGAATATGTGGCTAATGCATTGAGTCCTTCCAAGGTCTTGGAAGTCCATGTGTTCGAGGAAGAAAAGATGGCTCGGGTGATTGTTCCTGACTATCAACTGTCCCTTGCCATTGGCATTAAAGGCCAAAATGCCAGATTGGCAGCCAAATTAACGGGCTGGAAAATCGACATTAAGAGCGAGAGCCAGGCGGAGCAGGAATTCGGCAGAGAAAAAGATTCTTCTTCGGAAATGCATCAGGATTCCGTCTCCGTCGACTAAAGGAAAGCACGGGGGGGCGCTGACGTATGAAACCTAAAAAAGTGCCGCTGCGTAAATGTGTGGCATGCCAGGAAATGATGCCCAAAAAACAACTGATTCGCATCGTTAAAACGCCAGAGGACGAAGTGTTGATTGATTTGACTGGTAAAAAGTCTGGACGCGGTGCATATCTGTGTGGCAAAGAGTCTTGCTTCAAGCTTGCACTCAAAAATCGGGCGCTGGATCGAGCACTTAAGGGCAAAGTTTCACCAGAAATCTATGAACAACTCGCTGCGGATTTCGTTGCAGTTGAGGATGAATTCTTAGCTGCACAGGAGCGTGAAGAGCATGAGTGATACGAAAGTGTTATCTTACCTCGGGCTCTCCATGCGCGCTGGTAAACTTCTTACAGGTGATGAGATTGTACACAAAGCGATCCGTTCAGGTGAAGCCAAGATGGTTATTGTAGCAGGTGACGCCTCGGCGAATACACAAAAGAAATTTCGCGACAAATGTGCTACTTACAAGGTTCCGCTTCTTATCGGTCTAGATCGTGACCGTATAGGGTCAAGCATCGGTAAAGACACGCGGGTTGTTCTTGCAGTAACAGACCTTGGGTTTGCAAAAATGATCTCCAAGCAAGTCGGTATAATGTCGGAGGTGGAGTATATTGAGTAAACAGGAAAACAAGGAAAAATTGCGAGTTTATGAATATGCGAAGTCCCTTAACATGAGCAGTAAAGAAATTATCACCATTCTTAAGAAACTGGATATTCCTGTCAACAATCATATGAGTGTTATGGAGAATGGTTCGGTTGGTAAGGTGGAACAATTTTTTAAAGATATTAAATCCACTGCCGCGTCGAAACAAGGCAACGAAGCAAAATCTGTTGCAACTTCGGCTGTACGCAGTGACAAACCAGTGGACAGCAACAAACCGGGCGGCGGAGTGAACACGCCGAATAACAGCAACACAACCGGTAGTCCCGTACAAACAAAAATACAACAGGAAAAGCAGGTAGGTATGAACAATAGACCAAATTCCAACAATAACAATGGCACTCAAAGACCAAGCGGCCAAGATAGCCGTAACAGAACAAATTCTTCTTCCCAAGGCTCAAGCCAAGGGGGACAAACCGGAAATCGTCCAAGACCAGCTTCAAGCGGTCAAGGAAACACGGCTTCCCGCCCGCAAGGATCGGGTCAACGACCAAACAATAGTGGTGGTCCTAACAGAACAACAGGATCAAACTCAAGCGGTCCTAACAGAACAACAGGACCGAACACTGGTGGCAACTCCAGCAATAGCGCTAACCGTAGTGGTGGCCAAGGGCAGGGGCAAGGCCAGGGACAAGGTGGCCAACGTAGAGGCGGTCAAGGCAGTTCCGGTAATAACAGCGGCAACCGCTCCAATGGTGGAGGCACAGGCGGCGGTGGACGTCGTTTCGACGACAATCGTGGTGGTAACTTCCGTAATAACCGCGGTGGCAAGAACAACCGTAACAGAAATCAGCAACAGTATGTGCAACGTGAAAAAATCGACAACACACCGAAGAAAATCATCGTTCGTGGTGACATGACGGTTGGTGAAACGGCGAAACTTCTTCACAAGGATGCTTCCGAAGTTATCAAAAAGCTTATAGGTATGGGTGTCATGGCAACCATTAACCAAGAACTTGATATTGATACCATTCTTCTGCTCGCAGGTGAATTCGGTGTTGAAGTTGAAGTGAAGATCGTGCTTGAAGATGACCGTTTTGAAACTGTGGAAGAGAATGATGATGCTGCAGATCTTCAATCCCGTCCTCCGGTTGTAACAATCATGGGTCACGTTGACCATGGTAAAACAACATTACTGGATGCTATTCGTTCTACGAATGTAACTGGCGGCGAAGCGGGCGGAATCACGCAGCATATCGGTGCATATCAAGTTGAAATCAATCACAAGAAAATTACGTTCCTTGATACTCCGGGTCACGAAGCGTTTACAGCAATGCGTGCGCGTGGAGCACAAGTTACGGATATGACGATTATTGTTGTTGCTGCGGATGATGGCGTTATGCCACAAACGGTTGAGGCGATTAACCATGCCAAAGCCGCGGGTCTGCCGATTATCGTTGCAGTCAACAAAATCGACAAACCGGGTGCTGATCCTGACAAAGTGAAGCAGGAACTGACCAACTATGAACTCGTTCCGGAAGAGTGGGGCGGAGACACAATCTTTGTCAACGTATCCGCGAAACAAAGAATGGGTCTGGAAGGTTTGCTTGAAATGATTCTGCTCGTTGCAGAAGTAAATGAATACAAAGCGAATCCGAATAAACGTGCCCGCGGTACGGTGATTGAAGCCGAGCTTGATAAAGGTCGTGGCCCGGTTGCTCGTATCCTTGTACAGCATGGTACATTAAAAGTCGGGGATGCGTTCGTGGCAGGTAACTGCTTCGGTCGTGTACGTGCGATGGTCAATGATAAAGGCCGTCGTTTGAAAGAAGCTGGACCGTCTACTCCGGTAGAAATCACAGGCCTTACTGAAGTACCAGGTGCGGGAGATCCGTTCATGGTGTTCGAAGATGAGCGTAAAGCTCGTTCCATTGCTGAAAAACGTGCGATTACGCAACGTGAATCCGATCTGGGTACGAACACACGTGTAACTTTGGATGATCTGTTCCAACACATCAAAGATGGCGAGATCAAAGATTTGAATGTGATTATCAAAGGTGACGTGCAAGGTTCGGTTGAAGCATTGAAAGGTTCCCTTGCGAAAATCGAAATTGAAGGCGTACGCGTGAAGATTATTCATAGCGGTGCTGGAGCGATTACGGAATCTGACATCATTTTGGCTGCGGCTTCCAATGCCATCGTGATCGGGTTCAACGTTCGTCCTGAAAATCAGGCTAAAATCACTGCGGATCAAGAGCAAGTAGACATTCGTCTGCATCGCGTCATCTATAGTGTTATCGAAGAGATTGAACAAGCAATGAAAGGTATGCTTGATCCGATCTACAAAGAAAAAGTGATTGGCCATGCTGAAGTACGTAACACTTTCTCCATCAGTAAAGTGGGTACTATTGCAGGTTGTATGGTTACCTCGGGCAAAATCACGCGTTCTGCGGAAGCTCGCCTGATTCGTGATGGTATCGTGCTTTACGAAGGTAAGCTGGATTCCCTGAAACGCTTTAAAGATGATGCCAAAGAAGTGGCTCAAGGTTATGAGTGTGGTATCACATTGGATAAATACAACGATCTCAAGGAAGGCGATGTAATTGAAGCCTTCATTATGGAGACCGTACAACGATAAGCAAGGAAGTATGAGGTGAACAACAATGGCTAAGATTCGTACAGGTAGAGTGGGCGAGCAGATTAAGAAAGAATTGAGTCTGCTTATCCAGTCAGAACTGAAAGATCCACGGATCGGCTTTATTACCGTAACGGGAGTTGAAGTGACTGGCGACTTGTCGCAAGCCAAAGTTTATCTGAGTGTCTTCGGTGAACAGGAGCAGAAAGATAACACGCTTAAGGCACTTGCGAAAGCAAATGGCTTTTTGCGGACGGAACTCGGCAAACGTATCCGTTTCCGTCATGTTCCCGAATTGATATTCAAGATTGACGAATCGATTGCATACGGCAGCCGGATTGAAAAGCTGCTTGGCGATATTGGTTCCGACAACGACAAAAACGAATCCCAGTAACAGAATAGAGGAGACGGCAATGCACACTTATGAACAGGCGCTCCAAGCAGGAAAACAATTCCTGCTGGAGCATGACGATTACCTGGTCGTGTCGCATGTACAGCCGGACGGTGACGCAGTCAGCTCGACGGTAACGATGGGCTGGCTGCTGTCATGTCTGGGAAAGACATTCACAATGATTAACGAGGGTGAAATCCCGTCACGCATGCGTTTTTTGTATCATGCGGATGCCATTGTGAACTTGACCGAACAACCCCCGGAGCGTAAGTATAAAGCGATTATTTGCGTTGATTGTGCTGACTTTGCCAGAGTGGGGCTTACCCGTCAATATTTCGAGGAAGACGCAGTTATTTTAAATATCGATCATCATCCTACGAATAACGGATATGGTACAGTGAACATTATTAAATCCGATGCAGCAGCTACGGCCGAAATTTTGTTTGAATTGCTGGAACTCTTCGATATTACATGGGATAAGGATATAGCTACGGCAGTATATACAGGTATGCTGACGGATACGGGTGGATTCCGTTATGCGAATACAAGTCCCAATGTGATGGCTGTTGCTTCTCGCTTACTGGAGCATGGTGTGGATGGGCCTTATTTGGCACAAATGCTGCTCGAAGAGGTCACTCTTCCGCAGATCCGCATCTTGAACAAGGCACTGTCATCCTTGCAAATGTCAGAAGACGGCAGAATTGCCTGGGTTGTTATTACACCAGAAGATATGCAGGAATGTGGGGCAGCGAACGAAGATCTTGAAGGGATCGTGAACTATACCCGCAACATTCGTGGGGTAGAAGTAGGTATCTTTTTCAAAGTGATCAACGATAATGCTGTTAAAGCTTCCTTGCGCTCAGCCGGTAAAATAGATGTTGCAGCACTGGCACAAACTTTTGGTGGCGGCGGACATGTTCTCGCAGCTGGATGCCGACTGGAAGGCAAGGTTGAAGAGAGCGTGGAAAAAGTGCTGAAGCAGGTGAATACACAATGGTAAAACCCTTTGAAGGTATTCTCCCGGTATACAAACCAGCGGGATTTACTTCTCATGATGTTGTAGCCAAAATGCGTCGGATTTTGAAAATGAAGCGTATCGGTCACACGGGCACACTCGATCCACAGGTAACCGGGGTTCTCCCGTTATGTCTTGGACGAGCGACTCGAGTGGTAGAGTATATGCAGGAACTTCCGAAGGAATATTTGGCGACACTCCGGCTGGGGCTTGCTACAGACACTGAGGATCTAACGGGTGAAGTTATTGAACGTTCAGAATCCCCTGTAGAAGTAACTCAGGAGCAAGTGCAGGAGGTACTTAAGCAGTTTATGGGTACCATTTCCCAGGTTCCACCGATGTATTCCGCGGTAAAAGTAGATGGCAAACGTCTATATGAACTTGCTCGTGAGGGTAAGACGGTTGAGCGCAAGAGCCGAGAAGTTACGATCTATGAGCTGGAGCTTACCGGAATAGAGACCAGTGATGGAGCAACCGATATATCGTTTCGCGCTCTATGTTCAAAAGGAACTTATATTCGCACCTTGTGCGTAGATATTGGTCGCGAGCTTGGTTATCCCTCCACTATGGTTAAACTGGAACGGACCATCTCCGCAGGAATATCAGCTGATCACTGTCTTCGTATCGAAGAAGTGGAACAGCGCATGAATGAAAATACGCTTGCTGAAGCATTGATTCCAGTAGATGAAGCGATTTCCTTCATCCCAGCGCATAAAGTTGGAGAAGAACAGACGAAGGGCGCTCTACAGGGTCAAAAGCTGTCTGCACGTTTATTGGATCCGCCTGTGGAGAAGCCAGGGCTATTGCGTTTGTATGCTCAGGATGGAACATTTCTGGGGATTTTTGAGCGGGATGAATTGAAACCAACCGTGAGGGCTGTTAAAGTCTTCTTACCGGAATAAAGAGGTACCGGGCTTGGAGTAATGACGAGGTTCAAGCTTGGCCTATCAAGTGAAATGCAGGTGAATGATTGTGAAAACCGTAATGCTAACTTATCCGCAAACATTACAATCAGCGGAACTGAGTACACATCCCCAAGTGCTGGCAATCGGTCAATTTGACGGKCTGCATCTCGGACATGCAAGTGTCATTCTGTCCGCTGTTCGCATTGCAAAGGAATCAGGCATGAAGGCGGCCGTCATGACCTTCCATCCACATCCGAAGGAAGTTATGCGCAAAGGGGATTACGAGGGTTATCTGACGCCTCTCAGAGACAAAGAAGAAATTCTGGCTGACATGGGCGTAGACATACTCTATGTTGTCGAGTTCAATGAATCATTTTCACAGCTTTCCCCAGAGCAATTCGTTCATGAACTGTTGCTTCCTATTGAGACGCGTACAGCTGTTGTTGGATTCGATTTTCGCTTTGGTCACAAAGGAGCAGGGGATGAGCAGATGCTTCGTGTGCTGGGGGATGGAGAAATGACCGTAGAGACTGTTCCCCCGTTCTTGCTTGGAGGGGAGAAAGTAAGCAGTTCACTGATTCGTGCTCTCTTGAAGCGTGGTGAGATGGATGAGGCGAGCCAGTGGCTTGGACGTCCTTATAGTGTCAGAGGAACTGTTATTCACGGAGAGAAACGCGGACGGACCATTGGTTTTCCTACCGCCAATCTCGAACTTACCGATCACTATGTTACACCTGCCAAAGGTGTCTATGCTGTACGAGTGAATGTTGGCAATCAAGAACTGGCAGGTGTGATGAACCTTGGTGTCAAACCTACCTTTCATGAGAATGGAATGAGACCGACATACGAGGTACATCTGCTTGATTTTGACGGCCAAATCTATGATCAGGAACTGAAAGTGGAATTGGTGCACTACATTCGCAACGAACGAAAATTCGATTCCATTGAAGCTTTGATTGCTCAGATCCGTGAAGATGCACTTACTGCAGCTCGCTTGCTGTCCTAAAAACTTTGATTGAATTGATGTTTACATTTACTTTGTCCGGGCAAGTATGATATAATGTACTACGTTGTCGAAAGTGATAACACTAACCTTAGCTTGGTTACACGCTCTCACCGGCGGTGACGAGGCTAATGGCGATTATAATGAAGGAGGTGAATAGGATGGCATTGACTCAAGAACGTAAACAACAACTGATCGACGAGCACAAAACTCATGAGTCCGATACTGGATCACCTGAGGTGCAAGTTGCTATCCTTACGGAAAACATCAGAAGTTTGACAGACCACTTGCGTACGCATAAGAAAGACCACCACTCACGTCGTGGACTTTTGAAAATGGTAGGTCAACGTCGTAAGCTTTTGGCTTACGTGAAAAACAAAGATGTTAAACGTTACAGCGCACTGATCGAAAAGCTCGGATTGCGTCGTTAATTATCGTACATGTTTTCAAAATCAACCTGGCTGTTATCCGTCTTTCTTTTGTTCAAAAGGACAAGCGGAGCTTACAGCCGGGTTGTTTTGTAGATGAACATGTTGCCATATATTTGTAGCTGAGGGCTCCGCAAGGAGCTTTTGTTTTGCAAGTCAGCCTGCGATCTGTCCAACCAAAGCTAATGAATGCTGGACAAGCAGGAAATACTGTGAATATGCAGAATCCATTGTGATAGGAACGAACTAAAGGAGGGATTTCATGGAACAACGTGTTGAAATGCAGCTTGGAGGAAGAAAGCTTACGCTTGAAACCGGGCGTTTGGCCAAGCAAGCAAATGCTGCCGTTAAGGTAACATACGGAGATACTGTAGTATTGTGTACCGTGACAGCATCAAGTGAGCCGAAAGATCTGGACTTTTTCCCACTGACGGTGAACTATGAAGAAAGATTGTACGCTGTAGGTAAAATCCCGGGTGGATTTATCAAGCGTGAAGGCAGACCATCCGAGAAAGCGATTCTGGCAAGTCGTCTGACAGACCGCCCGATTCGTCCATTGTTCCCGGAAGGTTTCCGTAATGATGTACAAGTTCTGAACATTGTTATGAGTGTGGATCAGGATTGCGAACCACAAATCGCAGCCATGATTGGTACTTCAGCAGCACTGAGCATTTCCGATGTACCTTTCAGCGGTCCAATTGGTGGCGTGAAAGTTGGTCGTATTGATGGAGAGTTCATCATTAATCCAACGATTGCCCAGCTTGAAATCAGCGAACTTGAACTCGTGGTTGCAGGAACTAGAGATGCAATCATGATGGTTGAAGCCGAAGCGAATGAATTGTCAGAAGAAGTAATGCTTGAAGCAATTATGTTCGGACATGACGAAATCAAAAACATTGTGACAATCATTGAACAGCTTGTACAAGTTGCCGGTAAAGAAAAAATGGCAGTGAAACTGCATGCCGTTAATGAAGAAGTGAACAGCAGCGTGCGTGAGTTTGCAAGTGCACGTCTGGTGGAAGCAGTTAAAATTGCTGAGAAACATGCCCGTCAAGATGCGATTGATGTCGTGAATGACGAAACTGTTGCTCATTTTGAAGAGAAATACATCGAATCCCCTGAACTGCTGAAAGATGTGAAAGAAGTGCTGCACGATATCGTCAAAGAAGAAGTGCGCCGTCTGATCACTCACGATAAAGTTCGTCCGGATGGACGCGGCCTTGCTGAGATTCGTGCAATTGAATGTGATACTTCCCTGCTTCCGCGTACACATGGTTCAGGTCTGTTCACACGTGGACAAACACAAGCACTGAGCATTTGTACTTTGGGTGCGCTGGGTGACGTTCAAATTCTGGATGGCATCAGTCTGGAAGAAACAAAACGTTTCATGCATCATTATAACTTCCCGCCATTCAGCGTAGGTGAAGCTCGTCCGCTTCGTGCGCCAGGACGTCGTGAAATCGGACATGGTGCGCTAGGTGAGCGTGCGTTGTCCAAAGTCATTCCTTCTGAAACGGACTTCCCGTACACGATCCGTTTGGTGTCTGAAGTATTGGAATCCAACGGTTCTACATCCCAAGCAAGTATTTGTGCCAGCACACTTGCAATGATGGACGCGGGTGTACCAATCAAAGCTCCGGTAGCTGGTGTGGCGATGGGTCTGATCAAAGACGGAGACCATGTATCTATCCTGAGTGATATTCAAGGTATGGAAGATCATCTGGGCGACATGGACTTCAAAGTAGCAGGAACACCTGAAGGCGTAACAGCGATTCAAATGGATATTAAAATTGATGGAATCGATCGTCAAATTTTGTCCGAAGCGCTTGCTCAAGCCAAAGAAGGACGTATGCACATTTTGGGTAAAATGACCGAAGTGATGAAAACACCTCGTGAGCAATTGTCCCAATATGCGCCTAAAATTACGACCATGCATATCAATCCGGACAAAATCCGTGATGTTATCGGTGCTGGCGGTAAAATCATCAATAAAATCATCGAAGAAACCGGTGTTAAAATTGATATCGAGCAGGATGGACGTGTCTTTATCGCTTCTTCCAACCAGGAGATGAATGATAAAGCCAAATCGATTATCGAAGGTATTGTACGCGAAGTACTTGTTGGCGAAATCTACGTCGGCAAAGTAAAACGCGTTGAGAAATTCGGTGCATTCGTTGAAGTGCTGCCAAATAAAGAAGGTCTGGTTCACATCTCTCAATTGTCTACTGAGCGTGTAGCGAAAGTAGAAGATGTTGTGGCGATCGGTGATTCCATTACAGTAAAAGTAACCGAGATTGACCCACAAGGTCGAATCAACTTGTCCCGTAAAGCAGTACTGACAGCAGAAGCTCCTGCGCAATCCTAGGTAGCTGATGTTTGAATAACATATGCAAGATTGAATGAAGAGGCAGAATGCGAATTTCTGGCTCTTTTTTTAACGTTTAAATCGAAAGCTGTTTATCCAGAAATGAGGCTTTTAATCATATTCCGGCCCTTGTCCTCATATGATGGGGACAAAGACGGCAGGAGGATGGAGCTGTGAGAAACCAATCCAAAAAACTGGCGGTTGTTCTCGCGGGTGTGGCAGCGGTCATGCTAATCGGACAAGTCGACAGTGTACGTACATACATTACGGAGATCCGTGATGGCCCAGGCACGCAGAATGCATTTGATATGTTCAAGGAAGCGACCGGAGAAGAATCGTTGTTGTCTGCGATTAAAGATAAGGCAGCTCAAACTCGAATTGCACCGGTGAATGCGAGAGTAGATCGGGTATGGAAAGCGATCCCCGGTTATAATGGTCTGGAAATTGATGTGGAAGCAACCTATCGCAAGGCCTTAAGCGGCACACTCAATACCAAAATTCCTTATGTCTATCGCCAGACCGAACCGGAAATTCAATTAAAAGACTTGGGAGCACATCCGATTTATCGAGGTAATGAGAGTAAACCGATGGTTTCTTTTATGATTAATGTGGCTTGGGGCAATGAATTCCTCGTTCCAATGCTGGACACGCTTGATACCGAGCAGGTGAAAGCTACTTTTTTTCTGGATGGAAGCTGGCTGAGCAAGAACGCCGAACTGGCCAAGGAAATTCAAAAGCGCGGACATGAGCTGTCCAATCATGCGTATTCACACCCGAATATGAGTCGTTTAAGTGCAGAGAGGGCAAGACTGGAGATAAGCAAAACCCAGGAACTGCTGAAGAAAACGCTTGGTGTTGAAAATCATTGGTTCGCACCGCCTTCGGGTGATTTTAATCAAAAAACAGTGGATATCGCGGCATCCCTGGGGCTGAAAACAGTCCTGTGGACGGTAGATACAGTAGATTGGCGCAAACCAGATCCAGACTCCGTCATAGCCAAAATTGCGAATAAAACCGAAGCGGGAACATTGATTCTCATGCATCCGACAGCTTCCTCTGCCGGTGCACTAAAAGGCATGATTGATTCAATTCACGCCAAAGGATTGTCGTTAGGAACCGTAAGTGAGACGTTGTCTTCCGAAAGGGTTAAGGGCCAAGCGGTTGAGTGAACGCCGTTTTTTTGTTAATATCAAAAAGTTGGGACCAAATGTCGATTTCAATTTATTCATTATTGAGATCAGGGCAATTATAGAGATGTAGGAGGGCCAACCGTGAAAAAAATTCAGCTGGGCAATGGCCTCAGAGTCGTGATGGAACAAATCCCGACCTGTCGTTCCGTGTCATTTGGAATATGGGTCAAAACAGGTTCGCGTAATGAGCGAACAGAAAATAACGGGGTATCCCATTTTATTGAACATATGCTTTTTAAGGGTACGGATCGTTTTGATGCTAAAGCGATTGCGGAGCAGTTTGATGCGATCGGCGGTAACGTAAATGCATTTACATCCAAAGAATATACCTGCTATTATGCAAAAGTACTGGATGAGCATCTGCCAATTGCGGTTGATGTGTTGTCCGATATGTTCTTCCGCTCCAAAATGGACGACGGTGAACTGGTCAAGGAGAAAAATGTGATTTTGGAAGAAATCTCAATGTACGAGGATACGCCTGACGACATGGTTCACGATTTGATGGCGCTCGCTGCATATGGAGAGCATCCACTGGCATATCCAATCCTGGGAACCGAAGAACGTCTTAAAGTGATGGATTCCAGTCATTTACGTGCTTATATGAAAGAGCATTACACCATCGAGAATACCGTGATCAGTATTGCGGGTAACATTGATGATAGTGTGATTGATCTGATGGAGAAACACTTTGGTGCGTTTGATGTCAAAGGTGTAACTGAGAAAGTGAACGCGCCAGCTTTTCAAAGTGGTCAGCTCTTCCACAAAAAGAAAACGGAGCAAAATCACATCTGTATCTCGTTTCCGGGCTGCAAAATCGGAGACCCGCTTCAATTTGCCATGGTTGTTCTTAACAATGCGATTGGCGGCGGCATGAGCTCCAGATTATTTCAGGAGATTCGCGAAAAGCGCGGGCTTGCCTACTCCGTTTATTCTTATCATAGCTCTCATGCAGACAGTGGCTTATTCACCATTTATGCAGGTACAGCGCCGAAACAGACGAAAGAAGTGCTTGATCTGACCAAAGAAGTGCTGCATGATTTAGCTGTAAATGGTTTATCCGAAGATGAACTGCGTAAAGGCAAGGAACAGCTGAAAGGTAGTCTGATCCTGAGTCTGGAGAGCACGGGCAGCCGAATGAACCGACTGGGGAAAAACGAACTGATGCTGGGCAGACACCATACGCTCGATGAAATGATTGCAAAAATCGAGCAAGTTACAATGAATGATATCGACGCCGTACTTGATCTGATGTTTGCAGAGCCGTTTGCGCTCGCTATGGTGGGTGCTTCAGACAAGACGATTGCCGGACTGAGAAGGGATGATTTGGTTGCATTACGTTCAAATAAAGAAGTTACCGGGTAACGAAGATATTAAACTGCCACAAAAAATGTCTGAGCTGGCTGCCGGCTTTGATGTTGTGGCGGCACTGGAAGAAGAGGTTGTGCTAGAGCCGGGGCAGCGTACCTTGATCCCTACTGGTCTTGCGATGGCGATGCCAGCTGGGCTGGAAGCTCAAATTCGTCCACGTAGCGGACTCGCGTTCAAACACGGGATTACCTGCCTGAATACACCAGGAACCATTGATGCGGATTATCGCGGAGAGGTGAAAGTGCTGCTCATTAATTTGGGGCAGGAAGCGTTTACGATTGTGCGCGGAGAACGTATTGCACAGATCGTGTTCCAGACAGTGCCTGTCATCGAATTGACCGAAGTGGAAGAACTTTCGGATACCGTGCGAGGCGAAGGTGGATTTGGTCATACAGGTAAGTAACCATAACGTATGAGATCTTTCTTGTCTAAAAGTAGTAGTTGAAGAATGTAAAGAACATCGTGCATCAAAGTCGTCCTTCACAGGGCGGCTTTTTTTTATGTTGAACTCGAGTACATTCATTTATTGTTTTCACCCCCCTGTGGGCTGCTGCATACGATAAGGCATACATGTGGTGAAAGGAGTGACGTCCCGATGCTGACCGGAGTCCGGATTGTCGTTCTGGGCGGAGATGCAAGGCAGCTTGAAGTCATTCAAAAGTGCGCCGAGCTGGATGCAGCGGTAAGTGTGGTAGGCTTCGATCAACTGGAGCAAGTTATTCCGGGAATTGAACACCGCGAGCTTGAGGATGATGTGTTTGCTTCTGCAGATGTGCTGGTACTGCCAGTAGTTAGTTGCGATGATCAAGGGAGAGTAAGCTCTTCGTTTAGTAGTGATCCTATTGTTTTGAAAAAGGAACATATGTCTGCCTTGCCGGAGCATTGTACCGTGTTCACAGGTATGGCAAAGCCGTTTTTACGTGAACTTTGCCAGGAGAACGACCTTAGGCTTGTGGAAGTGCTTGATCGTGATGACATTGCACTGTATAACTCGATTCCGACAGCAGAGGGAGCCATCGCCATTGCAATTAAAGAAACGGATTTTACGATTCACGGGTCAGAATGCATCGTGCTTGGCATCGGCCGAACAGGGTTTACGCTGGCTAAAACTCTGCAGGGGCTTGGGGCCAATGTACGGGTGGGAATCCGTAGAAATGAAGATGTTGCCCGCGCAACAATCATGGGCTGGAAGCCTTTCATGACAACGGATTTGGCCGCCCAAACCGGGGAAGTTGACTTGCTTTTTAATACGATACCGACTATGATAATCACAGCACAAATCCTGTCCAGAATGCCTCAAAAAGCAGTCATTATCGACCTTGCATCCGCTCCTGGCGGCTGTGATTTCAGATATGCAGACAAACGCGGCATCAAGGCACTGCTTGCACCAGGCCTCCCCGGTATTGTTGCTCCAAAAACGGCTGGCGGCATTATTGCCGACGCGTTAATCCGTTTGCTTTTGGAAGAACAGAACGCACGGGAGGTTAAATCATGAACTGGCAGGGTAAAACGGTAGGTTACGCAATTACGGGGTCTCATTGTACATTTGAAGAGGTTATGCCGGTCATTAGCCGTTTTGTGTCCGAAGGCGCAAATGTCATTCCGATTATTTCGAACTCGGTACTCACGACAGACACACGCTTCGGCACGGCGCAGAATTGGCAAAAACAATTGAAGGATATAACGGGTAATGACATCATTTCYACAATTGTTGAGGCGGAGCCTTTGGGGCCTTCTAAACTGCTTGATGTGCTGGTCATTGCTCCATGCACAGGAAACACAACAAGCAAGCTGGCTAATGCAATGACCGATAGCCCGGTGCTGATGGCTGCCAAAGCGCAGATGCGTAATCAGCGTCCGCTTGTGCTGGCGATATCGACAAATGATGGTCTCGGTTTGAATGCAGCAAATATTGCAAAATTATTAGTGGCCAAATATTTGTATTTTGTGCCATTTGGTCAAGATGATCCAATGAAAAAACCAAATTCGTTAGTTGCCAAAATGGAGCTGATTCCGGAAGCTTGCTGGAGTGCGCTGGAAGGAAAGCAGCTGCAGCCGATGATTGTGGAGCGCACTTCACAGGCATAAGAATTATGGCCAGGGCAATAACGGTTATACGCTTGGAGAAATGAAGAAGGGTTCGAGAGACAAAGAAAATCATGGGGGACGATAGCTGGATTGCAAAGCTACCTCTACCACGTTCCTGTTCATAAGGGCATTCCTGCTTGCCAAGAGTGATCATGAAGCAAGCAGGAGAGGTGTATTTGAGATACATGGCCGTATACATTGCTGAGATTATCGCATCGGAACGCTCCCAAGGGTTATGCATTTGTTGATTTGACCCGTGTCCAGTCTTCTTGCGTACACAAATGGAGGAATAAAGATGCGTATTATGGTTCAAAAATTCGGAGGTACGTCGCTCTCAACCGTTCAAGCGAGAGAGCATGTGCTCCGGCATGTTAAACGTGAGCTTGAAGCAGGATTAAACCTGGTTATTGTCGTATCAGCCATGGGTCGCCGCGGCGAGCCTTATGCCACGGACACACTCTTGGACTGGGCTGCACAGAACGGAAATGCACTATCTGCTCGCGAAAAAGATTTACTGCTGTGCTGTGGTGAAATCATCTCAGCAACAACACTCAGCAGCTTGCTTGAACATGAAGGGATTCCAACTTCAGTGCTGACCGGTGCACAAGCGGGTTTTGTGACGGACGACAATTTCGGGAATGCCCGAATATTGGATGTCCGTCCTGTTCGTGTGCTGGAACAGCTTCAACTTGGTCGTGTTGTCATTGTAACCGGGTTCCAGGGACAGACAGAAAAAGGTGATTTTACGACACTGGGCCGCGGAGGCAGTGATACATCTGCAACAGCTCTGGGTGCAGCATTACGAGCTGAGATGGTGGACATCTATACAGATGTAAACGGCATTTTGACAGCTGATCCCCGTATTGTAGAAGATGCTCGTCCACTGACTGTCGTAAGTTATGCGGAGATTTGCAATATGGCTCATCATGGAGCAAAGGTCATTCATCCGCGTGCGGTAGAAATCGCAATGCAGTCCCAAATACCGGTACGGGTAAGATCTACTTTTGCCGATACAGAAGGCACACTTGTTACCCATCCCGAAGGATTCAAGGATGTACAGACAGGCATTATTGACCGTTATGTAACGGGTATTGCTTATGTGAGTAATGTTACACAAATTACAGTGGATGTTCCCGGTGGAACGGATCGTCTGCAATTGAAAGTTTTTAAAACGATGGCTGAAAATTCAATTAGCGTTGATTTTATTAATGTTACCCCCTCAGGAGTTGTCTATACCGTGTTTGATAGTGATTCTGAGAAGGCTATACGTGTATTGCAGGAGATTGGTCTAAAGCCTCAAAGTCTGTCTGGCTGTGCTAAAGTATCTGTTATTGGCGGAGGAATTAACGGTGTGCCTGGAATTATGGCCCGCATTGTGGAGTCACTGACTCTGGCAGACATTCAGATTTTGCAATCTGCGGATTCCAATACAACGATCTGGGTACTTGTCAAAAAAGAAGATATGGTTCAGGCCTTGAGGGCACTTCATACCTCATTCGAACTTCACTTGTAACTCATCCATGTTAGCGGAGCCAGACTTGTTTTGAGGGAGGAATCGAATTGGACTTTGGAAGATTGATTACAGCAATGGTCACTCCGTTCAATGCACAAGGAGAGATTCATTGGGAGGAAACAGCATGTCTCATCGATTATCTAATCGTTGATCAAAAGTCTGAGACTCTCGTGATTTCTGGAACAACAGGGGAGTCGCCAACACTTAGTGATACAGAGAAAGTTCAATTATTTGAATTTGCAGTGAAACATGCGGCTGGACGATGCAAGATTATAGCGGGAACAGGCAGCAACAATACGGCACACTCCATCCATCTGACGAAGGAAGCCGAACGTGTCGGGGCGGACGGCGTATTATTGGTAGTCCCTTATTACAACAAACCTAGTCAGGAAGGGATGTACAAACATTTTGAAGCTATTGCTGCAGCAACTAAGCTGCCAGTGATGCTCTACAATGTTCCTGGACGTACTGTCGCTAATCTGTCTGCTGCAACCACGTTACGCCTTGCACAAATTCCGAATATCGTGGCAACGAAGGAATGTGCTTCTATGGAGCAGGTTACCTTAATTGCTGCAGGTGCACCGGAACATTTCAGAGTCTATTCTGGAGATGATGCAGCGGGTCTGTCAGCTATTGCTGTCGGTGCTCATGGCATCGTTAGCGTGGCAAGTCATGTGGTGGGCGCGGAGATGAAAAAAATGATCGATGCCTTTTACGGTGGCGATCCACTTCAGGCCACACGAATTCACCAAAGGCTCTTCCCGCTATTCAAAGGGCTGTTTGAGTGCCCGCAGCCTTTGCCAAATCCGGTAGCGGTAAAATATGCTCTGACGTTGCGCGGTTTTGACGTTGGTTCAGTGCGTCTGCCTCTAATTCCGCCAACGGCTGAGGAACAGGAATACATTAAAAATTTGCTTCAACTGTAAATAACAGTTGGATCTGCAATCATTTATTAATTATAAGCATGAATGCTTTGTTTCACGAAAGAACCGCACCTCTCAGGTTGAGGCAGCGGTTCTTTTTTTGACGAACAGTGTAAGGTTTCTTTTTTGTTAGGTAGGGGAAACCTACAGGTTAACGAGAGAGTGACTTGTTTTTTCTGTTTTTAATCATGTATAATGATGTCAAGTGACTGGGTGCGGTATTTTTTTGAAATTGAAAGCGACATCGTTTCGATGGTGTGGCTTTGCGGTGAAAAAGGAAGGAACGGCTAAGAGGGGCACTTCAGATCCAACGAGTTGGTGATGGGAAATAACTTCGAAGAACTTCTTCCAAATATCGTGAATAAAGGTGTTCATTTACATTCACTCCTGATTCACGGGTGTGTAATGTTTGAACTACTTTTCTTAACTTACAATAAATAATAAGGTACGACGTCCAACTACCATAGGAGGTTCAGATTCATTTGTCTAAGAAAAATAATAATAATAATAATGAAAAGCTGATGATTTTTGCATTGGGCGGCGTAGGCGAGATTGGTAAAAATATGTATGTTATCCAATACGCGAACGACATTGTTGTCGTAGACGCTGGTCTTAAATTCCCGGAAGAAGACATGCTTGGTATTGATATTGTCATCCCTGACATTTCGTACTTGACTGAAAACCGTGATAAAGTACGCGGCATTATTTTAACTCACGGACACGAGGATCATATTGGCGGTTTACCTTATGTTCTCAAGCACTTGAACGTACCGGTATACGGAACTAGGCTCACACTTGGTCTAGTAGAGAACAAGCTGAAGGAAGCTAATTTGCTGGGTGATACAAAGCGTATTCTCATCAATGCAGATTCGGAGATCGAACTGGGTTCGACGCTGAAAGCATCATTCTTTGCTACTAACCATAGTATTCCGGATTCCGTTGGGGTATGTGTTGAAACACCTGAAGGGGCAGTTGTACACACGGGTGACTTCAAATTTGATCATACGCCAGTGAATGGTCAGTATGCAGATCTTCAACGTATGGCACAGATCGGAACGAACGGCGTACTCGCGTTGTTGTCTGACAGTACTAATGCGGAGAAGCCTGGATTCACACCATCGGAGAAAAATGTAGGTATCGTGCTGGAAGATATTTTCCGCAAAGCAAGTCAACGTGTCGTTGTCGCAACGTTTGCTTCCAACGTACACCGCATTCAACAGGTTATCAATGCAGCAGATGTCACTGGACGTAAAGTTGCAGTTATCGGACGCAGCATGGTAAACGTGGTAGGTATTGCTTCGGAACTGGGTTACCTTGAAATTCCGGACGGTATGATTATTGAACCGGAAGAAGTTGGAAAGATGGCAGCAGATCGCGTAGTTATTTTGTGCACAGGTAGCCAAGGCGAGCCAATGTCAGCATTGACACGTATGGCACGTTCTACACATCGTAAAGTGGACATCCTTCCTGGAGATACGGTTATCATTGCAGCAACACCTGTACCAGGGAATGAGAAGTATGTAGGCCGTACAATTGATGAACTGTTCCGTTTGGGAGCCAATGTGCATTACAGCGGTGCCAACAGCGGCGTTCACGTATCTGGTCACGGTAGCCAGGAAGAATTGAAACTCATGCTCAACCTGATGAAACCGAAATACTTCCTGCCAATTCACGGTGAATTCCGGATGCAGCGTCGTCACGCAGTTCTCGCTGAATCCGTAGGCATCGACCCGGACAACATCTTCATCACAGATATCGGTGAAGTTGTAGAGATTCAAGGCGGATCAGCACGTAAAGCAGGTAAAGTTACTGCCGGTAATGTATTGATTGACGGCCTGGGAGTAGGTGACGTAGGTAACATTGTACTGCGTGATCGTAAGCTTTTGTCACAGGATGGTATTCTTGTTGTTGTGGTAACACTCAGCAAGCAGGATGGTAAAATTGTTTCCGGTCCGGATATCATCTCCCGCGGATTCGTGTATGTACGTGAATCGGAAGGACTTCTCGATGAGGCTAACCGTATCGTTAGTAGCACATTGCAGAAGCTGATGAGCGAAAACGTAAATGAGTGGGCTTCACTCAAAACAAATGTTAAAGATGCTTTGGGACGTTTCCTGTATGAGCAAACTCGTCGCAGACCGATGATTTTGCCAATCATTATGGAAGTTTAAAAATAAGATCAACGAAAAACATATAATCAGGCACACAGTCGCCCCTTCTCTACGAGTAATATTGGACGGTTCCTCGTAGAGAAGGGGCTTTTTTTGCGTTTTTTAAGAGGATTTATGAGTCCTAGGCCTGAATGATGGAAATGATTGTTCAATAAAAGTATAAGCTTGTTGGAAGATTCCCCATACTAAGGTAAAGATCAAACCATTACATTTTTCAGGAGAAGGGGACAACATTAATGAATGAGCAGTTGAATGACAAGCAAATACCAAGGTCCAATCAGCCGGAGACAGAAGCACCGGATATTCCGGTACAGGAGGACAAGCACATTTCTCCAGTAACGGAGTCGATTCAGCAGTTTGGACAAACACAGTCACCCGCCAGTGAATCCAACATTTTTTGTATGACCATTATTGGTCAGGTGGAGGGGCATTTGATTTTACCCCCGCAAAATAAAACAACAAAGTACGAACATATTATCCCACAACTGGTAGCAGCAGAACAAAATCCGAAGATTGAGGGGATTCTGATTATCCTCAATACGGTAGGCGGCGATGTAGAAGCTGGACTTGCGATCGCTGAGATGATTGCCTCTCTAAGTAAACCAACCGTGACTGTAGTTATTGGAGGCGGACACAGTATCGGTGTGCCTATTGCGGTCGCTTCAACGTATTCGCTTATTGCAGGGAGTGCGACAATGACCATTCACCCTATTCGAATGAACGGACTAGTTATTGGTGTACCGCAGACATTTGAATATATGGAAAAGATGCAGGAGCGTGTTGTACGTTTTGTAACATCCCACTCCAACATTTCGGAAGAGATGTTCAAAGAGTTGATGTTCAAGACAGGAGAATTGAATCGGGACATCGGTACTGCGGTAGGAAGTGCAGACGCGGTGAAGTACGGCCTGATGGATGCGGTTGGAGGTATTGGTCAAGCCATTGCACAATTGAACAAGCTTATGGGGGATAAAAGACAAACGATGCAGGCGGGAGGATACACGCAATGAGCACAATGTATACCGTAATGCCGCCAGAGCAGTTATGGTCAGGCATGTGGACAGAGGTCGCGGATACAAAAGAGATTCGCATGAACGGTTTGTTAATGCAAGTCAGACCGGTCAATGAAACGGAAGCGGTTATCGTGCGTTTACTTGAATGTCCTCTTGAAGCTTATCTGGATCCGGCAAACCAGCCGGGTTCAACCGTATCCCTTTCGGTTAACACGAATCCAACATAACGCGACGAATTCAGACAAATGGTGCAGAAAAAGAACATATGTACGGATTATATTTGTATGGTATAATATTCTTCTGGGGGTGACCTGATTTTGGCCAGAAGAAAAAAGAGGAAAAAAAAGGGCGCTGGATTTAGCGGCGTCTTAAAATATGAAATCTACGGCATTGTGCTTATAACGCTGGCAGTCATAGCACTATCGGGTGAAGCCACCGTGGGACGTTCGCTTTCCAAGATGTTTGGACTCATGCTTGGTAAGTTTTATTTTGCGATTCCACTGGTGGGTATTTATTACGGTTTGATGGTGATGATTCACCGGAAGTGGCCAAGCGGCTGGACCACTCGCAAGACAGGATTGGTTCTACTGGTTTTTGCGTTAACGTTGATGAGTACAATATCCGCCATGCATCAGAAGCTGATTCCGGTTGGTGCACTTGAACCAGGTGCGGTTCTTACTCAGGTACATAATGATATGCAAACTGAATTATTGACGCCCGCTGCACCAGGGGAGCGTGATTCTATGCTTAGTAAGGATATTAGCGGCGGGTATCTGGGTGCAGGACAGTTTGCTTTATTCTTGTGGCTGTTCGGTAGTCTTGGTGCAAGGCTTATCATGATTGTTATGTTTGTGATTAGCTTCATGCTTATTACAGGTCTGTCTTATGTTGATTTGTTACGCATATTTAGAACAAAGATCTGGGACGCTGGCAGCTCCATGTATAAAAAACTCGAGTCCAGACCAGCGAAACGTTCTGCTTCTGCAAATGGTAAGAAAGGCAATGCGCGTAAATTAGTACCTGTACCGGTTGATGATGAAGAGGAAGATGATGAGCATGATCTGAACGATTCTGATGAAGGACAGCTCCCTAAACGTAAGGCTCCAATATTCTTCCAGTTGTTTGGAAAATGGGGAGCGCAGCGTCAGTCGTCGAAACAATCTGACGAATCACACGATATGGATGAACTGGATTCCGAACAGGTTGTTTATCGCGCTGGAGAAGAATCGATATCCGACAGAAGATATGGTGAGCCTGAATCTGTGACCAAGACCAACGGAACTGGGGCGGCGGCCGTTGCTGCGGCACCAATAGCACAGACTAAGCTTGACTCGGCTCCAATCATTCGTGACTTTTTTGAGCATGTCAGAGCAGAGGGGCCAGATAAAGACGATGATCTGGATGATGCCTATCCGTTCCCTGATGATCTGGATGATAATGGAAGCACTGCAAATCAGGCGGAGAGAGCTGGTATCAAATTTACAGACGAACTGGTTGAAGCTGATTGGTCTGATGCGGCTAGTGTAGCAGATACGCTTCAAGCCGATCCTGAACATGAGATAACCAGCGGAGAACCTGGGTCTGGCGAATCAGTGGATACAGGAAATGCGCAGTCAGCTAGAGAAGGAGACAGTGTTCAGCCAGCTGCGCCACCACCTCCACCGCCGAAGCCGTACAAGCTACCATCATTCCGTCTTCTTTCCAAACCTAATAATAGCGGAAAAGGCGGGGATCAGAAGGATTATATGCAAACGGCTCGCAAGTTGGAGGCGACGCTGGAAAGCTTCGGTGTGCGTGCGAAAGTACTGGAGGTTGTCCGAGGCCCTGCGGTGACAAGGTATGAAATTCAACCAGATATCGGGGTCAAGGTGAGCCGGATTGTCAGTCTGACGGATGACATCGCTCTTGCCTTGGCTGCCAAGGATATTCGGATGGAAGCACCTATTCCGGGGAAATCGGCGATTGGTATTGAGGTTCCCAATGGCGAGGTATCCGTTGTCACGATGCGTGAAGTGATGGAGACTGCAACGTTCCAGGATGCTGAATCCAAAGTAACCATTGCGTTTGGCAGGGATATATCGGGTCAGACGATCATTGGCAACCTGGCTCGTATGCCCCATTTGCTGGTGGCTGGAGCTACCGGATCAGGAAAATCCGTATGTATCAATGGCATAATCACCAGTATTCTGTATAAAGCGAAGCCGGATGAGGTCAAGTTTCTAATGGTTGACCCCAAAATGGTTGAATTGAATGTATATAACGGAATTCCGCATCTGATGGCACCGGTTGTGACCGATCCGAAGAGGGCGTCGCTTGCACTCAAAAAGATCGTAGTCGAGATGGAGAAAAGATATGAGTTGTTCTCCAAATCAGGCACACGTAACGTTGAGGGGTATAACAACTTGATGAAGGATAACCCGGCGGCAGTGTTGCCTTACATTGTGGTCATTGTGGACGAGCTCGCTGACTTAATGATGGTAGCTGCTGGAGATGTAGAGGATGCCATTGCGCGTCTTGCGCAGATGGCTCGTGCAGCCGGCATACACCTTATTATTGCTACACAGCGTCCTTCCGTCGATGTTATTACGGGGGTCATCAAAGCCAATATTCCTTCCCGGATTGCATTCGGAGTATCTTCTCAAGTCGATTCACGTACCATTCTTGATATGGGCGGAGCGGAGAAACTGTTAGGCCGTGGCGACATGCTGTTCATGCCGATGGGTGCATCCAAGCCGATTCGGGTTCAAGGTGCGTTTATGAGTGATGAAGAGGTTGAAAGTATCGTGAATTACGTTCGGGGACAAGGCGAAGCACAGTATGATGAATCTCTTGTTCCTGAAGTAGATGATTCAAATCAGGCACCAGAAGAAGTGCAAGATGAGCTTTATGAACAGGCTGTGCAGATTATTCTGGAGGCCAAGCAGGCTTCAGTGTCACTTTTGCAGCGGCGAATGCGGGTAGGGTACACCCGTGCAGCACGTTTGATTGATTCAATGGAAGCCAGAGGAGTGATTGGACCGTATGAAGGCAGCAAGCCGCGTGAAGTCCTTGTTTCGCTGGAACAGTACCAACAAAGCAAATTAAGCTCATAGACTAGCTCTGAAAACCTTCAACCATCTTGGTTGAAGGTTTTTTTCTGTATAACAATGTTTGAGGTTCTGCCATTTGCCCCAGAGATCGGATGGTTTGGTGCATAGGAAACAAGTCCACTTGTCATAATAACGGTAGCGATTCTGTTAAATCCCACAAGAGAAAGGTAGAGCATAGTCGATGCGAAAAATGAACCTATGGCTTTTCACTGCTATTTTGCTGATATCCGCGCTCGGAATCCGTTATTTGCTTCCTGAGCACACAGCACCTCAAAGTGCCGTCCAGAACAACATCCCGGCAGAGGAAAAAGCAATGCCGACCTTCAGCAACAATACTGTGAAGTATGGCAGTTACGGTCAGGATGTATATGAGCTTCAGGGACGTTTGAAGTATCTTGGTTTCTACAACGGGAAAATCGATAGCAATTTCGGTAGCAGCACGCTGAAATCAGTTAAATGGTTTCAGTCTGAGTTCGGTATGAAGGCCGACGGCGTGGTTGGAGCAAAAACGAAACTAAAGCTGTATAATGCCAGCACCAAATGGTCGCCTACAGAACCGCCGCTGCATAAAGGAGGAGCATCTGGCGGAGACACAGGCGGAGGTGGAGATACTGCAAATAATGAGAAGGATAATATGGGTTCTGCCAATGCGCTCGGACTTACCGAGAATGAACTCAAAATTATGGCGAATGCCGTATATGGAGAAGCGCGCGGAGAACCGTTTGAAGGCCAGGTAGCTGTAGCTGCTGTTATTTTGAATCGCGTAAACTCCCCCAGTTTCCCATCAACGCCTTCTGGCGTTATCTTTCAGCCGGGAGCATTTACAGCCGTAGCAGATGGACAAATCTATCTGGAGCCGAACGCTCAGGCGAAAAAAGCGGTTGAGCAGGCGTTGAACGGCTGGGATCCTTCCGGTGGATGTCTGTATTATTTTAACCCGAAGACTGCCACATCGAAATGGATATGGACTCGTCCACAGGTGAAAACGATCGGACAGCATATATTCTGCATGTAATCGGCGGAGAAGCAACCGGAAGGCATGACTTCGGTTGCTTCTTGGCTTTTGGATGGTTTAAAATGGTTGTTACGTTTAAGCTTGATGATGACTTGTTATATAAATGACGCCGTAAAGGGGTTTTAACTTTGAATACTGCAGAATTCGAACGGGGTAGTCGTAAACAGCTACGTATCCATGTGCTTCCAACCAAACGTTTCAAAACGTTTGCGATTTCCCTTTATGCTGGGATTCCTCTTCGCGAGGACACGGTTACGCATGTGGCATTAACGCCGTTTGTTCTAAGACGAGGAACGGAGTCATATCCGGAAACAACGCAATTTCGAGAACAGTTGGAGCATTTGTACGGAGCAGGATTTGGTTTTGACGTCTATAAACGCGGTGATTATCAGATTGTTCAATTCCGTATGGACACCATTAATGATTCTTTTGTTGGTGGTGGGGAGCAGCGGCTATTGGATCGTTCGTTTGCTTTCTTGGGAGAAGTGTTGACCAAACCTGCGCGAGAAAATGGATACTTCAAAATGTCGTATGTACAGGCAGAACGCGAGACGGTTCGGAAGAAGCTGGAGTCCATCGTTAATGATAAAATGCGTTATGCCGCTGAGCGTTGTATTGAGGAAATGTGCAAACTTGAACCATACAGGTTACATCCCCTTGGTGACCGAAAAGCGTTGCCAGCCATAGAATCTCCTGAGCTGACTTCTGCTTATGAAAGCTGGCTACAGGAAGCTAGCATGGACTTGTATGTAGTTGGTGATACGACACTAGAAGAAGTGGAGCAATTGGTTCAGCGTCATTTTAACCTGGAGCGCGCAGTTTCCTCTGACTATCTAGCTCAGGCAGCAGTTCGTGGGGATGAGGAGGCAAATACAGTCATCGAGCGGCTAAACATTGGTCAAGGCAAGCTGAATATGGGGCTTCGCACTTCCATAACGTATGCAGACGATAAATACGCAGCAGCGCTGATGTATAACGGCATTCTTGGCGGATATCCGCATTCAAAGCTGTTTGTTAACGTTCGTGAAAAGGAAAGTCTCGCCTATTATGCTTCTTCCAGATATGACGGGCACAAAGGTATTGCCACCATTCAATCCGGGATTGAAATACCCAATTATGAAAAAGCGGTGACCATTATCAAGCAGCAGCTTGAAGAAATGAAGAATGGCAATATCACTGATCTGGAAATGTCTCAGACTACAGCGATGATTCGTAATCTGTTGAAGGAAATGCAGGATTCTGCCTTTGAGATGATTGCCTATGATTTTAACCGTCAGTTGTCTGGTAAGGAGAGAACACCTGAAGAGTTGCTTGGTCAGATCGAGCAGATCAGCAAGCAGGATGTTCGTGAAGCCGCAGAGCAGTTCCGCCTGGATACGATTTATTTCTTGCGGGACGAGAAGGAGGAATAGTCGTGGAGAGCATTCGCTATGAACATCTGCAGGAAACGTTATATTACGAAGTAATGGATAATGGACTGCACGTTTATGTTTTGCCCAAACCAGGTTTCCAGAAAACATATGCTACGTTTGCGACAAAGTATGGATCAGTGGACAATCACTTTAAGGTGGAAGGACAGGCTGAAGTGAAGGTGCCGGACGGTATTGCTCACTTTCTGGAGCATAAAATGTTTGAAGAGCCTACGGGTGATATTTTTGCAACATTTGCTTCTCATGGTGCTTCTGCGAACGCATTCACTAGTTTTGATCAGACCGTTTATTTGTTTTCAGCGACCGAAAATATAATCGAAAATATACAAACATTAGTTGATTTTGTGCAAAATCCGTATTTCACAGATCAAAATGTCAATAAAGAAAAAGGTATCATTGAACAAGAAATTAATATGTATGCGGATAATCCGGATTGGCGGGTCTATTTCGGTTTGATTGAAGCGATGTATCAAAAACATCCAGTGCACATTGACATTGCGGGCACGGTTCAATCCATTCATACGATAACAAAAGAAACGCTGTACACGTGTTATAACACATTTTATCATCCGAGCAACATGCTATTGTTTGTTGTAGGCGGCGTTGACCCGGAGCAGGTCATCAGCATGGTTCGTTCCAATCAGGAGAAGAAGAATGTTGAACCGCAGGGGCAAATTCAGCGCTTTTTTGAGCCTGAGCCCGAGCAGGTTGCAGAGGCAAGGCGTGAGGTGAAATTATCCGTTTCGCTTCCGAAATGTTTGTTTGGATTTAAAGAAACGGATGTTGGACTTACAGGAGAAGAACTTCTGCGCAGGGACACAACTACACAGCTAATGATGGATCTATTGTTTGGTTCCAGCACACGTCTGTTTCAGAAGTTGTATGATGAAGATTTGATCTCGGACAGCTTTGGACATGATTATATCAGTTCGCCTCAATATGCCTTCTCCGCGATTGGTGGAGATACCAAAGACCCGGATCTTTTGTTGATACGGGTACGTGAAGAAGTGGACGCCATTGTGCAAAAAGGGTTTGATGCCTCCAATTTTGAACGTGCGCGCAAAAAGAAAATCGGTGGTTATTTAAGAATGCTTAATTCACCAGAAAACATTGCGAATGAATTCACACGTCAGCAATTCCGTGGCGGTGACTTTTTCAATATGATTTCGCTGTATGAAGCGATTACACTGCAAGATGTGAATCAGCGGTTGAAAGAGCATATTCGCTGGGATCAGTTGGCTGTATCACTCGTTGTAAGTCCTTGATCTGGGAGAGGGAACGGACGTTTTGAAGTTTTCAAATGAGTAAGAGTGAAGTTATGGGGGGAACGATCGTGAAAGCTATAGGGGAAATGACAGTTCTGGTTACCGGTGCAAGTGGAGGCATAGGAGCTGCAATTGCAGAACGGTTTGCACGTGTAGGCATGAATGTGGTGTTGCACTACATGAAGTCCCATGAAGCGGCCAATGAAGCGGCAAGACGCTGTATGGAGCAGGGAAGCGGACGCATTATGACGGTTTCAGCAGATCTTCGTAGCAGGGAACAGATTCAGCGTATGCGGGAGAAGCTAGCTTCTCATGATCTGCTTCCGGATATCCTTGTAAACAATGCGGGCATATCACATTATGGTCTGCTCGCTGATGTGACAGAGGAAATTTGGGATGAAGTGATGGCGATTAATCTGAAAGGTACTTTTCTATGCACTCAGGAGATGATGCCGCACATGATCTCACAGCGATACGGTCGTATTATAAATGTTTCGTCCATATGGGGACTATCCGGTGCGTCTTGTGAGGTGTTATATTCTACAACCAAGGGCGGTGTGAATGCATTCACGAAGGCACTTGCGAAAGAGCTTGCCCCCTCCGGAGTTACGGTGAATGCCGTTGCTCCCGGTGCGGTTCAAACGACGATGTTAGACCACTTGGACCAGAGTGAACTGAAGATGCTGGAAGAAGAGATCCCTGCGGGTCGTTTGGCGCAGCCGGACGAGATTTCGTCACTGGTTTATTTTCTCGCGCTGCCCGAATCGGGTTACATCAATGGACAGATTATTAGCCCCAATGGAGGCTGGCTGACCTAATGTTGTTTGAACATGTACCGGTTCTGATGTGGCTTATGAGTGAAATGGGGAAGCAAAAGCGTTCTCACTTGGATATGCAGTCTTGATTTATTTTGAAAGCTCGTATATAAAATGTCCCGGAAGCACATATTACAACTGTTGATTTTAAATCTCATGCGTCAGCCAAGGAGGATTTATCATGTCAACAGAAAAAACAGTGGTTTCCAACTTTGACACATGGAAGAAGTTCTTGGGCGATCGCGTATTGCAAGCTGAGAGGATGGGAATGAGTGAAGAGACCATCAACAAACTAGCGTACGAAATCGGTGACTTTCTGGATGAGAAAGTTGATCCTGCGAACCATTCCAACCGAGCATTGAAGGAACTATGGGATGTCGGCGATGCGGATGAGCGTCGTACGATTGCGTGCCTGATGGTCAAATTGGCCAAACAAAACGCATAAGGCAAGAGATGAAGAGCTCCCGTAAGGGGGCTTTTCTCTAATGATTACAAACGGATTACAGAGCTGTTCTTGTAATTCATTTTCATTTTATATATCATTAACGTGACCCATTTTTAGAAGATGACCAGGAATTACGTTCAGTGAACGCGTTCTGATGTTGTCGATTAATGTGGAATAATGCATTACGGGGTGTATATATGGAAACTAAACAATGGTATATGGAATATAAAATACATAAGAACAGACCTGGTCTTTTGGGGGATATCGCCTCTATGCTGGGGATGCTTGAAGTCAATATATTGACCATCAACGGTGTGGAAGGCAAAACACGGGGGATGTTGCTCGAATCAGATGATGACGAGAAAATCCGTCTGCTTGGGGAGATGCTTGGTAAAGTCAACAGTATTACCGTATCGGCACTTCGTCAACCGAAATTGGTGGATATTCTTGCTGTACGTCACGGAAGATATATCGACCGCGATTCGGATGATCGCAAAACATTTCGTTTTACTCGTGACGAACTTGGGTTACTTGTTGATTTTTTGGGTGAAGTATTTAAAAGAGAAGGCAATCAGGTTATCGGCTTGCGTGGCATGCCACGGGTTGGCAAAACAGAGTCAATCATTGCGGGTAGTGTATGTGCCATGAAACGTTGGACTTTTGTATCCTCTACACTTCTTCGTCAAACGATCCGGAGCCAGATGTCCGAAGACGAATTGAACCCCAACAATGTATTTATCATTGATGGAATTGTCAGCACGATTCGCTCCAGTGAAAGACATTACAACCTACTGCAGGACATTATGTCGATGCCAAGCACCAAGGTTATTGAGCACCCGGATATTTTTGTACAGGAATCCGAATATGATTACAATAATTTTGATATTATTATTGAATTGCGCAATAATCCTAATGAAGAAATTATTTATGATACGTTTACGGCAAGCTACACCGACGAACTGTAAAGCTCCGTACGGCATCATGGAATAGATCAGCAACAACTGAAGAGATAAACATAAGGAGGAGATGGCATGTCTGAACTGGGTCAACAGTTAAGAGAGGCCCGGCTGCAAAAAGGGATGAGTCTCGACGATGTACAGGAAATGACTAAGATTCGCAAGAGGTATTTGGAGGCTATAGAAGCAGGGGACTACAAAGTGCTGCCTGGCAGCTTCTATGTGCGTGCATTTATCAAAACCTATGCGGAAACAGTGGGACTGAATCCAGATGAGCTGCTGGAAGGACATAAAAAGGACGTACCTGCAGAGGCTACGGAGGCGACTATGGAGCCAGTGATCCAGAAACGCTCCAACCGACCGGTGGAGCGGAGTAATCGCTGGATGTCTGTTGCTCTAATGTGGACATTTCCTATTTTGATCTTCGTTCTTTTGTATGTATATATGGCAAACAACAAGGGTGATGATACCAACCCACAAGGGCTGGATGATACGAAAATCACGGACAGTCAGAAACCTGCTAATGACAAACCTGATCCGTCGTCCGACAATGGGCAAGCGGCGACACCGCCTGCAACGGATTCGGGGTCTAAGGATACCGGTAAAGGTGAGGCTGGCGGAAACGGTGGCGGTAGTGAAGCGACCGGTCAGACCGGTGAGCAAAATAACGGTCAAACCGATGGACAGACGGATGGCCAAACAGGTGAGAACCAAGAGGGAGCACCGCCAAGCACACCTGGTTCGGTTACAGTTTCAGAGGATGGAAAATCGGGCAATATCACAAACTTTAAAGTAAGCGGAAGCGCAGGTCAGCCCGTAACCGTGACGATCAAGGCGACAGGGAACAGCTGGCTTGAGGTTTATAAAGGCGAGAATTCCAGCGGGGAGAAGCTCCAGTATGGTAATACAGCCGACGGTGACACGTTTACATTTACTTTGGATAGTACAGGAATGTACATTAAGTCCGGATATGCGGCAGCAACGACAATTGATGTTGGCGGTCAAGTGGTGACGGATGGCAAAGCAACCAACCGTATTCGTCTTAAATTGGATACAGACAGCACAGCTTCTTCCACAGGAACTGAAGGCGCAGCGGGGACAACGAATAGTGACTCCTCTGATGGCGGCGGAAGCACCAGCAACGAATAACCTGGTTGACTGCAGGGGACAATAAACTCGTCTTCAATTGCAGTCAACTTATGGTGAAGTGAGGTGGAAGGCCGTGACAGTCAGCTGGATCGTAACCGGTTTAGGGATCATTGTCAGCCTCCTGGGTTATTACCTGACTCCAAATGCCTGGGGCTACGGAATATTGGGCTTTGGACTTGCGCATATCGTTCTCGGTGTGCTCGATATGTTCAGACAGCCTGACCGTAGCCGGTATTAGGGGTAGCTGAACCAGCAAGCATTTTTGGTGACCAGAAGGTACGCCAAAAATGCTTTTTTCTATGGGTAGACATAGCTAAAATTAGACTTTTGTGTGAAGTTTACTCTATAATGTTACAGAACATATGATTAACTGAAAGGGTGACTCGGTTTGAGTTCAGAAAATTCATTTGATATTGTGTCCAAAATGGACTTGCAGGAATTGACCAATGCCGTTACACAAACGGAAAAGGAAATTGGTGCTCGTTATGATTTCAAGGGCAGCAAAAGTAGCCTGAAATTGGATAAAGATGCTCTAACGATTGTGTCTGATGATGAGACCAAATTAAAAGCTGTTATCGAGGTACTGCAATCCAAAATGGCAAAGCGTGGGCTTCCGCTGAAAAACATGGATTATGGTAAAGTAGAGCCAGCTTCTTCTGGTACGGTTCGCCAGCGTTTGAATTTCAAACAGGGGATTGACCAAGATGTTGCCAAAAAAATTAATATTCTCATTCGTGATTCCAAACTGAAGGTGAAGAGTCAGATTCAGGGAGATCAACTTCGTGTGACTGGAAAAAGCAAAAACGATCTGCAAGCCGTTATGCAATTGCTTAATGGAGCTAACTTGCCGTTGGATCTGCAATATACTAACTTTAAATAAGAATTCTTGCCTAACAATGTCCTTTTGACACTGTATTGGTACGTATATTATACTGAATGTGCATTGCTGGCAGTCATACATCAAGTCCAGTCTTCATCGTTTGCTGACTTTGTGAAAAGCAGTACACTTCTGGAAGTCACCGGAGCGTTTAAAAGCGGTTTTGCGTTTGAGCGGTAGACTTTATTTTTTGCGTTTCTACATAGGGTTTCATGTAAATACAAAGTCGACGGTTCAAACGTTCATTCTTTGCTTCAGATGATGAATACGGGATTAAGATGAATGTTTGAAGTAATGAAGGATACAAAGGGAGGGCGTCTTGTGAATTTACCCAACCGGATTACGCTTGCACGAATTTGCTTAATCCCTTTTTTGATGGTGTTCCTGCTGGTGGATTTTCCGTTTTATCCAGAGCCGTTGCATCTTGGAAGCTTTATGCTTCCGTATAATCAGTTAATTGCTGCTTTTATTTTTATCGTTGCTGCAAGCACGGATGGAATAGACGGCTATCTTGCAAGAAAAAACAATATGGTCACCAATTTGGGCAAACTGCTGGACCCTCTGGCAGACAAACTGCTGGTTACCGCTGTTCTGATTTCACTGGTTCAAATGGGCAAGCTGGATTCATGGATTGCAGTCGTTATTATTAGCCGTGAATTTGCCGTGACTGGTCTGCGCCAGATTGCTTTGCTGGACGGTTCGGTTGTTGCTGCGAGTGCGTGGGGCAAACTGAAAACGGTAGTACAGATCGTAGCGATTGTTTTGATGCTGCTGAACAATTTTCCGTTCTCGTACACAGGCATTCATGTTGATGAGATCGCGGTATGGGCGGCTGCTCTGATCACGATCTGGTCGGGAATTGACTACTTTATCAAAAACAAAAACTTGCTTCATTTATCAAAAGCGTAATGATTTATGCTGGAATGGGTAATGATGAAAGACTCATCGGGTCAAAGGGCAATAGGAACTTATCCTATTGCCCTTTGACTACTCAACATGTGCACAGGAGGAAACTGGAATGAAGGCAGAGATTATCGCAGTTGGAACAGAACTGTTGCTTGGACAAATCGTAAATACGAATGCCAGATACCTTTCCCGGGAACTTGCTGCAATGGGGATCGACGTATATTTTCAGACGGTAGTTGGAGATAACTTGAATCGGCTTAGTGAAGCAATACGCATCGCGCAGGGACGCGCAGACATTATTTTATTTTCTGGGGGAATCGGTCCAACACAGGATGATCTGACCAAAGACGCGCTGGCTGCTGTACTTAACCGGAAGCTGCATATCGACCGCATGGCTATGGATAAAATTGAAGGTTTTTTCCGGGATCGTAATGTGGAGATGACGGAGAATAACCGTCGCCAAGCCATCGTTATTGAGGATGGAACTCCTCTGGCGAATGAAACGGGCCTTGCTGCCGGCAACGCGATTGCGGATAACCAAAAATATTATATTGTTATGCCAGGTCCCCCTAAGGAACTGATTCCAATGTTTGAGCAGGAAGTAAAGCCTTGGTTGCTCCAGCATGCTCTTACTGAAGAAATGCCGATTTATTCACGTATGCTGAAATTCGCAGGTATTGGTGAATCCGCACTYGAAGATCGATTGCTTGACCTCATTGACGGGCAGACAGACCCTACAATTGCTCCCTACGCGAGTGAAGGGGAAGTGACTGTGCGTGTCTCTACCAAGGCTCCAAGCGAAGGAGAAGCC
This sequence comes from Paenibacillus sp. 2TAF8, assembly GCF_052114825.1. Lineage (NCBI taxonomy): Bacteria > Bacillati > Bacillota > Bacilli > Caryophanales > Paenibacillaceae > Paenibacillus > Paenibacillus sp. 2TAF8. Next base: position 146,856 of record NZ_JBFRFN010000014.1, read on the forward strand.
AAACTGAAGCTGGATGCGATGGAGGTACAGATCCGTGAACGTTTGTCTGAACATCTGTACGCTAACGAGGATGTGCCTATAGAGTACACGATTGTTACGATGATGTCTGATATGGGGCTGACTTTGAGTGCAGCCGAAAGCTGCACAGGAGGGCTTGTAATGCAGAGCCTTACTTCCATACCGGGAAGTGCATCCATGCTTAAAGGCGGCATTGTATGTTACTCCAATGAGATCAAAGAAAAACTGCTGAATGTGCCGCACAGTTATCTGGAGGGCGAAGATGCTCCGGGCGCAGTTAGTCCAGAGGTGGCAAAGGTTCTTGCTGAGCAGGTCCGTATGATCGGCGATGCTGATTTCGGTTTGGCTATAACCGGAGTAGCCGGTCCAGGGTATTCGGAACGTAAACCGCCTGGCCTTGTATTTATTGCATTGGCTGAGCGTGGGAAGGATACGGAAATTCATGAACTCCGGATTAATGGTAACCGTGAAACGGTCCGCATTCGCTCCGCAAAAGCGATTCTGTATCGACTGTGGAAAAAATTGGTCGCTATTGATTGATCGTTGCGCAACAGATTGCATTTGCATAATTGAGGAAGTATAATGAGTAGAGACGGAAGAACCGTAAAATGTGGCCTTAAACAGCCTTGTTTACGGTTCTTTTTCTATTTTTTGTGTATTTTTGTGAGGAAGAGGCGCCTCGGCCTGAACAAAAAAACGAATGTATGTTCGAAAAAAAGCTTGGCAAACGAGTTAAAACAAGGTATCATTATATTATAAACAGTAAAGGGTGTGAGTTTATTGTCAGACCGTCGTGCTGCGCTTGATATGGCGCTCCGTCAAATAGAGAAGCAATTTGGTAAAGGTTCCATCATGAAATTGGGTGAGTCAACTCACATGAATGTGGAAATCATTCCCAGCGGATCCTTGGCTTTGGATATTGCATTAGGAACAGGCGGCTTGCCTAAAGGCCGTATTGTTGAAATATATGGACCTGAGTCTTCAGGTAAAACAACTGTGGCATTGCATGCCATTGCTGAAGTTCAACGTGTGGGTGGACAAGCAGCATTTATCGATGCCGAGCATGCACTCGACCCAAGCTATGCAAGCAAATTGGGCGTAAACATTGATGAATTGCTTTTGTCTCAACCGGATACAGGTGAGCAAGGTTTGGAAATTGCAGAAGCTCTTGTACGCAGTGGTGCTGTAGACATCGTTGTTATTGACTCTGTAGCTGCATTGGTACCAAAAGCAGAGATTGAAGGGGAGATGGGTGATTCCCACGTAGGTTTGCAGGCGCGTCTGATGTCTCAAGCGTTGCGTAAATTGTCTGGTGCGATCAGCAAATCTAAAACAATTGCTATCTTCATCAACCAGCTTCGTGAGAAAGTTGGCGTTATGTTTGGTAACCCGGAAACGACACCAGGTGGTCGTGCGTTGAAGTTCTATTCAACAGTTCGTCTGGATGTTCGTCGTATTGAGAGCATCAAATCAGGCAATGACATTACGGGTAACCGTACCCGTATTAAAGTTGTGAAAAACAAAGTGGCACCTCCGTTCAAACAAGCGGAAGTTGATATTATGTATGGTGAAGGTATTTCCAGAGAGGGAAGTATCATTGATATTGGTACAGATTTGGATATCGTCAACAAAAGTGGTGCTTGGTATTCTTACGAAGGCGAACGTTTAGGACAAGGTCGTGAGAACGCGAAGCAATTTATGAAAGAACATAAAGAAATTGCGGATACGATTGAGCAGAGAATACGTGAGGCCAGCAATCTAACAACTGCTGTTCCGACACCAACTAGTGAAGAGCAAGATAAAGAAGCGGCTGAGGAACAGGAATTATTCGAAATTAATGAGTGATTTTTCTTTACGGGATCAGGTTCCGGTCTTCTGACATGTCCTGAACTTGTATTGAACGAGTGCTAATGCTTACCTAGCTAAATAGGATTGGTTTCTCGCGATGCTAACAGCCTCTGTCCATTCCGGACAGAGGCTGTTAGCATCTATGCCATATATGACCTAAGCTATACTTGGATCATATTAAGAGTGGACAAAGGGGAAGTACACTTTTTAGCCAAAAATACAATCCATTGGGAGCGTGAATATCGTAGTGAAGCATCACCAAAATCAGCATGGTTATGATACACATGATGAAGATTTGCACGAAGAAGCAGAATTAAACGGCATCTCTCAATTTCCAGACGATGAAGAACTTATCATAACCTTGGTGGAGCGAACTAAAAGTCGTGAGGCGCGCTATCGGATTTCTTTTGGCAACTATTCGCTTACGGTTCTGGAAGATGTGATGATCAAGTACAGAATGACGCGTGGTAACACCTTTATGAAGAAAGATCTAGAAGAAATCATCGTGGCGGATGAACGGCAGAGGACGTACGTGCAGTCATTGCGTTTTTTGGAGTTTAAGCAGCGGACACGGCATGAATTGCGGCAAAAGCTAAAGCAAAAGGAGTTCGCGGCACCGATTATTGAAGAAGTCCTCGATCGACTTGAGCAAGAAAAGCTTGTTGACGATGATCTGTTTGCCAAAGAATGGACAAGACAGCGTATGGAGGGGCAGCGGAAGGGAAAACTGTGGATTAGACAAGAATTGCGTCAAAAAGGCATTACCAATGAACTTATTGCGGAGGTGCTGGATGATGTTAGTGCAGATGCTGAATTCGACACTGCATTAACAGCTGGCCGTAAGAAGTGGAAACAAGTTCGAGGAGACGTGCAGGAGAAGAAACGTAAAACGTTCCCTTTCTTGATGCGACGCGGTTTTAGCATGGATTTGGTGCGCCGGGTTGTGAATCGTTTAATAGAAGAGGATGGGGCAGAAGATGCCGAAGATGATGAAGCATTGTTATGGGACTAGACGCGAAGACTAACAATACTGCATTCTCTTGACAATTTCTTTCGTCAAATACTAAAATGGACATGAGTCTGTTAAGAAAAGGACAACCCTTTTTCCTTCCAAAAAAGCGGTTTCGGTTTCTACAGATTTATACCATTCTTAATTATGGGTTCACTGGAGACGGTGAATAGTACATGTATTCATGTACATGTGAAATGAAAATCGGCGGGGGATCGCCGTGAGTATTCGTTATTCCCAAACATATGTAAGGTATGAAAACAGAAAAGTTGACCCAAGGAGTGCCTTGGAGGAACCAACGAGGAGGTGAACAGTATGGACATCGCTATCACGATTGCTCTCGTTGTGGCCGCGCTCGTTATTGGGTTCGGAGTCGGATATTTTATTCGCAAATCTCTTGCAGAGGCTAAAATCTCTAGTGCGGAACAAGCTGCCGTACAAATCGTGGAGAACGCGAAGAAAGAGGCAGAGGCACTGAAGAAAGAAACGGTGCTGGAAGCGAAGGATGAGATTCATCGCATTCGCGCCGAAGCTGAAAAGGACACTCGTGAACGTCGGAATGAAATTCAACGACAAGAGAGACGATTGTTGCAAAAAGAAGAGTCGCTGGATAAAAAATTGGAATCACTCGAACGTAAAGAAGAGCAAGTGGCTAACAAAGAGAAACGTATCGATGAAACACAGCAGCAGATTGAAATGATTTACAAAAACCAGGTGACGGAGCTTGAACGAATCTCCAATCTCACAATGGAAGACGCACGCAGTATCATACTGTCCAACGTAGAACAGGAAGTCCGTCATGAGACGGCTCAAATGATTAAGGACATTGAACAGCAAGCGAAGGAAGAGGCGGACAAAAAGTCCCGCGAGATCATTACACTCGCCATCCAGCGCTGTGCGGCTGACCATGTAGCAGAGACAACGGTCTCCGTTGTAACACTGCCTAATGAAGAAATGAAAGGCCGGATTATCGGTCGTGAAGGACGTAACATCCGTGCGCTTGAAACCCTTACCGGGATTGACCTCATTATCGATGATACGCCAGAAGCTGTTATTCTGTCGGGCTTTGACCCGATTCGTCGTGAAATTGCCCGCACTGCACTGGAGAAACTGGTGGCAGACGGACGGATTCACCCGGCTCGTATTGAAGAAATGGTGGAGAAATCACGTAAAGAAGTGGATGAGCGCATCCGTGAATACGGTGAGCAAGCTACCTTTGAAGTGGGCGTGCATGGTTTGCACCCGGATCTCATCAAGATTCTGGGCCGCCTGAAGTTCCGTACAAGCTACGGTCAGAACGTTCTGAAACATTCGATGGAAGTCGCATATTTGGCAGGACTGATGGCTGGAGAACTTGGAGAAGACGTAACTTTGGCAAGACGTGCAGGTTTATTGCATGACATCGGTAAAGCGCTGGATCACGAAGTGGAAGGATCACACGTCGAAATTGGCGTGGAACTGGCGAAGAAATACAAGGAACATCCAGTAGTTATTAACAGTATCGCTTCCCATCACGGGGACTGCGAAGCAACTTCGGTTATTGCGATGCTGGTGGGTGCAGCAGATGCGCTGTCCGCAGCACGTCCAGGTGCACGCCGCGAAACGCTGGAGACGTATATCAAGCGACTGGAGAAGTTGGAAGAAATTTCGGAATCTTTCGAAGGTGTAGAGAAATCATACGCCATTCAAGCTGGACGCGAAGTTCGTGTCATGGTGCAGCCTGAGAAGATTGATGATGCCGAAGCTTTCCGCCTCGCACGTGATATCACGAAGATGATTGAGAATGAACTTGATTATCCAGGTCATATCAAAGTCACTGTTATCCGTGAAACCAGAGCGGTTGAATACGCAAAATAGAGTTTTTATGAAAAGTGGCCGCTTCAGTGGGCCACTTTTCCTGTTGATAAGCGATGTAGGAATTGAGGAGGCAGCAATCAATGAAAGTTTTATTTATAGGTGATATTGTAGGTAACGTGGGACGTAAAGCACTCAAAGAAAATTTGCCATACCTGAAATCGAAATATAAACCACATGTGATCATTGTAAATGGTGAAAATGCAGCAGCAGGACGCGGCATTACTGGTGCGATCGCAAATGAATTTTTTAACTGGGGTGTCCATGGCATTACGCTGGGCAACCATACTTGGGACAATAAGGATATTTTTGATTTTATAGATGATGAGCCACGTATGATCAGACCGGCGAACTTTCCACCAGGCACGCCTGGACGCGGTTATACCGTTGTTAAAGGCGAGGGTAAGGAACTTGCGATTGTGAATCTGCAAGGCAGAACGTTTTTGCCAGCCATCGATTGCCCTTTCCGCGTGGCGGATGAGATTGTGGATGAGTTGCGCAAGGACTATACATGTATTCTAGTGGATATGCATGCGGAAGCAACGTCCGAGAAGATTGCCATGGGTTGGCATCTGGATGGAAGAGCATCATTCGTTGTAGGAACACATACCCATGTACAGAGCAACGATGAACGTATTTTGCCTGGGGGTACTGCATACTTGACCGATGCAGGCATGGTCGGTCCACGTGATGGTATCCTTGGCATGGAGCGTGAAGCGGTGTTACGTAAGTTCTATACCCAACTTCCGGTTCGTTTTGTTGTAGATGATGGCAAATGGCACTTTCATGGTGTGATCGTGGACATTGACGAGTCAACAGGAGCAGCCACACGGATCGAGAAAATCCGTCTAATGGAAGATGAGTGGCGCATGGAATAGGGGTATTGTCCCATTTTGCCGTGAAACCTGTTAAAAAGAAGGAATTTTTTTGCCTCCCGCGAATAACATCTAGTAAGTGGAAACAAACTTTCAACATTCCCAGGGAGGTACTTACCATGGATGTATTAAAAGTTTCAGCAAAGTCCAACCCTAACTCTGTAGCCGGCGCTCTTGCAGGAGTTCTTCGTGAACGTGGAAATGCTGAACTGCAGGCAATTGGAGCGGGAGCACTGAACCAAGCCATTAAAGCGGTAGCGATTGCCCGGGGATTTGTAGCACCAAGCGGAGTTGACCTGATTTGTATTCCAGCTTTTACAGACATAGTGATTGACGGTGAGGACCGAACGGCCATTAAGCTGATTGTGGAGCCCAGATAATACATGATTTAAGTTATGCATGAGCCTGTTTACGAATGAAGTAGACAGGTTTTTTTGCGTTATTTTTGAACGGTTTCGAAGAATAGATGGGTCATTTAACTGTAACAGGAGGGTCAGAGATGTCGATAAGAGACTGGTCTGTAGCTGATTTTCATTGTGATGCACTGAGTAAACTTTTGATGAAACCGGAACTTTCTTTTGAGAATGTTCCTGAACTGGATGTCAATCTACAGCGTATGCAACAAGGTGGTGTTCATCTGCAGGCGTTTGCGATTTATTTGCCAGAAGTGCTCGGCCGAGGTAAGTTTGAACATGTGATGGGACAACTGGAACTGTACCGTAAAAAGGTAGAACAGAGCGCACAGCGCTCCAGCGGGGTCAAGACACTGCTCTGGCGTGAACAGACAGTACAGTTGCAAAAGGAGACGAAAACCTCTCCATGGGGGCTCATCACGCTGGAGGGCGTGGACGGGTTGGAGGGCAACCTGTTTTATCTGGAATTGTGTTTTCAGATGGGAGTACGCATCGTCGGTCTTACATGGAATCATGCGAATTGGGCTGCGGACGGTATTATGGAAAAGCGAGGGGCGGGTCTGACAGAGAAAGGTAAGGAACTGATACGTCTCTGCAATCGGATCGGGATGCTGCTAGATGTATCTCATTTATCGGAAAAAGGCTTCTGGGAACTAGCCGATCTGAGTGAACGTCCCTTCATAGCCTCGCATTCAAACAGCTATAGCGTATGTCCGCATGTACGTAACTTGAAGGATGACCAGATTCAGGCCATAGTTGCGAGAGATGGACGTATTGGCTTGACGTTTGTACCTTGGTTTGTTCAAGAAGAGGATGAAGTGCAAATAGAGGATTTGCTGCCACACATTGAACAGATCTGTTCGCTTGGCGGAGCTCATCATTTGATGATGGGGTCAGATTTTGACGGGATATCAACCAAGGTTCAGGGTCTGGAACATGCGGGATGTTATCCAAAGCTGACGGAGATTTTGCTGAAGCACTACGACGAAGCTTTGGTGCAAGGCTGGTTATGGGGGAATGCAATGCGTTATCTCAGGGAACACTTGCCAGAGGGTAAACTGAAGCAAACGAGTGAATTCAAAGAATAAGGCCAGGAAGAAAGATGTAATAAATCTCACTTTTTTCAAGAAATGCGCTGTGAAATGAATAACATTCAGCGAAAATAAGTGTATTTCATGAATTTTCATCAGTTTGTTTTCATTTCACAGTAAAAAGGAGTATAATACCACTTGGATTGTTAAGAGCCTGACTACAGGCCATAGATAAACAAGGAGTGAATTTACGATGAGTAAAACAGTACCTGTGGGCGTATCCGCCCGTCACATTCATGTATCCCAAGAGCACGTTGATATTTTGTTCGGCAAAGGATATGAACTGACTGAATTTAAACCTCTGTCCCAGCCCGGACAATATGCTGCAAACGAAACGGTAGCGGTGATTGGTTCGAAAGGGCAGTTTGATAAAGTGCGTATCCTCGGACCTGTTCGTCCAGAAACACAATTGGAAATCTCCATGACGGATTCTTTTGCGATCGGTGTAAAAGCACCTGTACGTGAATCCGGAAGCATCGAAGGAACACCGGGAATCACGATTAAAGGACCAGCTGGCGAAGTTACCATCGATAAAGGTGTGATCGTTGCGGCTCGTCACATCCACTTCCATACGTCCGATGCAGCAAACTGGGGCATTGAAGACAAACAAATGCTGAAAGTCCGTCTGGGTGGAGAGCGTGGTCTGGTATTGGAAAATGTACTGGCTCGTGTATCCGATTCTTTCGCACTGGATATGCACATCGATACAGATGAAGCAAACGCAGCAGGTGCTCGTAATGGCGAAACTGCTGAAATCATCGATTAATAACCTTATGCGGTCTTCAAGCGCAGCAGTAGCTGTTTAATGAAGGTTGTATATAAGGACAGAACACCTGAGTACACTGGCAGAGCCAGTCCATTTGGACTGTGTGTCAGCGTGCTCAGGTTTTTTTGTGAGAAGGAAGGGTTATAACGGCGGAAGCCATTCGAAAGGGGCGTGTTTGCTTGTGGAACTACAGCCCAATTCATGTTATAATTTGCTGTAATGCTCTTTTGAAGCATGAAGAACCAAACGTGCGTATTTCAAGATGAAATGAATGTTTTTTATGAATAGAGGCTGTAAGGAGTGACCGAAGGAAATGGCTAAAGACTCAAAAAAGGATTACTCCCAATATTTTGATTTCTCCGATGCCAAAGTAATTTCGCAAGATGAATTCAGCAAAAAGATTAGAATTCGCGGACGCGAGATTAATATCAAAGCGGAACCGAACCATCGTCAGGAGAAACAAAGGGGCAAAGAGGATATTCAGGTTCTGTATGAAACTGCTGTTCCCGATGAACTGAAAACGATCGGAAAAGGCAAGCATTATATCGTATATACCTATGGATGTCAGATGAATGAACATGACTCCGAAACGATCAAAGGTCTGCTGGAAACGATGGGTTATGAAGCTACAGAAGATCGTAAAGCTGCGGATCTCATTTTACTCAACACTTGTGCGATTCGTGAAAATGCGGAAGACAAGGTATTTGGCGAACTGGGCCATCTGAAAACACTGAAGCTGGAAAACCCAGGCTTATTGCTTGGTGTATGTGGATGTATGTCTCAGGAAGAGGGTGTCGTTAATCGAATCATGCAGAAGCATGGTTTTGTTGATATGATCTTTGGTACCCACAATGTACACCGCCTCCCACACCTGATTCAGGAAGCGCTCTTTAGTAAAGAGATGGTTGTTGAAGTATGGTCCAAGGAAGGTGACATCATTGAGAACCTGCCGAAGAAACGTGAAGGTATGCGCGGCTGGGTAAACATTATGTATGGCTGCGATAAGTTCTGTACATATTGCATCGTACCGTTTACCCGGGGTAAAGAACGTAGCCGTCGTCCAGAGGACGTTATTGCAGAAGTAAGAGAACTGGCTAGGCAGGGATTCAAGGAAATTACGCTGCTGGGTCAGAATGTGAATGCATACGGCAAAGATTTTACGGATCTGAAGTACACCTTTGGTAATTTGATGGACGATATTCGCAAAATAGATATACCGCGCGTACGCTTTACAACAAGCCATCCGCGCGACTTCGATGATCATTTGATCGAGGTGCTCGCCAAAGGCGGTAATTTGGTGGAACACATCCATCTGCCAGTGCAATCAGGCAGTACGGAAGTGCTCAAACGTATGAGCCGTAAGTACACACGGGAACACTATCTAAAGCTGGCGGCGAAGATTAAAGCTGCTATTCCGGAGGTTGTCCTGACAACGGATTTCATTGTGGGATTCCCTGGTGAAACAGATGAGCAGTTTGAAGATACACTTTCACTGGTGCGCGAAGTGGGTTATGATTTTGCCTATACGTACATCTACTCTCCGCGTGAAGGCACACCTGCAGCGGTGATGGAAGATAATGTACCGATGGAAGTGAAAAAAGAACGTCTGAAACGCCTGAACGAAACGGTGAACGAGTACAGCCAGCGCAGTAACGAGCAGCAACGTGGCAAGATTGTTGAAGTGCTCGTCGAAGGAGAGAGTAAACGCAACTCGAACGTTCTGGCTGGACGTACTCGAAGTAACAAGTTGGTGCATTTTGAAGGGTCCAAGGAACTGATCGGTACGTTTGTACAAGTGGAAATTACCGATCCGATGACGTTTTATATTCGCGGCAACTTGCTTACCGAACCCGTAGCCGCGAATCAGTAATATTTATTTACACACCTAACAAGATGAGATTTTCGGCTTTAATACCAACATCCCTAATTAAGATGAATATTCTTTTGTACTTAGGTCAGGGGTACGGCGAGAAGTAGCGGAGGGGGGCGGAATCGATTCTGAAGAAACGAAGTGCTCGCCTTTATCGCTGGATTTTCCCCTTTGAGAAGGGATCGAAAAAATCCGGAGTAACAGCGATCAAAAGAACGATCCGAACCCGGAGCGTCCACTCAAGCCTTACTATTACAACAACTCACCTAACAAGATGAGGTTTCAGGTTCATTATCAGGTTTGGATATCTGCTCACGTAGCGAAGGGGACGGAATCGATTCTGAAGAAGCGAAGCGCTCGC